>CALXAP010000005.1 GCA_944386325.1 uncultured Clostridia bacterium
ATAGGAGCAATAATCACAATTCTTCTTACAGGAATTGTAACACCTATATTACCATATTTATTATCTTTTGCAGCAGGTGCAATGATTTATGTTGTTGTTGAAGAATTGATACCAGAATCACAAGTAGGTAAACATTCTAATATTGGAACTATTGGTGTTGCAATAGGTTTTGTCATAATGATGATTTTAGATGTTGCACTTGGCTAAATTTATGTTTTTTATGTAGAGAATCATTAGAAATAGTGGTTGTCTATTTGTTTTTATGAAAAAATTTAAAACTCCACCAAAACTACACAATTAAAGTATATAATACATTCGGAGGAAAAAGTAATGAAAAAAATATTAGTAGAGGAAGATGAAAAGGACATACAAAATATAATAAAAGCATTTTTAGAAAATGCAAAATATAAAGTAGAAACAGCAGACGATGGATTAGATGCGATAAATTTTATACAAAAAATAACTATGATTTAATTTTATTAGATATAATGTTACCTAAAATTGACGGTTTTACTGTATGTGAAATGATAAGAAAAAACAATAAAGTACCAATTATTATATTAACAGCACTAACAGATGAAGAAAGCCAGCTAAAATGTTTTGATAAACTAGCAGATGACTATATAACAAAGCCATTTTCAATGCCAATACTTTTAAAACATATAGAAGCTATTGTAATTACAACACCAGTTATAAAAATAAGTAATATTTCTAAAAAATTATCAAAATTAGATATGACTTGGAAATGTAACACTACAAGAACTGACGAAATAGGAGTTTTAGCAAATAATTTAGACACAATGGCAGAAAGGTTAAATAAAACAATAAATGAACTTACTATTGCAAACAAACAATTACAAAAAGATATTGAGCAAGAAAAAGAAAGAGAAAAAGTACAAACGCAATTCTTTAGAGCAGTATCACACGAACTAAAAACACCATTAACAATAATAAAAGGGCAATTAGAGGGAATGATTTACGAGGTAGGAGAATACAAAAATAAAGAAAAATATTTAAAACATTGTTTAAAAGTTGCAAATGACATGGAAAGTTTAATTAAAGAAATTTTATCAGTCGCAATGATTAAAGAGGAAAATTTTAAATTAAATGAAAAAGAATTTAATATAGCAAATACAATTAAAAATGTATTAAAGAAATATCAAGGAATAGCAGAAGATAAGGAGATAGAGATAATAACAAATATTGGAGAACAATATAATTTTATAGGAGATGAAAGATTACTTGAAAATGCAATTTCAAATATTGTTTCTAATGCAGTAATGTATTCTCCTAAAAAAGAAAAGGTATTTATAGAATTTAGAAACAATAAGGTAAAAATAGAAAATACAGGAATACATATAGAAAGTAAAGATTTAGAACAATTATTTAATCCATTTTTTAGAGTAGATAAATCAAGAAATAAAAATACAGGTGGAAGCGGATTAGGGCTATATATTGTGAAAACAATTTTTGATTATCATAATATTTCATACAAAATAGAAAACTCACAAAATGGAATATTATTTACGATTAAATTACCAGAATAATTATATTTTAAATAGGTAGAGTAATATATATCTATTTTTTGTTCTATATAAAAACTACATTTTAACTCCACCTAAACTCCATTTTTTAGTTGTAAAAAATAGAGCGAAGGAGGAAAGAAAAATGAATTTATTAAAAAGAAGTTTTTTATACTTATTTAGAAAGTGGAAAGTAAGTATTTTACTGTTACTAATTTTATTTATGGTTGTAACACTAACTTTATCAGGAATAGCGGTATTAAATGCTGAAGAACAAAAAACAGAGGAATTTAAAGAAGCAACAGGAACAAGTTTTAGTGTGGAAAGAAATTATGGTTCTGGAGGAATGGAAACTGATGAAAAAGGAAATACATATCTGAAATCTGATGCAATAACACAAGATATGATAAAAGAAATTGGAAGTATAGACGGAATAATGGGATATAATGCAACAGTTGAATCAATATCTTCTGTTTTAAAAGATGGAAAATACATACCACATTCAGAAGATGACCTTGTTGGATGGGATGAGGTAGATTCTCAAACTATGAGTATTACAAATATAAATTTAAAATATAGTAATTATTTTATATCAAATATATTTGAATTAGTGGAAGGAGAACATATAACACCAGACACAAAAAATTCAATTATTGTAAGTGAGGCTTATGCAAAAAAAGAATAATTTAAAAATAGGAGATACTCTAACAGTTGTAAATGACCCTCAAAATGATGATCCGTTTGTAGATGTTGAAATTATTGGAATATTTAGAGTTGTAACAGATGCAGTAGATGATAGTGACGGAAAGAAAATTTATGATTTAGCAGCATATTTTGAATATAATGACTATGTATTTTTAAGTAATGATTTATCAAATAAACTATATGTAAATTATGATGATGCAGGAAATGGTGTATATGATGTTGTTGACTTTTATGTATCAAACCCAGAAAATTTAGACAGCATTATTCAAAAGGTAAAAAGTATCAAAGATATAAACTGGAAAAACTTTAATATATATACAGATGATGAAGTTTATCAAAACACACAAGAATCAGTAGATAATTCAAGTACATTGATTATAAGTTTAATTGTTATAGCAATAATTGTAAGTATTAGTGTAATAAGTATAATCGTTTTTGTGAGTATTAAAGGAAGAAGAAGGGAAATTGGAATATTACTTTCTATTGGCAAATCAAAAGTAACAATAGTATTTCGATTTATTATAGAAATGTTAATCATTGCAGGTATTTCATTTACAGGCTCATACTTTTTTAGCAAACTAATTGCAGGAAGTTTAGGAAATGCTATGGGAAAAGTAGCAGAAAGTGTGATTATACAAAATAATCAATTCGCATTAATTACGGGAATAGGAATTATTATTTTACTTGCAATAGTTATCATCTCTAGTATTCCAATAATAAGCAAAAAACCAAGACAAATTTTATCTCAAATGAATTGAGGTGATTGATAGTGAATTTTATAAAAAGAGCATATTTATATACCACGAGAAAAAAGTAAGAACTATATTGTTATTTTCTATTATTCTGATAATGGCAACTTTGCTAATAGTATGTTTTTCAATTAACTCATCATCTAATATGGCAAATGCAAATGTTAGAAAGGTTTTAAAATGTGGTTTTACTGTAAATGCAAAAACATTAGAAAATGGGTTAGATGAAAGTATTGTAAATCAAATATTAAATATAGATGGCATTACAGATAGTTATAATTTAAGAAGCTACACAGTTGCAGAGTATAGAGATACAAATAGTAAGTTGTCTCGCAGGTTGTAAGTTTAAATTTAAATTAAATAAGTAAATAAATGTATAAGATTTAAAGTGAGTATATTATTTTTGATATGCTCATTTTTTTTAAATAAGGTGAAATTTCTCATATGCCTCTTGAATTATGTAAAACAAGCAAAATGTTGTATAATATAGTTGTAGTTCTATATTGCAATATTTAAAAGTATAAGGAGGTAATTAATTTGAGAGAGTTATTTGTTGAAAAAGTAATTGATAAGACAGAAAACTTTTTAGACAATAACCAAAGAAGAATGTTAAAAGAAACACTAACAGAAATATGTTTAAATTACCAAATAGAAATATTAGAGCAAAACCAAATAGAAACAATACAACACAATAATGAAGAATTATTAAATAAATTTATTTCTTCAAAAGAAATTGAAGGGTGTTCAACAAGAACTTTAAATTACTACAAGGATAATATAACTAAAATGTTAGAAAAAATAAACTTACCAATTGAAGAAATTACTACTGAAATATTAAGAGATTATTTAGCCGATTACAAAAATAGTTCTAAAGCAGGAATGATAACAATAGACAATATCAGAAGAACATTATCAAGTTTCTTTGCTTGGCTAGAAAATGAAGATTATATTGTAAAAAGTCCTGTTAGAAGAATACACAAAGTAAAGACCACCAAAAGAGTTAAAGAAACTTTAACTGATGAAAATTTAGAAAAACTAAGAGATACTTGTTCAAATGTAAGAGATTTAGCAATATTAGAACTATTAATATCTACTGGTATGAGAGTAGGAGAACTAACTAGATTAAATATTTCTGATATGGATTTTCAAGAAAGAAGTTGTATAGTTTTAGGAAAAGGAAATACTGAAAGAGAAGTATATTTTAGTGCCAAAAGTAAAATGTACATAGAAAAATATTTGGAGACTAGAACAGATGATAATGAAGCCTTATTCGTATCATTAATAAAACCATATAATAGATTAGGAATATCAGGAATTGAAATTATTATCAGAAATTTAGGAAAAGAAGCAAATATAAATAAAGTACATCCACATAAATTTAGAAGAACAATGGCTACTATGGCTATTGATAAAGATATGCCAATTGAACAAGTACAAAAATTGCTTGGACATATAAAAATAGATACCACAATGGAATATGCTATGGTAAATCAAAATAATGTAAAAAACTCACATAGAAAATATATTACTTAAAGAATGTTTTAAAAAACTTTCTGGATTATAAATAAAAATCAATTGTATATTAGAAAATGAAGAGTATTTTAAAAGAAAAAATATCATTAATTAATAAAACTCCAGGGTTAGCTGAAGTTGAGAATTTTTATAGCATTATATTACGAGCAATGGCAAGTAAAAGATCCTCAGTATAACTATAGTTAGTAATTTTAAATTCATATTTAGTAAAAGAAGAGTCAGATTTAGCAATTGTTAAATAAATTTCTAATTCCTTGAAATTCTTTCGACTAATAGGCTTTTCAAAAAGTCCATTTTCATCAAATGTACAACTAATTATAACATTGACTAAATCTTCTACTGAGACGCTTTCACATTCTGCCCGTAACATAATAATTGCTGATTCGTTTTCAGTATTACAATAATTATCATCAAAATACTTTTCATCTATATCTATAGTAAATTTATAATCAATAGATATTTTTTTCATAGTAAATCCTCCTTAGTGATGACAAGAAAATTGCTAACCCAATTTCCTTGTGTTTTCATAATTATATTATACCACCCAAAAGTCAGAAAAACAATATTTTATGCATACCAACAAAAAACAATTTAATTTGACTATATATTCATAACTTGATATAATTGCTAAAGAGGAGGGGTTTTATTATAAGAAAAGAAGAAAATGTTTTAAAGTATTATGTATTATGTAATAAATTAAAGAATACAATTAGAACTGGTTGGAAAGATTGGAATGTAGAAAGAACTAGATTAGAAAGTGTTGCAGAGCACATATTTGGTGTACAAATGTTAGCTATTGCAATGAAGTCTGAA
The DNA here is from genome assembly GCA_944386325.1 of uncultured Clostridia bacterium. GTDB lineage: Bacteria > Bacillota > Clostridia > TANB77 > CAG-508 > CAMCHB01. Next base: position 5,324 of record CALXAP010000005.1, read on the forward strand.
TATGAATACGATATAAATATTATGAAAGTAATATTTATGTTAGCAGTTCACGAATTGGAGGAAATATATATTGGAGATTTAACTCAATTTCAAGTTTCTAAAGAAGAAAAAAAGAAAATAGGTCATGAAGCAGTATCTAAAGTATTAGATGGTTTACTTGATAAAAAGGAGATTGAGAATATAATCTTAGAATTTGATGATAGAATAACAAACGAGGCTAAATTTGCATATCAATGTGATAAACTAGAATGTGACTTGCAGTGTAGGTTGTATGATGAGGAAAATTGTGTAGACTTGAATAATCAAATTTCTAATACTACTTTCAGAGATTCCAGAGTTCAAAAGTTATTAAAAGATGAAATATCATGGTCAGAAATGTGGTTAAAGTTTGGACAAGAATCTTATAATTATGATAAAAATTTTACAAATGTGTCAAATTATGCTATAAATCATAATATAAAAGAACTTATTTAAAAATATGGAGGTTAAATATATGAAAAGATATGTATTATTATTATTATTTACAAAAGATTTTAAAAAAGTATTGTTAATAAAAAGGAATAAAAAGCCATATGCTAATTTATATAATGGTATTGGAGGGAAAATTGAAAATAATGAATCGGTTATTGAAGCTACAATTCGTGAATGTAAAGAAGAAACTAACATGCAGATTTCTGAACCAAAATTGTTGGTAACTTGTATATATCCAAAATCAATTAATTCAGACGAGGACAAAGAGATGGCAGTATTATATGATTGCGTAGATGAAGTTGCTGTTGAGGAAAATTATGAAGGGAGTTTTGAATGGAAAAATATAGACTTTGCTTTAGACTTTAATAATAAACAGATAGCTGGATTATCTAATTTGGCTCAATTCATTAAGGAAATCCTTGATATAGAAGGTATTGTGAAGTTCTATTAATTGACTTTTATGCCAGAATGTGGTATTATGTTAATGTGAGGTGTTGGTTTAACCTAATATTAACTAATGTGGAGGTAATTATCATGAAAGAGCGGAACAAAGTAGCAAATGTTTTTACCGACATTGCTCCAAAGTGGAATGACAAAGGCAATCTTATAGCTAGTTGCATTGGGCAGAAAAATCCCTTTAAGACTGAGTATAAAAACTGGATTCGAAGTGGTATGCGTATTTTAGATGTGGGATGTGGTGCAGGAAAGAATCTTCTCAAGATTGATTCTGAATATGAGAATTGTGAATTGCATGGAATTGACATTAGTGAAAAAATGGTTGAAATAGCTAAGCAAAATAGTGCTAATGCAAAGAATCGTATTGTTTTTGCTAATGTTGATTTTCTAGAGTTCAATTCCGAAGAAAAATATGATGTCATTATATTTAACTATGTATTACATCATATGGAAAAGCCACAATTTGCTATTGAAAAAGCATACAGTTTACTCAAGAATTATGGACTTATTATGCTAACGCTTCCTGGAACTGAATACTTAAAGGAAACGTTTCCATATTGCCATGATGTCATTGATGATTCTATTGGTCGTTTTTCAAGAGGAAAAGTCGAAAACATGTTTGATGCCTTTAAAGTGGTACAGTTGCTATATAAGAAGTCAATATTTTTAATGCGGTTTGATTCTTATGAACAATATATGCAATATCTAAAAAGTATAGGGACTTATCAAAAGATTGTCAATTATTCTTTGAAGAAATGGAGTACAGAATTTGAACGCTTGGTTATGAATTCTTATCTGAATGCAGAATATATTACAGGTCACTATGATATGTATGTGTATTTTAAGAAAGAATAATAACAACAAAATCTCACAGGCAATGTCTGTGAGATTTTGCTATATATTTTGTAATCATTTTGAAAGATAATCTAAGCGACAAATTACAATTTCTATAATACAAATAAAATAGCAGAATTTCTGCTATTTTTGCTTTGTATGACGGGTATAAATGTCAATATAAGAATGATTCTTCCGCAATTTATTTGATATAAATACTTCCAAAATTATTTATAATGATATGTAATATAAACATCTATGGAGGTATTTTAAATGGAAGAGATAATAAAAAAATTAGATAAAAACTTAAGAGTTATAGGTTATAGATATGAAGGAGATAATTTAATTATAGATATTGAAAGCACTACTAACACAGGAATTTGTCCATCTTGTTTTAAACAATCCTCTAGGATACATTCTAGATATATTCGTCAAATAAAGGACTTACCTATTCAAGAATATAAAGTTATATTAAATTTGAAAACAAAAATATTTTTTTGTAAAAATAAAGAATGTAAAGTAAAAAAGTTTTCTGAGCAATTTGACTTTATTGAAACTCATTCAAGAATGACTAAAAGGTTAGAAAGTCAAATAATAAAAACTTCTAAATCAATGAGTGCAAGAGCATCAAAAGAAGTAATAAATAATGGATTAGTAAAAATATCAGATGATACAATATTAAGATTGTTAAAAAAAAACAATAATAAAAATAAATAAAAATGAAATTACAAAAGTATGTATAGATGATTTTGCAATAAAAAAACGGCTCTTCCGCACATTACTTGATTAGTATTAACGAAAGTCCTTGATTTTAGTAAATTAAAATTGTATTTGTTATAATAAAAAATTTATGATAATATAATTAACAATTTTTATTATATGTATGAGTAGTAAAAATGGTGATATTGCAAAAGCACAAGTGGAATATATGCCAGTAATTAATATTTTACAAAAAAGTATTGTTTAATAGACATAAAATTTTCAAATGTAGTAGTAAAATTTGAAAAAATGTGATAAAATATACATATCATATATAAGAAAGGTTGTGAGAAATATGCAGATTACAACTCAAGAAGTAGAAAAAACATTGAATAAATATGAAGAAATAGATGAGCCAATATTCGTAAAAAGAGATAACAAAACTGATGTGGTAATTTTAAGTATGAAAGAATATAAAGAAAAATTACAAGAATTAGAAATTATAAAACATTTACAAAAATCAGAAGAAGATATAAAAAATGGTAGAACAACACAAGCATCAGAATTTTTTAAAGAATTGAGGACAGAATATGGATATTAGTAATCAGTACCAAGTAGAGTTTACTGACGAATGTAAAAGAGAAATTAGAAAAATATATAACTATATAAAAGAAGATTTATATGCAGAACAGGTAGCACAAAATTTAATGATAAAAGTTGAAGAGTATACGAGTAATTTATCTTATGCACCAAGAATATATGCAGAAATAGATAAATACAGAGGTACAGATAGAATTTATCGAAGAATAGTCATTAATAATTATGTGATTCTATATACAATTGAGGAAGAAACCAAAAAAGTATTTGTGTCACATATGTACTATGGTGGTAGTGATTACATAAATAAAATATAAATAATTCAGAACATTTACAAAAAAGTAGATGTTCTTTTAATTTGTAAGAAAAATAAGTGTAAATAATATAACATTTGGATACGATGGAAGTTATAATAATATATTTGAAAATGTAACATTTAATATAGATACAGATTGGAAATTAGGGCTAATAGGAAGAAATGGAAAGGGGAAAACAACATTTCTGAAATTATTACAAGGAAAATATGAATATAAAGGGAAAATTTTATTGAAACGATAAAAAAGCAATTCAATCTTGTGAAAATGCTAGCATAGAAGTTGATAACCATTTTCGTGAGGTCACGAAAATGGTACAAATAGGCTCAGGTGCAAGAAGAAATTTACAAGACTATATGCTAACAAGATATGCTTGTTATCTAATTGCTCAAAATGGAGATTCTAAAAAAGAAGAAATCGCATTTGCACAAACATATTTTGCATTACAGACTAGAAAACAAGAAATAGCGGGTTGAGGTTCCAATTTGGAACCTCATGTTTAAAAATTAGATAGATTATAGTTCAATCTTAGGTTTATACTTCTCAAGCCACATATTAACCTGACACAAATATGCCATAAGCTGAGGACCGAGTCATTAATTGCCCAAACCATGGTCTTGCAAATGCTCTTCCATCTGTTTTAACTATTTCTTCTATGTGTTCTTTATTTAGTAAATCGAAAATAGGTGCATTTGGTTTAGATAAAATAGTATCATATAAAATAGATTTAACTTTAGATAAATAATTAGGATTATGTGTTTTAGGATATGGACTCTTTTTTCTATAGACAATTTCATCAGGAAGATAATCTTTCATAATATATCTAAGTAATCCTTTTTCTCTTCCATTTAAAGCTTTAGTTTCCCATGGAATATTCCAAACATATTCAACTAATCTATAATCACAAAACGGAACACGAACTTCAAACCCATTATACATAGACATTCTATCTGTCCTATCTAATAAGGTTTGCATAAACCAATTTAAATTTAGGTGAAATATTTTTCTTTTTTGTGCGGTTTCTTTTGAATCGCAATCTAAAATCTCTACTTCATTTAAACTTTCTTGATATTTATAATCAATATATTCTTTTAAATTTATTTTTTTGGCTATATCTTTATTTAATAGATTTTGTCTTTCTGAAATTGCAATAGACCAAGGAAAAGTATTACTTTTCAAAGCATCTTCTCTAAAAAACCAAGGATATCCACCAAAAACTTCATCTGCACATTCTCCAGATATAGCAACAGTTGCTTCCTTTTTTATGTTTTTACAAAATAAAAGAAAAGATGAATCAACATCTGCCATACCAGGCATATCTCTGGCTATCATGGCTTCATATAAATTATCAGCAAGTTCTGGAGTATCAATAAATATAGTGTGATGATTTGTATTTAATGTATTTGTCATTATATCTATATAATATTTATCTGAATTAGGTTGAAAATCACTTTTAACAAAATTTTTATCATTATCTATATAATCAACAGAATAAGTATTAAGTGTAGGTAAGTTATTATTTTTGTAATAATCACTTGCAAATTTTGTTATAATACTTGAATCAAGCCCACCAGAAAGCATTGTACAAAGAGGTACATCAGAAACTAATTGTCTTTGGATAGAATCTTCTAATAAGAATTTTGTTTTGTTACAAGTTTCAGAAAAAGAATCTGTATGTTTTTTACTTTTTAAAGACCAATATTTTTGAGTATTAAAACCAGAAGAGTTAAATATAGCAAAATGAGCAGGTTTGATTTCATATATATTTTTAAATACGGTTTTACCAGGTGAGTGTGCTGGACCAATTCCGAATAATTCGCATAAACCAGTTTTGTCAACAGTGGCATTAACTTCAGGGTGTTCTAATATACATTTTATTTCTGAACCAAAAATTATATTATTATTAATTAAAGTATAATATAATGGTTTTACTCCGAAATGGTCTCTTGCTAAAAATAATTCTTTTTTATTTTTATTCCATATAGCAAAAGCAAATATTCCATTTAGTTTATTAACAACATTATAACCAAAATATATAAATGATTTTAATAAAACCTCTGTATCACAATGTCCTTTAAAGGAAAAACCAGCTTCAATGAGTTCTTCTTTTAGTTCTTTAGTATTGTAGATTTGACCATTATAAACAATTATGTAATCATTATCATTATAAGTTTCAAGCATTGGTTGTTTTCCACCATCAGGATCAATGACAATTAATCTTCTTTGACCTAAACAAACATTAGTATCTATATAATAACCTTCTTCATCAGGACCTCTTTTACTTATTATATTAGTCATATTATTTAATACATATTTATAACTAGAAATATCTTTGGTTAAATTAACAAAACCTGTAATTCCACACATTGTTTACCTCCAAATAAAGTTTTATAATTATATATTACAATTCATGGTTAAAATTTATATGTTAGATTTTTTGAGAATAGCTCTGTAGAACGGGCGAACGCTGTTCGCCCGCGCTACAAAGTTATTTCTCAAAAAATTCAATATATAATTTTAGCTGTGAATAATAACACAAATATATATTAGTATATGTAAATTTGATATAAGTATTGACAAAAATAAAAAATACTTGTATACTTTTATAAGGATTTATAAGTTAGTAATTTTTACATACATATAGATAAATATGTACTAGAGGAGGGAAAAAAGATGGCACAACCAAAAAGAAGATGGTCAAAAGCAAGAACAGGACATAAAAGATCAACATGGAAATTAGAAAATCAAAATTTGGCTACATGTAAACATTGTCATGAACCAGTATTACAACACAGAGTATGTTCAAATTGCGGATATTATAATGGAAAAGAAATAATAGAAAAAAAAGCTGAATAAATATACAAGTAAGACTTGTATATTTTTTTTTGTTATAGTATTATATTATTGGAAAAAGGAAATAATATTCGAGGTGATATTTTTGGAGGATATTATAAAGGAAATTATAGATATAGATAATTATGCAAAACAAATAATAGAAAGTATAGTAAATAAAAATAATAATATAGAAGAAAATATAGAAAAAGAAATAAAAAATATAAAAAATAATATAGATTTAGAAGTTGAAAATCTCTTAAAAAAAGAGCAGGATAAATATGATTTGAAATTAAATGAATATAGTCAGGTAAATAATAGAGAAGAAAAGTTAAGAATAGAAGAATTTGAAAAAAAATATAATTTAGAAAAAGATAAATTAGTAAATGAAATATGTAATTATATAATATATAATTAAAGAGGTGTGTAATGTCAGATTTAAAGAAATTTGCACATGTAAATGCTAAAATAAAAGGAATGTATGGCAAAAAAATTAATAATGATGAATATATGGAATTAATAAAGCAAACAGATTTAGAAGGAATAGCAATAATATTAAAAGAGAAATTTGATTACTTAAAAAATTTAGATGAGAATGAGCCAAAAAGAGAACAAATAGAATTATTATTAAAAATGGATTTGGTTAATGATGTTGTAAAAATTGAAAAAGTGTTAGATGATAATTCAAAAAGAATTTTAAAACTATATATGGAAAAATATAAGATTGAATACATTAAAAATAGATATATGTATTTAATGTTAGGAAAGAAACAAGAGATAAATAAAATAAGAAATCTAAGTGAATTATATAAAGAAATTGATGAACTAGATTCTTGTAGAAATTTACAAGAATTTTTTGAATTTATAAAATATACAGAATATAATGAAATATTCTCAAAGTATAGTAATGAGTATTTTGGCCCAGAAAATAAATCATTGTTTAAATTAGAAAATGAATTAGAAAGAATGTATTTTGAAAATCTATATAAAGATATAAAAAAAACAAAAGAAAATAGTGTAAAAGATATTATTGGTAAGCAAATAGATTTATACAATGTTTTATGGATATATAGATCGCAAAAGTATTATGGATTTTCTAGTGAGATAAAAGAAAATTTAATACAGGTAAATTATAAATTAACTAAGCAAGAAATAGATAGATTATTATCTGGTCAGAATTATGTAGAGATTTTAGAGAAGAATATATATAAAAGTGTTTTAAAATATGAAGGAAATTTAGAAGAGAAAATTAAAAAATATTTAAATGCATTATATATTAAAAAATTAAAAACAGATATGTTTGATATATCTATAGTAATGTCATATGTAGAGCTAAAACAACAACAAATAAAAAATATAATCAATATAATAGAAGGCGTAAGATATGATATAAACAGGCAAGATATACAGAAGAAAATTATTTACTAGGAGGTTAAAAAATGGCAATTGAAGAGATGAAACTACTTAGTGTTGTTGGAAAAGAAAAATATATTGATAATTTTATAGCTGAATATCTAATAGATTGTGGAATACAACCAGAAGATGCAATAAAGGTATTTGATAAAGGATGGAAATTATCATATTTTAATTATGATAATAGAGCAAGAAATCTACAAAAACAATGCAAAGAAGCTATGAAAGTTTTAGAAATGCAAGAAGTAGAACATCAGGAAAAAGTTAAATTAGATGAAACTATAGAAGCATTATCAGAACATTTGGAGGATGTTTGTGAAAATATTACAAATTTAAAAAAATACATTATCCATAAAAATGATTTAGTAGATAATCTTAATGAAAAAATTGAAATAATAAAACATTTAGAAAAAATAAATGTAAATTTAAAAGATTTATATAATTTAAGATATATGCGTTTTAGGTTTGGAAAGATAAATAAATTAAACTATGAAAAACATTATGAAGATATTCAAAATTTAAAAGCAATTGTATTTGAAGTAGAAGAAGAAAATGATGATCTATGGATAATATATTTAACAACTGATAATTATAGTAAAGAAGTAGATAGCTTTTTTAATATAGCTAAGTTTGAAAGAATATGGTTACCATCAGAAATTGAAGATATTCCAGCAGAATATTTGGAAAGAGCAAAAGATAGACTAAATAAAGCAAAATCGGAATTAGAAGATGCAATAAGTACATTTAATATAGCAAAAAAAGAATATAAAATGCAATTATCAAAAATGTACCAAAAAATTAATTTATATATGAAAATAAGTAATGTAAAAAAGTATATGGCACATGATAATAAAGGGAATTTTTATATTGTAGGTTGGATACCAACTAGTAATTTAGAACAAATTATACCAAAGTTAGATAAGGAAAAAGATATAGATTATGTAGTTAAATCGCACATGGAAGTGGAAAATATTCCTCCAACTAGTATGAAGAATAGTAAATTATTTAAACCATTTGAAGAGATAGTTAAAATGTATGGACTTCCAAATTATACAGAATTAGATCCAACTAAATTTGTAGCTATTACAGCATTTCTAATGTTTGGATTCATGTTTGGAGATGTAGGACATGGTTTAATATTATTAATAATAGCAATAATATTAAGTAGGAGAAAATCAAAACTAGGACCAGTATTAATTTTTGGTGGTATTTCTTCAATAATATTTGGAGTTTTATATGGAAGTGTTTTTGGAAAAGAAGATATAATACCTCAAATTTTAATAAGTCCAATGGAAGATATTCAAACAATGCTTATTGCGGGTATTGGAATAGGTGTAGTACTGATATTGATTTCTATGATATTAAATATAATAAATGCTATTAAAAATAAAAATAAGGCAAAAATATTTTTCGATTCAAATGGAATAGCTGGTATTATATTTTATATTACAGCATTATCTACAATAATAGGTTTTGCAATGAATGGAAAAATTAATATATCAGTTGGAATAATAGTTGTTTTAATAGTTATACCATTAATTCTAATTTTATTTAAGGATAAATTAGAAGGCTGGATGGATAAAAAGAAGCAAAAAACAAAAATTTCTTTTGTTGAAAAATTTTTTGAATTGTTTGAAATGCTATTATCATTTATAAGTAATACGATATCATTTGTTAGGCTAGCAGCTTTTGCAATAAACCACGTAGGACTTTGTATGGCAGTGTATATATTATCAGATATGGTCGGCGGTGCAGGTAGTATTATTGTTGATATAATAGGAAATATAATTGTGATAGCATTAGAAGGTTTAATTGTATCAATACAAGTTTTAAGACTAGAATATTATGAATTATTTAGTAGATTTTATTCAGGTGATGGTAGAGAATATGTACCAATTAATAATGAGAAAGAGGAGATTTAATTATGTTAAAAAAAGTTTATAGTATATTAATAATATTTATTATTTTAATAGGAATAACAGTAACTGCAGTATATGCAGTAAATACAAGAAGTACAGATGAAAGTGAAGAAAATATTTCAAATGCAGAAACTAGTGGTGAGTATGAAGTAATGCCAATAAATGAGCCAATTGCAGAAGAAACACAAAAACAAGCAGATAATAATAAGGGATTTGGATTAATAGCAGTTGCATTATCTACAGGATTAGCTTGTATTGGTGCTGGTATAGCTGTTGCAACAGTTGGTTCAAGTTCTGTAGGTGCAATAAGTGAAAATCCAAAATTGCTTGGTAAAACAATAATATTTGTTGGACTTGCAGAAGGTATTGCAATTTATGGTTTAATTATATCAATTATGATTTTAAATGAAATATAATAGGAATGATTTATATGAAAATGTTTTGTATAAGTGATACTTTAGACATATCACTTGGATTAAGGCTTTCTGGAATTGAATATGTAATTTTAGAAAAACGAGATGAAGTATTGGAAAAATTAGATGAATTGTTAAAAGATAAAGATTATGGAATTATTATTTTAACAGATGAAATATATAAATTAGTTTCAGATAAAATAGAAATTTTAGAAAAAGAAAGAAATATACCTTTATTTATAAAAATTCCAGAAATAGGAGATGAAAAAAATGAATGATATTAAAAATAAAATAGAAGAATTACGTGAAGATTGCATTCGAGAAGCTAATATTGAAGCTGATGAGATGAATAAAAATATTGATGAGAAAATTGAAAATGATATAAAAGAGCAATTAGATGAATATAGTAAAAAACAGAGAATTAGATATGATAGAGAAATGAAAGGATTTGAAAAACAATATAATATAAAGAAATATGAATTAGAAAAAAATTCAAAAATGAATTTATTAGAAAAACAAAAAGAAATAATAATTGATTTAATTAATTCTGTAGAAAAGAAAATGAAAGATTTTGTGCACAGTGAAAAGTATTTTGATTACTTAGTAAAAAATATAAATAATTCATTAAATAAAATTGGATCAAAAACTAACAGTGTAATTATTTATATAACTGATTATGATTATAATAGATATAGTAATATGTTATCAGCAAGTTTTAAAGATTATACTATAAAAACAATAAGTGATGAAAATATTGGTGGATGCAAATGTTTGGATAAAGATTCTAATATTATTATAGATAATACAATAAGTTTGTTAATTAGGGAGAGAATAAATCAAATTTATTAGGAGTGATTATATACTATGGGATATAAATATATAACAAAAGTTAATGGACCAGTAATAGTTGCAAGTGGTGATGCAGATTTTTCTATGCATGATATTGTTTTAGTTGGTAATTTAAAGTTATTAGGTGAGGTAATAAATTTAAATGGACAAGATGCAATTATACAAGTATATGAAGATACATCTGGGCTAAAAATTGGAGAAGAAGTTGAAGGAACAGATGCTCCTTTATCTTTAACATTAGCTCCTGGAATAATAGGAAATGTTTTTGATGGAATACAAAGACCCTTACATGTTTTAAGAAATATAGAAGGTGATTTTATTTCAAGAGGTTTGAATATAGATTCAATAGATACAGAAAAAAAATGGAAATATACACCTATAGCAAAAGTAGGAGAAAAGATAACTAAGGGTTCTTTTATAGGAGAAGTAAAAGAAACACAAAGCATTACAAATAAAATAATGTATTCAAAAGATAAAGAGGTTGAATTAATAGAAGTTGCAAATGAAGGAGAATATACAGTAAATGATATAATAGCTAAAGTTAAAGATAAACAAGGAAATATAGAAAATATAACAATGGTACAAAAATGGCCAGTTAGAATGCAAAGAGGATATAAAAAGAGAATAGTTTCTAGTGAGCCATTAATTACAGGACAAAGAATAATAGATAGTGTATTTCCTATAGCAAAAGGTGGTACAGCTGCAATTCCTGGAGGATTTGGTACAGGAAAAACAGTATTACAACATCAATTGGCTAAATGGAGTGATGCAGACATTATAGTATATATAGGATGTGGTGAAAGAGGAAATGAAATGACAGAAGTTTTAGAAGATTTCCCTAAGTTACTAGATCCTAGAACTAATAGACCACTAATGGAAAGAACTGTATTAATTGCAAATACATCTAACATGCCTGTTGCAGCAAGAGAAGCTTCAATATATACAGGAATAACAATTGCTGAATATTATAGAGATATGGGATACAATGTTGCTGTTATGGCTGATTCTACTTCTCGTTGGGCAGAGGCATTAAGGGAAATTTCTGCTAGACTAGAAGAGATGCCAGCAGAAGAAGGTTTTCCATCATATTTGCCATCAAGATTATCAGAGTTTTATGGTAGAGCTGGCATGGTTGAAAATTATAATGATACTACAGGTTCTATTACAATTATAGGTGCTGTTTCACCACAAGGAGGGGATTTTTCAGAACCTGTTACTCAAAATACAAAGAGATTTATACATGTATTTTGGGCATTAGATAGAGAATTAGCATATCAGAGACATTATCCAGCAGTAAATTGGATGATAAGTTATAGTGAATATGCTCAAAGATTAGAAGATTGGTATATAGATAATGTAAGTGTAGATTTTTATGAGTATAGAAAAAGAATTATAGAATTATTAGGTGAAGAAAATAGTTTACTTGAGATTTCTAAAGTTGTTGGGAAAGATGTTTTGCAAGATAATAAAAAATTAGTACTCAGAGCATGTCAATCTATAAGAAGTGGTTTTTTAATGCAAAATTCTATGGATGATGTAGATACTTACGTGCCTTTAGAAAAGCAATATAGAATGATGCAAACTATAATAATGTTATATGATGCTTCATCAAAATTGATTGATAAGGGAATTCCTTTATCAGAAATAAATGAGTTAGGATATTTTGATGAGTATTCTAAATTAAAATTTAATATAAAAAATGATGAGATTTATAAATTTAATGAAATAGATGAAAAATATAAAAATGGTTTAAAGAGATTAGAAGATGAATACAGATATCATATAATAGATTAAATTGAAAGGAATGGTTGTTTTGAAAGCTGAATATATCGGTTTAGAAAAAATAAATGGACCATTAGTATTTATAAAAACACCAAAGGATATATCTTTTAATGAACAAGTAGAATTGGTATTAAAAAATGGAGAAGTTAGAATAGGTAATGTAATTTTATTGGATAAAGATATTACAGCTATTCAAGTATATGAAGGTAGTAATGGTATAAATTTAAATGGGACAAAAACTGTTTTAAAGGGAAAATCTCTTGAAATAAAACTATCTGAAGATATGTTAGGTAGAGTTTTTAATGGTATTGGTGAACCAATAGATGGTTTAGGAGAGGTTAATTCAGATATAAAAAGAGATATAAATGGGAGTGCAATTAATCCTGTTGCTAGAAAATATCCTAGAAATTATATAGAGACAGGAATCTCTTCTATAGATGGGTTATTTTCCCTAATCAGAGGACAAAAATTACCAATTTTTTCAGGAAGTGGTCTACCACATAATGAATTGGCAGAAAAAATTATAAGAGATTCAAATATAACAGGTGAAGGAAAATTTGCTGTTGTTTTTGGAATGATGGGTGTAGAATATGAAACAGCTAGCTTTTTTAGAAAAAGTTTTGAAGAAAGTGGAGCACTTTCTAAGGTTGTTATATTCCAAAATTTATCAAATGATCCATCAATAGAAAGAATATTAACACCAAGAGTTGCATTAACGTGTGCTGAATACCTTGCATTTGATTTAGACTATCAAGTATTGGTTGTTTTGACAGATATGACTGCATATGCTGAAAGCTTAAGAGAGATATCTTCTTTAAAAGGAGAAATTCCTAGTAGAAAGGGATATCCAGGATATTTATATAGTGACTTAGCTTCAATATATGAAAGAGCAGGAATGATACTTGGAAAAGAAGGTTCAATAACTCAAATACCAATTTTAACAATGCCTAATGATGATATATCAAATCCTATACCAGATACTACAGGATATATTACAGAAGGTCAAATTGTTCTTTCTAGAGAATTATTTCAAAAAGGGATTGAACCTGCAATAAATATTTTAGACTCACTTTCAAGATTAATGAAAGATGGAATAGGAAAAGATTATACAAGAGAAGACCATAAAAAAATATCAGATCAATTATTTTCATCATATTCAAAAGTTCAAGATGTAAGAGCACTAGCTAAAGTGCTAGGTGAAAATGATTTGTCAGATATGGATAGGTTATATTTAAAATTCGGAGATGAATTTGAAAAAAGATTTATAAATCAAAATAAGGATGAGAGAAGAAATATTTCTGAAACTTTAGATTTAGGTTTAGAAATATTAGAAATATTGCCAAAGAGTGAATGGGATAAATTTAACTAACATTCTGGAGGAGAAATATGGAGAATCAATATTTACCAACAAAGACTAATTTATTAAAGATTAAAGCTTCTATAAAATTATCAAAACAAGGAAGAGAATTGTTAGAAAGAAAAAGAATTATATTGTTAAGAGAAAAAGAAAAATATATTGAACAAGTAGAAGATTTAAGAGAAGAAATGGGAAACTTATTCAAGGAGGCATTTTCTTTATTTAAACAGGCAAATGTGGATATGGGAATAAATCTAATATCAGATATTTCAGAAGAAATTCCTAAAGAAAAAAGTATAAGTATAAAATATAAAACTATAATGGGAGTTGAAATTCCATCTATTATATTTAGAAAAAACGAGAAAAAGGAAAATTTGAATTTTGGATTTTATAATACTACTATTTCTTTTGATAAAGCTGTTATAAAGTTTAATGAAATAAAAGAAAAATTAATTATGCTTACAGAATTAGAAAATACAATTAAAAGACTTGATATTGCGATTACAAAAGTACGCACACGTTCTAATGCACTTGAAAATATTATTATACCAAGAGATGAAAAAGTAGCTAAAAAAATACAAGAAACTTTAGAGGAAAAAGATAGAGAAGATTTTTCAAGATTGAAACTGATAAAAAGAAAATTAGGTAACTATTAATAGAAAAAATCTATGTAAAAAATTATTTGACAACTAAGTTAAATCATGTTAAAATAAACAAATGTAAGCCGCATATTCAAGGTGCAAAAATGTCCAAATATAGTAAGGACTACCTAAAGTAATGGTTTAGCGAGTATACGAAAAGGGAGGTGTACATATAATGTACGCAATTATTGAAGCTTGTGGAAAGCAATATAAAGTATCAGAAGGAGATACAGTTTTTTTCGAAAAATTAGATGTAGAAGAAGGAAAGAAAGTTAATTTTGACAAAGTTGTTTTAGTATCTGACAATGGAGAAGTTAATATTGGAAATCCTTTTGTGAAAGGTGTGAAAGTAGAAGGTAAAGTTCTTTCACATGGAAAAGATAAAAAGATAATTGTTTATAAAATGAAGCCAAAAGCTAATTATAGAAGAAAACAAGGTCATAGACAACCATATACAAAGGTTGAAATAACTTCTATAAAAACAAAATCAACACAAACTAAAAAAGAAGCTTAGTATTTAATTTATAATATTATATTAACATGAGTCAAAAGGAGGGAGTATAATGGCACATAAAAAAGGTCAAGGTAGTGTAAAAAATGGTAGAGATAGTGAGTCTAAACGTCTTGGCTTAAAAAGAGCTGATGGACAATTTGTACTTGCTGGAAATATATTAGTAAGACAAAGAGGAACAAAAATGCACCCAGGAAATAATGTAGGAATAGGAAGCGATGATACTTTGTATGCACTTGTAAATGGAAAGGTAAAATTTGAAAGAAAAGGTAGAGATAAAAAACAAGTAAGTGTATATCCAGTAGCAGAAAGTAAATAGAAAAAAGTTATGCTAAATATAAAAAATTTAGCATAGCTTTTTTTGCTTTTTTATATAATATAATAGTATAATTAATCTTAATGAAAGGGGAATTTATAATTTGAGAAAATATTTTGGTACTGATGGTATACGTAGGATTGCGAATACTCAACTTACACCAGAATTAGTTTTTAGAGTTGCAAAAGCAGGTGCATATGTTTTAGCAAAACATAGTGACCATATACCTACTATTTTAATAGGAAGAGATACAAGAATTTCTGGAACTCTAATTGAAAGTGCAATGACTGCAGGTTTTTTAAGCTACGGAGCAAATGTAAAATTATTAGGAGTAATGCCAACACCAGCAGTTGCATATATAACAAGAAAAGTAAATGCTGATGCAAGTGTAGTAATATCTGCTTCACATAATACATATGAATTTAATGGTGTAAAGTATTTTAGCAATAAAGGAATGAAAATATCAGATGACATAGAAGAAGAAATTGAAAATATAATGGATTCTGGAGCTATAAGTGGATTAACAGCTGTAAATGATAAAATAGGAATATCTGAAATTAGAGAAGATTTAGTAGAACATTATTATAATTTTTTTGATGAAAATTTTAAAAATGATTTTATAAATAAGAACTTTACTGTTGGTTTAGATGTTGCAAATGGAGCTACATATAAAGTTGCAGAGGAAGTATTTAAAAGATTAGGAATAAAATATAAAATAATAAATAATAATCCAGATGGAATAAACATAAATCAAAATTGCGGTTCTACACATTTAGAAAACTTACAAAAATTTGTTGTAGAAAATAAAATGAATTTAGGAATTGCTTATGATGGAGATGGAGACAGATGTTTAGCTGTAGATGATAAAGGCAATATAATGGATGGCGACGTTATAATGGCTATAATTGCAAGATATTTAAAAGAAAAAGAAAAATTGAAAAATAATACAATTGTTTCTACTGTTATGAGTAATATAGGATTAAATAAGTTCTCAGAAGATAATAATATAAAATTAAAGCAAACAAAAGTTGGAGATAGATATGTATTAGAAGAAATGTTAAAAAATAATTATAATTTTGGAGGGGAACAATCAGGACATATTATTTTTTTAGACAAAAATCCTACAGGAGATGGAATATTAACATCTTTGACATTAATAAAAGCAGTAATGGAAAGTAATTTATCTGCTTCAAAATTAAGAAATGTAATCAATATATATCCTCAAATTTTAATAAATGCAAGAGTGAGAGAAGAAAAGAAAAAACTATATAGAGAAGATCCAATAATAAATGAAGAAATAGGGAAATTAGAGCACGAAATGGAAAGTGAAGGTAGAGTTCTAATAAGGTCTTCAGGTACAGAACCTGTTATAAGAGTTATGATCGAAGGTAAAGATGAAAATAAAATATATGAAAAAGCAAAAAGACTATCTAATATTATCGAAGATAGATTAAATTAAAATACAAAGGAGGAAATAGGGGTATGTTTATTATTGACACATCAAATGCTGCAGTTATTATAATATGCCTTATGATAATTTGTTTATCTATATATTTAGGAAAAGAATTAAAAAAGAGTATATTACCACAAATTGTTTTAGGTTTAGAATTAATTTTATTGTTAATGCATGTTATTCAATTATTTACATTAGGTCCAGATGTATATGGAGTTAAGGATATGCTGATCAAATCTACAAGATTTGATTATGTATATATACTAATAACTTTCTTTGGATACTTATGGATAGACGATATAGAAGCTAAAGTTAAAAATAAAAAAAGTGTAGATAATAGTTTAGATTGGTTTTGGAAAAAAATATAAAAATCCTAGAACATATCTAATAAGAAATATATAAGATTTGTTATTTAAAAAATAAGTGAAATATGTTAAAAAAACAGGTAAAATAAAGTAAATTTAAAAAATAAATTTGCTTTATTTTATCTGTTTTCTAGTAAATATGAATTAGAGATTATTATATCAAATTCTATAAACTATACAATAGAAAAAATATAATGTATTGGCGAACAGTGTTCGCGCATCTACGGAGTTATTTCTTGAAAAATTTAATATATAGATTCTACCTCTGAGTAGTTACAAAATCTATAGTTTGCATTTGTATTACGATTGACATATAGTATTAATAAATATATAATTATCTAAGCCAAGTGCTATATGAAATTATAAATTTAAAGGGTGAATAATGAAAAAATTGTTATTTTCTTCTAATAATTTAGATATTGGTGGAATAGAAAGAGCGTTGATTACACTTATAAATGAATTATCAAAAAATTCAGATTATGAAATAACATTAGTTTTAGACAAAAAAGAAGGCTTATTTATAAATGATGTTAATGATAATATAAAGATAATAGAATATAATTCTTGTAAATCAAATAACACTATATTAAGAAAAATAATTAATCTTTTAAAAAGAATATGTTTTATACTAAAACATAAAAATAAATATGATTTTTCTGCATCATATGCTACATATTCAAAAATGTGTTCATTTGTGGCAAGAACAGCATCAAAAAATAGTAATTTATGGGGACATGCAGATTATATGGAGCTATATAATAATGACAAAAATAGAGTAATAGACTTTTTTTCAAGTATAGAATTTGAAAAGTTCAAAAGAATTATATTTGTGTCTGAAGAGGGTAAGAATAGTTTTTTAGAAATATTTCCTTCTTTAAAAGATAAAGTTATAGTTTGTAATAATTTAATAGATTATAGTAGAATAAAACAACTTTCAAAGGAAAAAATCAAATTACAAAAAGATAAATTATTTACATTTATTAATATTGGTAGACATGACGAAGAGCAAAAAAAGTTAAGTAGAATAATAGAAGCAACTAAAAAATTAAAAGAAGATAATTATAAATTTAAAGTTATATTTGTAGGAGATGGAAAAGATACAAATAAATATAAAAATATGGTGAGAAAATATAAATTGGAAAATTATATCTCATTTTTAGGAAGAAAAAAAAATCCATATCCATATTATCTTATAAGTGATGCTGTTATTTTAACATCTGATTATGAGGGATATCCAGTAGTTTTTCAAGAAAGTATGGTTTTAAATATACCTGTATTAACAACAAATGTATCTGGAAGTACATCAATTCTAGAAAATAATAATGGTATTGTAGTAAATAAAAATATAGAAGATATTTACAATGAGATGAAAAATTTTATAGATAAAAAATATCATTTTGATAATAAATTTAACACACAAGAATTTAATGAAAATATAATGAAAAAAATAGAAGAATTAATTTAACATATGGAGGAAGTATGCCGAAGTTTAGTATTTTAGTACCAGTTTATAATACAGAAGAACAATTAAATATATGTTTAGATTCTATTTTGGGACAAACATATAAAGAGTTTGAAATAATAATAGTAAATGATGGCTCTACTGATGGCTCAGAAGATATAATAAAAAATTATTTAGCTAAATATAGAGATAAAATAAAATATTATTATAAAAATAATACAGGTATAGCAGATACAAGGAATTATGCTATAAATAAAGCTAATGGAGAATATATAATATTTGTTGATTCTGATGATTACATAGATAAGGAGTTATTAGAAAAATTAAGGACATATACAGTAAATAATACAGATATGGTTAAATTTAAATTAACAAAAGTTGATAAAAATCTTAAGAATCCAGAAAAAGTAGATGGCCCGGTTTTTGATAAAATAACTGGAGAAGATGCATTTAATATATTATTTAGCACAGATGTACTTATGGATTCTCCTTGCTTATATGCTATTAGAAGAAAATTTATTATAAATAATAAATTTAAATTTTCATATGGATTAGAACATGAGGATTTTGGATTAATACCACTTATGATTGTAAAAGCAAAATCATTTATTTCTACTAATATATATGGATATTTTTATATACAAAGTGAAGATAGTATTATGAGAAATGAAAATCATGATAGATTATTAAAAAAAATAGGTGACAGTTTTAAACATTATGATAATATGTTACAAAATGTAAAAACTTATTCTATAAAAAAGAAAACATTTGAAAATATAAGAATTTTTTATACAAATTCTATACTAATGAAACTAAAACAATTAAATGGTAGTGAACAAAAGATATATATAAAAGAATTTAAAAAAAGAAATATGCATAAAAATATAAAAATAAGAAATGCAAAACAATTCATAAAAAGAATTATTTTAAAAACAAATATAAATTTGTATTTAAATAAGAAAAATTAATTAAATTGATGAGCTTTTTGATTAAAATTTTATTATAGCATATAATTGCTTAAATGGAGGTTTTTATGCCTAAAGTTTCAATAATAGTTCCAGTATATAATGTAGAAAGATATATAGATAAATGTTTAGAGTCATTAGTAAATCAAACATTAGAAGATATTGAAATAATAATAGTAAACGATGGTTCTACAGATAATAGTAAAGAAATTATAGAGAAATATAAAAAACAATACAATGATAAAATAATATATTTAGAAAAGCAAAATGGTGGACTTTCAGATGCACGAAATTATGGAATTCCATATGCAAAAGGAGAATATATTGCTTTTTTAGATTCTGATGATTATGTAAATATAAAAATGTATGAAAAATTATATAATAAAGCAATTGAAAATAATAGTGATATAGTCGAATGTGATTTTTACTGGAAATATCCTAATAAATTAATATTAGATACAAGAAATGAATATAAAGATATAAATGATATGATTACAAATGGAAGAGTTGTAGTATGGAATAAATTATATAAAAGAAAAATTATATATGATAAAAATATAATGTTTACAAAAGGAGTGAGATATGAAGATATAGATTTTTTCTATAAATTAATTCCTGAAATTAATAAATTAGATTATATAAAAGAGCCTTTAGTTTATTATGTACAAAGAAAAACTTCTATATCAAAAAAGCAAAGTGAAAAAAATGGAGATATTTTTATAGTTTTAGATAATGTTATAGATTATTATAAAAGTAATAATTTATATGATGAATATAAAAGTGAAATAGAATATATGTATGTGCGTTTTTTATTAGCAAGTTCTTTTTTAAGAATTGTAAAAATTAAAGATAAAAATATTAGAGAAGAATTATTAAACAAAACTATTGATAGCATTTATACAAAGTTTCCAAATTGGAAAAAAAATAAAATTTTAAAGAAAAATAAAACTTTAAAAAACATTTATATTTTAACTGTGAACAAAGTAACATTTAAGATTTATAGCAAAATATTTGGAATATTAAGGGTGATAAAACATGGATAGAGTAATGCAAAAAATAAAGGGTATAACAAAGGAAGATATACTATGTTTTTTTATAATAATTTCACCTGTATTAGATATGTTAAGTTTTATATTTAGGCATAGTTTTAATACTTCATTTTCACCATCTACATTTATTAGACCTATAATTCCAATTATTATTATAATGATAATTTTCTTTAAAAATAAATTTAAAATAAAATTATTTTTAGGTGCTTTAATATATGGAATTTATGCATTAATACATATTTTTATTTTTAATAATATAAAAACAGAAAGTTCATATGGTGGAGTAATAAATGAATTACAATATATAGTTAATTATTCTTTTATGATATTAAATTTATTTATATATACATATGTTTTTTATAAAAAAGATAATAATAGATTAAAAAAATCTGTATTAATATCTTTGAGCATATATATATTATCAATATTTATAGCAATTTTAACAAATACATCTTCTACAACATATATAGAGGGAACAGGTTATAAAGGGTGGTTTGAGTCAGGAAATAGTTTATGTGCAATATTATGTATAAGCTTATGTATAATAATAAGTTTTGTGAAAGAAAAAAAGATTAGATTAATTGCAATACCAATAATAATATTAACAGGTATATTTTTAACAACACTTGTTGGAACTAGGACAGGTTTATTTGGATTTGTACTAATAGTATTTGCATATGTTGTTTCAGAGTTATTTGTTGCAATACTAAAAAGAGTTCAAGTAAATATTAAATTAATATTTTCAGGTTTAATTTTAATTATACTATTTATTGGTGTAGTTGGATTTTTTGGCTCAAATACATTAGAAAGAAGAGAGCATTTAAAAAATATAGAATCTAATATATATGATAGTTCAACAGGTCAAGTATCACATATTTCAGGAGATTTATTAAAATTAAAACAGAAGATAGAAAACAATGAATTAAATGAAGATTATATGTCAAAACCGGCACAACAATCTATTATAGATTTATATAATTATGCAGAAGAAACAAATATGGTTAATAATGATATGAGAATGCAACAATTTATATATAATATAAATTTATTTAAAAATCAGGATTCACTTTTGCTTGATCTTTTTGGAAATGGATATAAAGCTCAATTTAGAGAATTAGTAATGGAAATGGAAATACCAGCATTTTTATTTAATTTTGGAGTATTAGGATTTTTATTATATTTTGGTCCTTTTTTAGCTTTATTTTTATACTTTCTATATTTTGGAATAAAAAATATCAAAAAAATAGATTCTGAATACATAATGTTATTATTTGGGTTATTGTTGAGTTTTGGATTGTCATTTTTATCAGGTTATACATTTTTCTATGCATCAGCATCTTTATTAATAATAGTAATTTGTATAATGTTAATAAATAAAATTAATCTAATAAAAAAAGCGAAAACTGATTATGAATTAAATTTGAAAATTTCTGGAGGTTCATAATGAAAAATATAGTTTTTGGTATTACAAGTTTAACATTAGGTGGAGCAGAAAGAGTTCTTGTTGATATTGTAAATGATTTAAAAGATAAATTTAATATAACAATATTTTTGATATATGCAAATGGAGAATTAGAAAAGAGTGTAGATAAGAAAATCAATTTGGTACATTTATGTAATAAATCATATGATAGTTTAAATAAGTTTGAAAAAATTAAAATGGTTTTTAAATGTTTGTTTTTCAGGAAAAAAATTTATAATAAATATATCCAAGGAAAATTTGAAAAAGAAATATCTTTTCTTGAAGGACCTATAATGAGAATTTTTTCAACATGTAATAAAAATGCAAAAAAAATCGCATGGATACATAATGATATTTCTAAAGTTTATGGAAATTCTCTAAAAGGAAAACTTAAAATTTTATTAGATAAAAAGATGTATAAAAATTATAATGAGATTGTGTTTGTTAGCAAAGATAATAAAGAAGTATTTGAAAAGATTTATCCTAGTATATGCAATGAAAAAAGTATAAAAAGAGAAGTTATATATAATTATTTAAATAAGGAAAATGTGATAATTAAATCAAATGAAAAGCCAGAGATGATTTTTGATAATAATTATTTTAATATATTAACAATTACAAGATTAGTTGAGCAAAAAGCTATAGATAGATTAATAAAGATTCATGCAAGATTAATAAGAAATGGTATAATACATAAAGTATATGTTGTTGGAGATGGACCATTAAAAGAAGAATTGCAAACACTTATAAAAAGTTTAAATGTTTGTGAAACATTTATATTACTAGGAAAAAAAGAAAATCCATATACTTTTTTAAAACAATGTGATTTATTTGTGTTACTTTCTTATTTTGAAGGTTATGGAATGGTACTGGAAGAAGCAAAAATATTAAATAAATATATATTAATAACAGATACAGCTGCAAGAGAAGCTTTAGTAGATTATAAGAAAAGTAAGATAGTAAATAATGAAACAGAAGATATATATAATGAATTAAAGGAAATTATATTAAATAAAGATTTTATAAAAGAAAATAATGAATATGAAAATATCACATATGATAATAAAAAAATTCTTACAAAATTAATTGAAGAATTAAATTAAGGAGAGAAGACATATTATGGAATTATCTATATTAACACCTACATATAATAGAGGAAATTTATTAGAAAGAATATATGAAAGTTTAATAAAAAATACTAAGTTTAATTTAAGTTTTGAATGGCTAATTATGGATGATGGTTCAACAGATAATACAAAAGAAATAGTAGAGAGTTTTATAAAAGATGGAAAAATAAATATTAAATACTTTTATCAAGAAAATCAAGGAAAAGCAGCAGCTATAAATAATTTGCTAGGTCATGCAATAGGAGAATTTATAATAGATTGTGATTCAGATGACTGTTTTGCAAGTAATGCTTTTAAAATAATAAAAGATAAAGTAGAGATACTAAAAAATACTAATAAATTATATGGAGCAGTATTTTTAAAATGTGATATGGCTGGAGAAGTAAGTGGAAATAAATTTAAAGAAGATAAATATATAACAACTATGTTTGATTTATATTTTAAAGATGATATACAAGGTGAAAAAATAATATTATTTAAATCTGATATACGAAAAAAATATAAGCATGAATTAGAGAAAAATGAAAAATTTATAACAGAATCAAGAATGTATCATAAAATGGATTTAAAATATAAAGTTGTTTGTTTTAATTTACCCTTAATAATAGGTGATTACAGAAGTGATGGATATACTAATAATATAGGTAAAGTATTTATAAAAAATCCAGTAGGGTATTGTAGATATTTTGAAGAGATATTGAATTATTTTGATTTAAAAAATGTCAAATTTAATAAAAGAATGTATTTAATTAAACATTATATATTGTTTTCATATTTATCAAAAAACAATAATATTATTAAAAAAATTAGAGGAAAGTTAAACAAGATTTTAGTTGCAATTTTATATATACCAGGTTATTTATTTAGTTGGAAGTATAAGAGAAGATACATTAAAAATTAAATTGACAAAGTGGACATGTATGGTATAATTTATTTGGATTTTTGAAAGGAATGAAAATATGGACGATAAAATAATAGTTGAGAATGTTTACAAGTCTTTTAATGTCTATCAGGACAAGGCTAGTACAATAAAAGAGAAACTTCTTTTTTTTAGCAGAAATAGAAAAGAAAAGATAGAAGTTTTAAAAAATATAAATTTAAGAATTAAACAAGGTGAAACAGTTGGGCTTATTGGTGTAAATGGAAGCGGAAAATCAACTTTATTAAAGTTAATGACTAAAATAATTTATCCTGATAGTGGTAAAATAACCACAAATGGCAAATTAACATCTCTTCTAGAACTAGGAGCTGGATTTCATCCTGATTTTTCAGGTAGAGAAAATATATATTTTAATGCTTCAATATTTGGACTAACAAGAAAAGAAATAGATGCAAGGCTTCATGATATTATAGAATTTTCAGAACTAGGAGAATTTATAGATAATCCTGTAAGAACATATTCTTCAGGTATGTATATGAGATTAGCATTTTCTGTAGCTATAAATGTTGATGCAGAAATTTTATTAATAGATGAGATTTTATCTGTTGGTGATCAACATTTTCAAGAAAAATGTTATAACAAGATGACAGAACTAAAAAATCAAGGTAAAACAATGGTTTTTGTTACACATAGTTTAGATGTTGTAAAAAAATTATGTACAAGAGCTGTATGGCTATATAATGGCGAAATAAAGATGGATGGAAATACAGAAGAAGTTGTAGATGAATATATAAGAGTAACAACTTAAAATAAATAACTAAAAGGAGCTTTGTAATGAATATATTTAAAAACTTGTATAATTATAGAGAATTACTTAAAACAAATGTTCAAAAGGAAATTAGAGGAAAATATAAAAATTCATTTTTAGGTGTATTATGGTCTTTTTTAAATCCTTTACTACAAATTTGTGTATATGCACTAGTTTTTCCATTGATATTAAAAAATGACCAACCAAATTATGTTATATTTCTATGTGTTGCATTAATACCATGGACTTTTTTTACTTCATGTGTGCAACAATCTGCATCAACGATGCTCCAAAATGGAAATATAATAAAAAAGGTATATTTTCCAAGAGAAATATTACCAATATCAGTAGTAACAAGTGGTACAATAAATTTTTTAATATCAACAATAATAATATTTGCATTTTTACTAATCTTTGGAGTTGGAATTACTAAATATGTACTATATTTTCCAGTAATATTGATAATTCAATACTTTTTACAACTTGGAATTTCATTAATATTATCTAGTGTTACAGTGTATTTGAGAGATTTAGAACATCTAATAGGAGTTGCTTTACAATTGTTATTTTATGCAACACCAATTGTTTATGCAGCAGAATCAATACCAGAAGATTTTAAATTTATTATAGAATATAATCCAATGACATATATAATAAACGGATATAGAGATATATTTTATAATCAGACATCTCCAGATATGTATGCATTAGGAATATTGTTTGTAATAGCAATAGCATTATGTATTGTAGGTTATATAATATTTAATAAATTGCAAAAAGGTTTTGCAGAAGAATTATAAGTAAAATTGGTTGTGGAGGAGAATTATTGTGAATGTCGAAAGAGAAGAAAAATATTTTAACTACAGATTAGAGCCTGGTAGAAAGAGAACAAAAGATGAAATGATAATAGATAAACCATTAATTTCAATAGTAACACCATATTATAACTGTAAAAAATATATTACAAAAACTGCAAATTCTATATTTAATCAAACATTTCCATATTGGGAATGGATTATATATAATGATGGAAGTACAGAAGAAGAAACAGAAGAAATATTAAATGAATTAAAAAATAAGGATAATAGAATAACAATAATTAATGGTAAAAATGTAGGAAGAATAGAAGCAAGGGATAATGCAATAAAAGCTTCAAAAACAGATTTAATTTTTACACTAGATTCTGATGATATGATTGATAAAACAATGCTTGAAACAGCATATTGGTCATTAATGACAAATCCAGAGGCTTCTTGGGTTTATTCAGATATTGCAAATTTTGATGGAAAAGAATTTTTATGGAAACAAAATTTTGATAGTGATGTAGAAAAAAAAGAAAATTTAATGCCAGTATGTGCATTAATAAGAAAAGATAAATTATTAGATGTAGGAGGATATTCTGTAGTAGATAAGGATGTTCATGAGGATTGGGCACTTTGGCTTAGAATGCTAGCAAAAGGGTATTTTCCTATTCATATGTCATATTATGCATTTTGGTATAGGGTAAAAAAAGAAGGTGGAATATTAGCATCTATAAATAATGATAAAGAAAGAGATAAGCATGCAAGAAAAGTAATAAAACAAACAGCAGATACGATAAAAGAAAAAGTAACTGCAATACAATTTCCAACATCTGCTCTATACGATTATAATACATATCCATATGTATTTGACTGGGACAAACCTATTATAAGTGAAAATAATAAAATAAAATTATTATTTATATTTCCATGGTGTAAAGTTGGAGGAGCAGATAAATTTAATTATGATTTAATATCTAATTTAGATAAAGAAAAATTCGATATTACAATTATAACAACAGAGCCATGTGAATATATATGGAGACAAAAATTTGAAGAATGTGGAGAATTTTTTGACTTAACAACATTTTTACAAAGAAAAGATTGGGCTAGTTTTATGCATTATATAATAAAAACAAGACATATAAATTTAGTTATGCAGTCAAATAGTTTTTATGGATATTATGCATTGCCATGGTTAAAATCGGAATTTCCAGATGTAATATTTACAGATTATATCCATAATGAGAATTGGAATTGGAGAAATGGAGAATATCCTAGAGAATCTACAGCATTATGTAGAATTTTAGATAAAACATATGTATGTAATACAAATGTTGCAAGAATAATGAAAGAAAAAATGGGTAGAGAAAATGACAACATGGAAACTGTATATATTGGGGTAGATTCTGATGAATATAATGAAGATAAAGTAAAACTAGAGGATTATCCAGAAGTTACAAAATATAAAGAAAAGTATGAAAATAAAAAAATAGTATTATTTTTAGCAAGAATTGCAGAAATAAAAAGACCTATATTAGCTTTAAGAATAATAAAGAAATTATTAGAAAAAAGAGAAGATATTGTTTTATTTGTTGTTGGAGATGGACCTGAATTAGAAGAAATGAAAAAAGAAAGTAATAGATTAAATATTTCAGAAAATATTATTTTCTTTGGAATGCAAGAAGATACAAAACCATTTTATAAATTAGCAGATGTATTATTAATATGTTCATTTTCAGAAGGACTAACTATTACTACATATGAAGCAATGTCTATGAAAACACCAGTAGTTTCAGCAAATGTAGGAGGACAAAAAGAATTAGTTTCAAATGAATGTGGTGTTATTGTAAATAATATTCAAGATTCTAAAAAAGATTTTTACAATAGAGACTATAGTGAAGAAGAAATAAAAAGATATGCAGAAGGAATTTTAAAAATTATAGATAATCCAGATTATAATAAGATAAGAGAAATTTGTAGAGAAAAAATATTAAATGGATTTTCTATAAAAAATATGATAGATAAAATGGATAATGAATTTACTACATTAGTAGCAAATGGAACAAGCATAAATAAAGAAATTCTAAAAAATAAAGAACTATTCAAGCAATATTTAGTTATGTATAACCAAGCAGATGGAAGAGTATATAATTCTCCAGAAGGAGGAGTTGGAATTGATGAATTAAATAGTTCAATTGATACTCAAATGCTAAAAGCAAGATTATGGAAAAATCCACTATGGAGATTTATGATTAAATTTCTTAAGAAAACAGGAATAATGAGTTTTATAAAAAAGAGAAGAATAGATAGAAAAGTTAAAGATATAGTAAGAAAATTTGCTTAGGAATAGGAGTTAGTATGAATAAAATTAAAGAAATATTAAATAATAAGATTTATTGGATATGTGTAATAATAAGTATGTGTTTTTTTGGAATTTTTGCTATACCAGAATATGCAACAGATACATATTCAATTATTACTTCTGATTGGACATATGCATTTAATCATTTTATGTCACTTGGAAGATATATAACTGCTATTTTTTGGGCAATACTAATTGGAATATTGCAGTTAGGATTTAATTCTTCATATTTCATATCGTATGTTATAGGTATTTTATGCTTTTCAATAAGTTTGTATAAAATGTATAAAATAATAAGATATGATATAAACAATAAAATTTTGGCGGTTATTACATCTATTTTAATAATCATAAATTTATTCTCATTAGAATTATTTATGTATTTTGAAAAAGGTATATTAGCACTATCAATACTTTTAAATATTTTAGCAATTGAAAAACTAATAAAGTATTTTGAGGGTAATAAAAAGAATTTAATATATGTATTTATATTTATGTTATTAGCTAACTGCGCATATCAAGGTACAGTTGCATTATTTGTATCACTTGGAGTTATATATATATTAAAATATTCAAAAAATATAAAAGAATTTATAAAGAATAATATTATAGTAGCATTATTATATGCAATACCTGCATTAATAAATGTAATATCTATAAAAGTGCTTTTTGCAACAGAAAGAGTTGGAAGTGAAGCTGGTATAATAAATTCAATTATAGATATAATACAAAATTTACCTAATATATTAATATCAACACATGGCATAGTACCAAAATATTTATTTTTCATTTTTATATGTTTAATTATATTGATTTACATAATTAAATGTATAAATGAAAAATTAAATGTGAAAATAATTTTATTAGATATTCTAAAATATATTTATGTAGGTTGTGCAATAGTATTTGCAACAGTAGCTCCACAAGCTTTGCAAAATGAAGTATATATGGTTCCAAGAGATACATACGCTGCAGCATCAATGGCAGGTATATTTATATTATGTATGAATGTATTTAATAAAAATGACAGTTCAAAAATATATAATAATATTATAATAGGAATGTCTATGATATTTATTATTATACAATATATAAATTTTCAAAATATAACAATAGATCATTTTAGAATGAATTATATGGATAGTCAAATTGCTATGCAAATAGCAGAAGAGATAACTTCTTATGAAGAGGAGACTGGACAAAAAATAGAGAAAATAGTATGTTATCAAGATAAAGATCCAGCTTGGCAATATGGAGGTTTGAGAGTAATAGGAGATGCAAATACAAGAGCATTTTATCCTGAATGGAGTAGAGTAAATATTATAAAAACGAAATTAAATAGATATGATATTGAGTCTAGCCAAAACGAAAATCAAGAATATGTAGAAAAATTTAAACAAGAAAGTTGGAGTTATTATAGTAATGAACAACTGATTTTTGATGGTAATGTATTACATTTATGTTGTTTCTAAGAGGGGTAGAAATGAATTTAAAAAAAGATGTAAAGTTTTTTTTAGTATTAATTATAGCAGTTTTGGTAATTACTGCAATTTCACTATATAAATTAAATATATCTGATAATTTATATAATTATGGAAATCAATTTGACGAAAGTAAAATAAACGAATATGCTACAATAGAAAATATTTCTGAAAATGAAGAAATTAATCAAAAATTTGTAGCTAAAGAAAATAATTTAGAAATAATATATTTACAATTTAATCCTTTTAAAGATGAAGCAAATATTGACGGTAATGCTATTATAGGTTTAAAAGATGAAAATGGAAATATTATAAAAGAAGTTAATATAAAATATAATGACATAAGAGAAAACAGTAATTATAAATTTAAATTTGATATACAAAAAGATTCTAAAGATAAAGAATATAATTTATATGTCAAATTTATAGACAAAATGGAGAATAATAATTTCTATTCAATAAGATATGATAATAAAATATCAGATGAAGGTTTAACAATAAACGGAAACACTATAAATGGAAAATTATGTTACAAAGATTTATATAAAGATGAAGATAAAACTTTTATATATAATGCTTTTTTGATTGCAATAGTATTGATAGTATTAATATCTTCTGTGATTATATATTATTCAAAAAATATAAATGTTGAAAAAGCTTTTTTATATACAGTTCCTGCAATATGCATAATATTTTTAATAGCTATGCCAATATTTAAAAATCATGATGAAATATGGCATTGGTATAGAACATATGAGGTTGCTGAAGGTGCTTTAATATCAGGAGTTAATGGAACAACAATGCCAGAGGCTGTATATTCTGTAATGCCATTAGAAGAATGGGAAGGAATTAAATATAGTACATTAAAAGAAAAAAAACAGATAGTTTTAGATGAGACAAAAGAAGCATTTATAAGTGCAGGAACAGCATCTGTATATTCACCTATACAATATATTCCTCAAACAATAGGAATATTATTAGGAAAAATATTTACAGATAATATATTAAGTATAGGTTATATGGCAAGAATATTTAATATGATAATAGCTATACTGCTAACATTTTTGGCAATAAAAATCATACCATTTGGTAAAAAGATTATACTTTTACTTATGTATATTCCTATAATAATAGAAGGATTTACATCACTTTCTCCAGATGCAATGACAATATCAGTATCATTTTTATTTATTGCATATGTATTTAATTTGAAATTTAATCCAGATATTAAACAAATAAATATAAAACATAAAGTTATACTTACAATATTATCAATAATAATTGCTTTATGTAAAATAGTATATATTCCATTAGTTGGATTGCTAATGTTATTACCAAAAGAAAAATTTAAAAATACTAAACAAAAATGGATTAATATTATATTAATAGGAGGAATTGCATTAGTAATAAATTTAATATGGCTTAAAATTTCGGCATCATATTTAACTGATTTTAGAGGAGGAGATTCTAAATTTCAGGTATTAAATATATTAATGCATCCAATAAATTATATGCAAATGCTACTATATTCTCTTGACTTATATGGTAATAATTATATATTATCAATGTTTGGTTCAAATTTAGGTTGGGGAGAATTAGTAAATTTAAATTCAATAATACCATATGCATTATTTATATTATTAATAGGAATTACTATTATTGAAAATGATATTAAAGATAAGTTCAATGTATTTGATAAGATAATAATTATATTAATAATATTAGCAATAGGAGGATTAATATTTACAAGTTTATATGTACAATGGACAACTGTTGGAAGTACAAGTATTCAGGGCGTCCAAGGTAGATATTTATTACCAATTCTACCGCTTATTGCAATTCTTGTAGGAAGTTGTATAAAAGTGAAAAATAATTATAAAGAAGAAAATATAATAAAAACAATAGCTATAACAGGAATGATTTTGCAAATAGGAGTTATATTATCAATAGTAAATGTTCATTTATAATTTGACAGTTATTAACATAATATGATATAATACACAAAGATTAATTTTTATAATTTATACTTTATTTCAACAGGGAGGAATACACTATGAATAATAATGAAAGTATAAAAAGAGAAATTCCCAAAGATTGGTTGGGAAAAAAGGTTATAATAAAAATTCCTGACGAATATTTCTTTGACCAACCATTTGTAAAAGATGGGAGGTATATTGTTATTAAAACAGAGCTGAAGAAAGAAAAAAATGTTGAAAAGAGTAATTCTTTTGTAAAAAGGATAATTATTGATTGCCCTAAAAAAGAATAAATAAAAAATCTCAAGTATTGAATTATATTTAATACTTGAGATTTTTTTCTATATGGAATAATAAAATTTATTCTTAATTTTGATAATTATTATTAAAAATTCATGAAAGTCAAGTATATATTAAAAAATAAAATAAAGTTGCAAAAAATGACGGATTTTGTCGGAAAATTTTATTTTGCTTGGTATTACTGGAAAAGAAAGTAATATCATGTTGTAAGAGCTTGACTATTATATAAAAATGCAAATATAATGAACATACATTTTAAAATATGTATTAATAAATTTTTTAAATAGATTACAGGAAATGCTTGTAGAAAAGGGGGGAAAATATGGAGAGAAATATTAATATTGTTATAGCAGATGATAATCAAAATTTTTTGGATTGCATGGAAAAAATTTTAGAAAATGTTGACGAATTTAAAATATTAGGAAAAGCAAAAGATGGTGAGCAAGCCATAAGCTTAGTTAAAGAGCTCAAACCAGATGTATTTATAACAGATATAGATATGCCAAAATATAATGGTATAGATGTTATAAAAATAGTAAAGGAGTATTCCGTCAATATTCCCAATATATATGTAGTTTCTGGTGGAATTAATGAGAAAGAGAGAATGGAAGTTGTAAGATTAGGAGTGAGAAAAATATTTAATAAACCAATTGATCCTAAATTAATAATAGAAGAAATAAAAAATGGGTATGTAAGTCAAGAATATGTTATGATGAGAAATATGTATAAAATAGAAGATAATAATATTGTAACAAGAATAATGAATAAAATACTAAAAAAATAAAGAATTTAAATTATAAATTAAATTCTTTATCAACACCATTATATAATTCATCAAGTGTAACATTAAGAACTTTAGAAAAAGCATATACTTCATAATCTTTAATTGTTCTTAATCCATATTCAATTTCATAAATATCAGCGTTATACATAGTTACACCAATAAGAGCTAATTTCCTACATATTTCAGGTTGTGAAAGACCTCTGGCTAACCTATACTTTTTTAAATTTTTAGACAATATGTTAAGTTTATTATTTAATTTTCTTGCCCCCATATTACCACCTAACTTAAAATTATATATGATATTCTATAATAAAATTAACTCCAACTTTACAGGTAGTACTTGCAGTATAAAATTTTTTTGTATAAAAAAATATATAAATGTAGAAAATTTGATATTATAGCTAGAAAAATAAATATTTTAACACATGAATTAGTAACAATATAAAAATTATTAAATATTATATAATATTATAACTTATAAAGATACAATTATTATTAAAAGTTATTTGATAAATTTTTATAGAGTTAAATTAGCTCAAATGGAGGTTTTTATGGATTATGAAGTTTTAATGAATGGGAATGTAAGAATAGGTCAATATGCTCCAGACTTTACAGCTACTTCAACAATGGGAGAAATAAAGTTAGAAGATTATAAGGGAAAATGGTTAGTTTTATTTTCACACCCAGGAGACTTTACCCCCGTATGTACTACTGAGATAATAGCATTTGCAAAAGTATATACATACTTTAAACAATTAAATACTGAATTATTGGGATTAAGTGTAGATAGTAATGCTTCGCATTTAGCATGGGTATTTGATATTTATTGTAGAACTGGAATACGAATACCTTTTCCAATAATTGCAGATAGAAATGGAGCAATAGCAAGAAAATACGGAATGATATCAAATGATGTGAGTAATACAGAAACAGTTAGAAATGTATATATAATAGATGGAAACGGAATTATAAGAACAATATTAATATATCCTATGAATGTAGGAAGATTTATCCCAGAAATTATTAGAATAGTTCAAGCTTTACAGATGGCAGATTGTGAAACTGCTGCAACTCCTGCAAATTGGATAGTAAATCAACCAATTATTCAACAAATACCAAAAACATTTAAAGCATTAGAGGAAAGAAATAATCAAATACAAGAAAATAATAATGGAATGAGTTGGTATTTGAGTTTTAAAGAGCCATCAGAAAAATGCAAGAACGATGTAGATAAATGTGAGAAAAATTTATAGAATTTTTATTTATAAGAAAATTAATAATGTTTTAAAGATATTTATATGCAATTGAGGAAGAAAAGAAAGAATTATATATTATGCAAACAAAATAAAAAAATGAACTTAGGTATTATTTTTAAATAGTATCTAAGTTCTTTAATATTATAAATAATACTACATGTTTCTTATGAATAAAATTTTAATGTAAAATTTACAAAAAATAACTAATAAGGAATTTGAATAATTTCGTAACAATAGAATGTGAATTATTAAATATAATTAAATAAAATAAATTTTTTTGTGTTTACTTTCTGGACATAGTACAAAACTATTGTATATGGTCAAGAAAATGTGATACAATAAATATGTATTGGTCAAGAAAATGTGATTATATCTGTAATTATTGGTCAGTAAAATGTGATTTTGGTTATAGATTAATAAAAAGGAGCTGATAGTATGTATAGAAAAATTATAACAGAATTAAAGGAATGGAAAAATAAAAAAGATAGGTTGCCACTTATTTTAAAAGGGGCAAGACAAGTTGGGAAGACTTGGATTTTGAAAGAATTTGGAAAAGAGTATTTTAATGATGTTTTATATATAAATTTTGAAAATGCGGGAAATATAACAAATTTATTTGAAGGTAATATAGAGCCGAATAGGATTATAGAATATTTATCAGCACTTAATCATAAGAAAATTGAACCTGAAAAAACATTAATAATATTTGATGAAATTCAAGAGTTGCCAAGAGCACTTACATCTTTAAAATATTTTGCAGAGCAAACGCCAGAATATGCAATATGTTGTGCTGGAAGTTTATTGGGAGTGTTTTTACATGACAAAGTTTCATTTCCAGTTGGAAAAGTAGATTTTTTAGAATTACAACCATTAGATTTTGAAGAATTTTTGATTGCAAATGATGAGAATATTTTGATTGATTTAATTAAGAAAAATAAATTAGAACAATTACCAGATATAATAACAGAAAAATTAAAAGATTATTTAAAAAAATATTTTGTTATAGGTGGAATGCCAAGAGCAGTAAAAACATGGATTGAAGAAAAGGATTTTGAACTTGTAGAAAGGGTTCAAAAAGGTATTTTAGAAGCATATGAAAGAGATTTTTCAAAACATACAGATAGCAGTACAGCGACAAAAATACAATATGTTTGGAATAGTATACCATCCCAATTGGCAAAAGAAAATAGAAAATTTATATATGGTGTTGTAAGAGATGGTGCAAGGGCAAGAGAGTATGAAAATTCAATTAATTGGTTAAAAGACACAGGCTTAATAAAGGTTATAAACAGAGTAAAATGTGGCAATAAGCAACCATTGAAAGCCTATGAGGATTTAAAAGCATTTAAAATATACTTACTCGATGTTGGGTTACTAAGAGTTCTTTGTGAATTACCTTATGAAACTATAATTGAAAAGGATTCAATATACAATGAATTTAATGGACTACTTACAGAACAGTTTGTACTTCAAGAATTAGGAAATATTAAAAAAGTAAATACAATTTATTATTGGTCTAATGAATTTAAAAGTGAAATAGATTTTGTATTTGCATATAAGAATTTAATAATACCTGTTGAAGCAAAAGCAGGAATTAATGTTAAAGCTCAAAGTTTAAAAGTATATATGAAAGAATATAATCCTAAATTTGCTATACGATATTCTTTATTAAATATAAAGTTTGATAATAAGATTTTAAATATTCCATTATATGCTATTTGGAATACTGAAAATTATATAAAAGAAATAAATTAAATAATTGGGTTTATAGTTATAAAATTGTAGAATTTATAATGTAAAAATAAAGTGTGTAAGTTAAAGGTAAACTTACACACTTTATTTTTACACTATCTCTAATTATCATTTTGATTATTTCCAAGTATTTTTACTCCACCTGTTGCTTCAACTGTCTTTGTTGCCATTTCTTTAATTTGAAGGTATGCTTGGTCTAATTTTGAAAGTAATGATTCTTTTTCTAAATTAGATTTTTTTACTTCTTCTTGTAAAGATTCTATTTTATCATTTTGTCTATCTATTATATTTTGAAAATCTTTTTTCAATAATTCTGTAGAATATGTATGATCTTTTTCAAGTTCTACAGTAGCATCTTTTTTACCTTTTGAGTATTCTTTTTCTAATAGAGTAGGAATTTCCTTTACTTTATCTTCTAGTTCTTTTATATGTTGAGCATTAGTTTCAGCTTCTAGCAATAATTCATCAGTTTTAGCTTCTTTTTCTGCTAATTCCTTTTCTCTTTGATTTTTTTCATCTTCCCATTTATTATTACTTATTTCTCTTTCTCTTTTTAACTTATAATTATATTCTTCATTTTCTCTATCTCTTTCGATTTTCAAATTTTTAGCTTTAGTCTCATATTCTTTTTCTAATTCAAGCATTTTTGTTTTATATTTTTCTTCTAATTCTTTTATATTATTATTTAACTCTTCTGTTCTAATTTTTTTATTATTTTCTAATTCTGCCATATAGTCTTTTCCTGCATTTACAACAATAGCAAGATTATTTAATTCCTTTTCTACATCATATAGATTTTTTAATTTTTCTTCTTCTGCTTTAATTGCTATTTCTAATTTTTTAAATTTATCATTTAATTCTTCTGAAAAAATATTTTGTTCAACATTTTCTTTTGAAATTTCAATGGCTTTTTCAATTTTCTTTTTTTCTTCCTCTTTTTTTGGTTCATATTTCATTTTAGATAGATTTTTTTCTCTTTCTAAGGCAGCGTTTAGTGCTTCTAATATTTCAGCTTTAGTGTTTTTTAATGTTATTTCTTCATTTTTCATATATGTTGGCTCCTTTCTTTTTCTATATGGTTATATATATCATGATTTATAAATAAAAACAATATGATATTAGAAATTTCCCTGTGGAATAAGCTTTATTAATTGAATTTGGAAGAAAAATGTGTTAATATACAATAGATATGTAAATGGACAGTTAGATTAGTACGTAGAAAGGAATGTGATAAATATGAACTTAGAATTTATAGATAAATATATAGATAAGAAATTAGAAGAAAACGATGAATATATTGTATTTACTTTTTATGAGTTAAGAGTAAAATCAGATTTATCAAAGGAAGATACTTTCTTATTTTTACATCTAGTTACACAAAAACTTTTGAATTTAGGATATTCAATATATATGACAGAAGAAAAATACAATTATAAAGGAGAAGAGAAGATTGTTACAGATAATCAATTATTAGTTGCTATAAAAGAAAATAATTATGGAAGGTAAGATATGAATAGATTTGCAAGAACAGAATTGTTAATAGGAAAAAATGGTTTAGAAAAATTAAATAAATCAAATATTGCAATTTTCGGAATAGGTGGAGTAGGTTCCTATGTTGCAGAAGCATTAGCAAGAACTGGAGTAGGAAAAATTATAATTATTGATAAAGACGATATAGATATTACAAATATAAATAGGCAAATTCATGCTATGAGTAGTACTGTAGGAAAAAGTAAAGTAGAAGTAATGAAAAGTAGAATGCTAGATATTAATCCAAATATAAAAGTAGATGCAATAAAAGAAAATTTTCCTAATGAAAATATAAATTTTTTCAGTAATGATATAGATTATATAGTAGATGCAATAGATTCAATTAGTGCAAAAATAGAATTAATATTAAAAGCAAATGAATTAAATATACCAATAATATCATCTATGGGAATGGGCAATAAAATAGATCCAACACAAATAGAAGTTTCTGATATATATAAAACAAGTATATGCCCTTTGGCAAAAGTAGTAAGAAGAGAATTGAGAAAGAAAAATATAAAAAAGTTAAAAGTTGTATATTCAAAAGAAGAGCCAATAAATATAAAGCTAGAAGATGGTAAAAGTAAAACTATAGGAAGTATATCTTTTGTACCATCTGTTGCAGGATTAATAATGGCTTCAGAGATAGTAAAAGATATATTAAATAAAGGTGATATAAATGATATCTGATGAATGCTTAAAAATAGAAAAAAGTATAGTAAATACATATAAAAAAACAATTTGGAGTAAATTTATAAAAGGAGTAAAAGAATTTGAATTAATAAAAGATGGAGATAAAATAGCTGTTTGTATTTCAGGTGGAAAAGATTCAATGCTTATGGCAAAGTGCCTACAAGAACTAAAAAAACATAGAAAAATGAACTTTGAATTATTGTTTTTGGTTATGAATCCAGGATATAACGATTATAATATGGAGAAAATAATAAAAAATGCTGAATTATTAAATATACCAATAACTGTGTTTAAAACAAATATATTTGATGTTGTAGAAAGAGTAGAAGATAATCCATGTTATTTATGTGCAAGAATGAGAAGAGGATATTTATATAAAGAAGCCCAAAGATTAGGATGTAATAAAATAGCTTTAGGTCATCATTTTGATGATGTAATTGAAACTATATTATTAGGTATGTTTTATGGAGCTCAATTTCAAACAATGATGCCAAAATTACATAGTACATATCATGAAGGGATGGAATTAATAAGACCAATGTATTATGTTAAAGAAAAAGATATATTAAGATGGGTAAAACGAAATAATTTAGATTTTATAAAATGTGCATGTAAGTTTACAAAAAATTGCGATAGTAGTAATTCAAAAAGAGTAGAAATAAAAGAATTAATAAATAATTTAAGACAAGTATATGAAAATATTGATATAAATATTTTTAACAGTACAAAAAATGTAAATTTAAATACTGTGATATCATATAAAAAAGAGGGAAAAACATATAATTTTCTTGATAAATATGATGAAAAAAGCTAAAAAACGTGCTATAATATATATATAAATACCAAAAGGTATTTTTTATTTGGTTGTTCAATAAGAGAGGAGAATGTCAATTGGCAAATAAAAATGAAGAAATAAGAATTTATATTAGGAAGGAGAAGGCTTCGAATCCTACCAATATAAAGGCTTTTCTTCGGTTCTCGTTGGTGATAATGACAGCTATCGCTGGGTTATCTTCTCCATTTGTTGCATACTCGGCATATCAAAATGATGTACTTGGTATAAAAACACAAGTGGAAAAAGTAGTAGAATTGTCATCATCAAGAGATAATTTGCAAAGCGAGGAGAAAAATTTCGAAGAAATTAGTAGTGAAGAACTTCACTACCTGAGAGAGAAGAAAAAACAAATTGCTGAACAGAAAGTAACACCACAAGTTGTTACACAAGTTCAGCAAGTTCCTGAACAACCTGTTGTTCAGGAACAAAAATCAGAAAGCTTAAATATGTCTGATCCTTTTACAGGACAGACGCATGCAATTTCTGCTGAAGAATACCATATGGCTTGTATGGTAGTCGAAGCAGAAGGCGAAAGTACAGGGTACGAGAATAAACTGGAGATTGCAGAAGTAATTCGCAATCGAATGTTTAATCCTCGTTATAAAAAATCAAATCTGTGGGAGCTCTTTAATGCTCCTGGACAGTTCGAAACCGTCAATTATGATGGAAATGTAGAACGTTCAGGAAAGCGTTTCTATTGGGAGAATATCCCACAGGAAACCAAAGAAGCTGTTTCGGCAGCATTCTTTAATGGCTCTGCCGTTCTTCCAGCCAATGCACTTGGTTGGAGAGGAAACGGCAAATATAATGAAATTGTCCTTGAGTAAGGGCAAGTTTGAATTAGAAAAGAACAACCATAAGCCTAGCAATTGCTGGGCTTTTTTTTACATTATAGAAAATTACATTTTCTATAATGTAAAAATATGGTATACAGAAAAATCTTGTATATTTCTTGTACATCTTAAATTAATGTGATTAATATAAAAAATAGGGAAGAGATATAGCAAAGCTAGGTTTGTTTTAACAAAAAATAAAATAAAATTATAATATTTAAATTTGTGTACATAATAAAATTTATGGAGGTGCAATATGGATAGAAATCAAAAAATTCATTGTCATGTTGAAAGTTGTTTATATAATGATATAGACACAAATAGATGTTCATTAGATGAAATAGTAGTACAACCATGTGAAGGATGTTCTACAGGTGAAGCAGATGAATCTATGTGTGGTAGTTATGAAAGTTATAATGCAGATGAATAAGAATAGAGCTTAATATTTAAAAATAGAAATAATGATAAATTATTTCTATTTTTAAGTATTGACATTATAGTAGATTAGGAATAGAATGAAAGTGAATTTTTTAAGGAGGAGATAATATATGGCATTAGTAACAACAAAAGAAATGTTTGAAAAATCAATGAAAGAACATTTTGCAATAGGTGCATTTAATGTAAATAATATGGAGATTATACAAGGTATTGTAAGAGCTGCAGCAAAAGAAAATTCTCCAGTTATATTACAAGCATCTGGAAGTGCAATAAAATATGCTGGACATAATTATTTGCTAAAATTAGTACAAGTTGCAGCAGAAGAAAACAGCAATATACCAATAGCATTACATTTAGATCATGGTGCAGATTTTGAAATTTGTAAAGAATGTATAGATGGTGGATTTACATCTGTTATGATAGATGGCTCTAAATATGAATTTGAAGAAAATGTTGCATTAACAAAAAAAGTTGTAGATTATGCTCACTCAAAAGGAGTTGTGGTAGAAGCTGAACTTGGAAAATTAGCAGGTATAGAAGATGAAGTACATGTTTCAGAAGATGATGCAATGTTTACAGATCCAAATCAAGCTTATGATTTTGTACAAAGAACAGGATGTGATTCTTTAGCAATAGCTATAGGTACAAGCCATGGAGCATATAAGTTTAAAGGTGAACCAAAATTAAGATTTGATATATTAGAAAAGGTAAAGGAAAAATTACCTAATACACCTATAGTATTACATGGTGCATCTACAGTAATACCAGAATTAGTAAATATGTGCAATGAATTTGGAGGAAATATACCTGGAGCTAAAGGTGTACCTCATGAAATGTTAAAAGAAGCAGGACAAAGGGGTGTATCAAAAATAAATGTGGATACAGATTTAAGATTAGCAATGACTGCAAATATAAGAAAAGTATTTAAAGAAAATCCATCTGAGTTTGATCCAAGAAAATATTTAGGACCAGCAAGAGATTGCATAGAGGAAGTTGTAAGAAATAAAATAAAAAATGTATTTTGTTCAAGCAATAAAGCATAGTATATAATATTAAATAAAAAGGAGAATGGAAAATGAAAAAAGATATTTTAAAGAAAAGTTTAATAGTATTAATGATGTTAGTTTCGGTTTTAGTATTGTCAGGATGTGGAAATAATAATGAGGAAAATAATAATAACACAAATAACGAAAGTAATAGTACAACTGCAGATGATTTAAGCAGTTTACCAGTATATAATATGGAAACTCTAGAAAATTATACAGAGTATAAAGACGAAGCATCAGGAGCAATTGTAAATTATCCATCAGGTTGGGAAACATTAGATCAAGATGGTCAAAAATTATTTAGAGATTCAACATTAACAGGTGCATCTTTAAATATTAATAGTGCAGATATACCAGAGGCTATGTCATTTGATGCATTTATAGGAGCATCAATAGAAGGTATAAAACAACAAATGACAATAGATGGAGATGTAGCACAAGAATGGATAAATTTAAATGGTAGAAAGGCAGCAAAAATTGATTATGTTGCAAAACAAACAGATTCAACAAATGTAACAATAGAGCAAATAGTATTTATAGAAAATAATAAAGCATATATTTTAACAATAGCTGTTTTATCAGATAATTATGATATAGTAAAAGCTGATATAGAAAATATAGTAAAGAGCTTTAGAATATAGTAAACAAAGAGATGAATTATTTTCATCTCTTTGTTTTTCTCTTTAGTATAAATTTTTATTGATAACTTGCAGGTAGCAAGAGTAAGCAATTCATCATTCACATTCATTGTGACTGAAAGTCACACACTCAAATGTCTTCTTATGTATAAATTAGCTTCTTTCTTAGCGATTTCTTTACGTTTATCATATAATTTTTTACCTTTACAAATTCCAAGTTCAACTTTCACAATATTTTTTTTATTAAAATATAAGCATATAGGAATAAGAGAAAGCCCTTTTTGTTTTGTATAACCAATTAATTTATAAATCTCTTTTTTGTGTATTAATAATTTTCTTGTTCTCAAAGGGTCTTTATTAAATATATTACCTTGTTCATATGGACTTATATGTAAATTAATTATATA
The DNA here is from genome assembly GCA_944386325.1 of uncultured Clostridia bacterium. Classification (GTDB taxonomy): domain Bacteria; phylum Bacillota; class Clostridia; order TANB77; family CAG-508; genus CAMCHB01. The sequence continues at coordinate 47,433 of CALXAP010000005.1, forward strand.
TAATTCATTATCTTTTATAATAGCATAAGAATCTTTTAAGTTAACTTTTCCATTTCTTATTGATTTTATTTCTGTTCCTGTAAGTACAATGCCTGTTTCTATAGTATCTTCAATAAAATAATTATGTTTTGCTGTAGGATTTTTTGCAATAATTCTCATTATATCACCTCTTAAAATATGTAAAGCAAGAAACGAGTATTACTCGTTTCTGCTTTTTGAACCTTTTGTATTCTGCATACCATAATACCATACAAGCCCTACAATTGCAACAGTTAAAATAGCAAGTATTAACCATGTAGTCCACATAGTATTATTACGCATTCCTAAAAAGTCTGTTGATGTTCTTGTTGCAGTGTAAGAAGCTGGATTATCATCATTGTTAGTTCTCATACGATCGTTAGTGTCTGTATCTGTTAAAGCAGCTCCCATTTTATCTCCAGTGTTTTTCATCGCATCTCCTATGTTATCTCCAGCATTTTTCATCGTATTTCCTACTGTTGCACCAGCATTTTGCATGCTTTGAGTTGTTTTATCCCATGAGTCTTTAATTTCTTCACCTGCGTTTTCAGCAAAAGCAATATTTGAGAATAAAAATAATGCAAAACATGCAACTAATATTGTAATAATTTTTTTAGTCATTTTATCCTCCTTGAATAAAAATTAAAATAGATCAAATAATATTTTAATCATAATAATATTATTGGATTAAAAATATAAAATATTCAAAGAAAAATAGCTAAAATGTCCAAATTCTAGAATTTTTAAAATATAATTTTTATAAAAAAATAAAAAAAATCAAATATAATAATAAATAAAAGGAATCTATTTGGAAAATTAAATATGTTAATGTATTTATTGGAATTTTTTAAAATAAGGTTAAAGATTGATATATTATATAGGAAGAGGACAAAAAAATTATCACTATTTGAAGTGATAATTTTTTCTAATTTTTTAATCTAATTAAAACGGCTATACCTAATAATACTAATAAAATTCCTATAACAATTAAAAGTATACTTAATATATTATTTAAACCTAAATTTGATTCAGCTAGTGAAGAATTACTATTAACAGCAGTTCTTGAAGCACTTGAGCTTGAAGTAGATGATGTTGTATATGTATTTGTGCTTGAATTATTATAATTATTACTATTTGTATCCAAATTTGTAGCATATATATTTATTGGAATAATTGATATCAATAATGTTGTAAAAATAAACAATTTTAATTTTTTAAACATAAATTTTATCCTCCTAGAAATATCATTTGTATTAGTATGATATAATCATACACAAAATATTTATAAAAGTCTATAGATTTTGGAAAAATTTAATGTTATTATTTCAAATTCAAAAAAATAGTTGTAGGGGCGAACATTGTTCGCCCGCACTACATAGGCATTTCTCAAAAAATTGAACATATAAATTTTTCTCTGTAAAAAATATATATAATAATTAATTATTATTATATTCTTCTAATTCTTTAATTTTATCTCTAAGTTCCGCAGCTTTTTCAAATTCCATATTTCTTGCATGTTTAAGCATTTCATCAGTTAATTTGTTAATAATACTTTCAATAGATTCATTTTTATCAATATCATATTTAGTTTGTATATCATCTACAATTGTTGCTTTTATTGTATCACGAATTGATTTTTTAATTGTTTTTGGTGTAATACCATGCTCAGTATTGTATTGTTGTTGTATTTTTCTTCTTCTATTTGTTTCAGAAATAGCTTTTTCCATAGATTCTGTTAATTCATCTGCATACATTATAACTTTTCCTTCAGTATTTCTAGCAGCACGACCTATAGTTTGAATCAAAGAACGCTCTGAACGCAAAAATCCTTCTTTATCTGCATCTAATATAGCAACAAGAGATACCTCTGGAATATCAAGACCTTCTCTTAACAAATTAATTCCAACTAAAACATCAAATTTACCAAGTCTTAAATCTCTTATTATTTCCATTCTTTCTAGAGCTTTTATTTCTGAGTGCATATACCTAACATTTATGTCTAGACCTTTTAAATAATTAGTTAAATCCTCAGCCATTTTTTTAGTTAAAGTTGTAACAAGTATTCTTTCATTTTTTTCAACTCTTATTCTAATTTGTTCAATTAAATCATCAATTTGGTTAGTTACAGGTTTTACTTCAATTTCAGGGTCAAGAAGACCAGTAGGTCTTATGATTTGTTCAACTATACCATCTTTACCAGACTTTTCTTTTTCATAATCTGCAGGTGTAGCACTAACAAATATACATTGATTTATTTTATTTTCAAATTCATCAAATTTTAAAGGCCTGTTATCATAAGCAGATGGCAACCTAAATCCATAATCAATTAATGATTTTTTACGTGCTCTATCTCCATTATACATAGCTCTTACTTGAGGAATTGTAACATGAGATTCATCTATTAATAAAAGAAAATCTTTTGGGAAATAATCCATTAATGTAAATGGAGCACTTCCTGGCTCTCTACCACTGATATGTCTTGAATAATTTTCGATACCTTGGCAAAAACCAGTTTCTTTTAGCATTTCCATATCAAAATTAGTTCTTTCTTCAATTCTTTGAGCTTCTATTAATTTATCATGTTCTTTGAAATATTTAATTCTTTCCTCTAATTCTTTTTCAATAGTTTGAATAGCATGTTCTTTTTTATTTTCTGTTGTAACATAATGTGAATTAGGAAAAATAACAATATGATTTCTGATTCCAATAGTTTTACCATTTAATGGATTAATTTCAGAGATTTTTTCTATTTCATCTCCCCAAAATTCTATTCTTATAGCACTTTCATTAGTATTTGAAGGATATACTTCTACAATATCTCCTTTTGCACGAAAATGACCTCTTTTAAAATCTATTTCATTTCGCGTATATTGCATACTAACTAATCTTTTTAAGATTTCATTTCTAGGTTTATTCATACCTGGTCTAAGAGAAATAACCATATTTTCATAATCAATTGGATCTCCAAGACCATATATACAAGAAACAGATGAAACTATAATTACATCATTTCCTTCAAACAAACTAGCAGTAGCAGAATGTCTTAATTTATCTATTTCATCATTTACAGAAGAATCTTTTTCTATATAAGTATCTGATGATGCAATATATGCTTCTGGTTGATAATAATCATAATATGATACAAAATATTCAACATGATTTTCTGGGAAAAATTCTTTAAATTCTGAATAAAGTTGTCCAGCTAAAGTTTTATTATGTGCAAGTACAAGTGTTGGCTTTTGAACATTTTGAATTATATTTGCCATAGTAAATGTTTTTCCAGAACCTGTAACTCCTAAAAGTGTTTGAAATTTTTTGCCTTCTTCAATACCTTTTGACAAAAAATCTATTGCTTGTGGTTGGTCACCTGTAGGTTTATATTCTGAATGTAATTTAAACATGATAACCTCCTTAATTATATTTTTAAAGTAATATATGATAATTTGTTAAATATCAATAAAAATTCAAATTTACATTAAAATAAATTATAACATACATATTCTTTTTTCTCAATAAGTGTAATGGCTATTTTAGGGAGAGTTGTAACTATTACCTAATATAGAAAAATGTAATGTTTAACAAATAACATAGTTATAAATTGTTAAAAATCTATTAGATATATTTTATTAAATTATAGTATTGCAAAAAAACTAAAAAAATTTATTTTTGTCGACAAGTTTCGACAAGAAATGTAAATTTTTTTTGATATAGTACATATGGAAGGGGAAGAAATAAAAGAAAGGAAGTGAGAATGTGAATTATTATAATTTAAAAATAGTTGCATTATTAAAACAAGATTTAGATAATTTTAGTGCTTATGAAAAAATATCTAATTTAATATCTTTATCAATGTTAAAAGACAATAACTTAAAGCAGATACATGAGCAAAATACATATAAAAACTATGTGTTTTGTAATTTATATCCAATTGAAAAAGATTCAATATATAAAAAGAATAACATTTATACTTTTGATTTAAGAGGTATAGAAATAGAAAAAATATTAAAGTTAAAACAAGTTATGAATAATGCAGAAAATGATTATTTAAAAGTAATTCAAATTATTTTTCAAACAAATCAGCAAAGAGAAATTAAGAAATTAATTACTTTAACTCCTACTATTATAACTACAGAAAAAGGAGATTATGATATAAAAGATAATTTAGAATTTGTTAAGCAAAGAATACTTGCAAACACGCAAAAAAAATATAAGAATATCTTTAAAGATAATGTAAATATTGATTTTATAAAAGATATAAAGAAAACTAATGTTAAACCAATAAAAATACCTTATAAAAATATAAATATACTTGGAAATAAGTTTGAATTATTTATAAATGAAGATAAAATGTCACAAGATTTAGCATTTCTTATATTATCAATTGGATGTCTAGAAAAAAATGCAATAGGTTTTCGGATTTTGTAAAGCAAGGTAGGAGGTGAGAAAATGACATACGACTTATTAAATACTTTCAAAAAATATTTTGAAGATGATAAAGTTGTTGTTGATACATATGAATTAGCAGAAGGTTATTATTATGTTTTTGATGATAGTAATAAATTTGAAAAATTACAAGTATCAAAAAATGGAGAAATAGATAATTATGAATTAGAAAAATATATAAAAATTAGGGATTTTTATAGTAGATACATGGATTCAAATAAGGCATTAGATACAAATTATAAAGAGGAAATAGGCAAAAATATATATTCAATGATGAAAAAAATATGTAGTAATAATATATATACATTATTTTTTAAAAATAAAAGTGTTCTAGGATTATGCAATAAAGATTCACAAAAAGATGCTGTACCATTGGAAGTGTTTCAAAATGGAATTAAAAAATATTACCAGTCATTAATGAATTTAGGAAATAGCAAAAAAGAGGAGATATTAGTAAAGGAAAAATATAAACAAGAAGAAATTAATAAAAACACAGAGAGAATGATTAAATTATTTCGTAAAGTATATGAAGATTTAAAAGATGAAGATATGCCAAAAGAAACATGGATAAAGATTTTTATGAAAAAAGATATTGAAGAATATATAAGAGTTGCTAATATTTATATTAATGTGAAATTATTTAATACAAATGATAGTAATGTAGAGTTTAATAATATAGTATATGGAGCTAATAATTATAATTATGGATTAAATAGTAAAAAAACATATTTAGAATTAAAAGCAACTCCTTACAAAATAGGGTCATATATAAGTATAGATAATATAAAGATTTTAAATAAAATGTATATATGGTTATATAATAATTCATCTAATAAAAATATATTAAAATTGCCATTAGATTGGAATTTCTATGGTACACCAAAAGATGAAGAAACAATTTTAAATAAAAATACATATTTATTAAAAGTTATAGGAAATAATGGTAGAGCAAGTATAGTTGATTATAGATATATAAGTAATTACAATACTAAAATAAGAGAATTTACATGTAAAGATTTTTTAGGTAAAGAACAAGCCATAGTATTTAATACAGAAAATATATATGAATTAAATTGGTATACTAATAATATATGGTTTGCAGAAAATGAGAAAAGCACAAGAAATTATATAAGAGATTCTTATTATGATTATGATTTGAAAGTTTCAAAATCTATGTTATCAAATTGGAAAAAAGAAATACTTAGGGAATATAAAGATTTATTTATAGAATTGTTTGAACAAGAAGATGAATTTAATTTTATGAATAAAATCGATAAAATGGCTATAGAAATTGTAGAAAATATGTATATTGATAATTTAAAACAAAATAAGAAATATACATATAACCCGAGAAAAGCATTTAATTTATGGATTGCATATAAAGAGTATTTTAATAAAGAAGGAGTGGATGAAGGAATGAAAATTAATAACCTTCAAGAACAATGTCAAAAGATAGTAAAAGAAGAAGGAAAGATAGAAACAGATGAACAATATTATTTTTTAGCAGGACAAGTTGCATATTATTTACTAAATCAAAGTAAAGCAGAAAAATTAACTCAAGATGTAACAGAACCATTTGTAAAGGCTAATACAGTAAAAAAATTAAAATTAGAACTTGAGTTTTTGTATCAAAAATATAGTTATGATATTTATTTGAAGTTTCCTAAGTTTAATAATATTCTTTCACAATTATTATTACAAGAGCCTGAAGGAAAGATCAAGGATAATAAAGATATATTATTAGCTGGATTGCTTTCAAGTAATTTATTTTATGAAAAACAAGAAAAATTAAATAATGGAGGTAATGAAAATGAATAGAGTATATGGAGTAATAGGAATAAAAAGTAGAATGGCAAATTGGAATGCAGATTTTACAGGAAGACCAAAAACAACTTCAGATGGTAGTATTTTTGGTAGTGATAAAGCTTTTAAATATCCGATAAAGAAAATGTGGGAAATTGAAAATGAGGATGTATTGTATGTAAAGTCTTATAAAAGTGAAAAGGGAAACTTACAGGCTAGAACATTAGCTGAAAGATTTAAACAGTTATTTGGAAAAGATGTAAAAGAAATAAAAGATAAAAAAGAATTATTAAAATATCTATTTTCTGCTATAGATGTTAAAAATTTTGGAGCTACTTTTGCAGAAGGTTCAAATAATATAAGTATTACAGGAGCTGTGCAGATAGGACAAGGACTAAATAAATATGAAGATTCAACTGTAGAAATTCAAGATATATTATCTCCATTTGTAGATTCAACAAAAAAAGATGCACAAAATACTTCTATAGGTAAGAAAATTGTATCAAATGAAGCACATTATTTTTATCCATTTTCAGTAAATCCTCAAAATTATGATATTTATACAAAAGAAATAGAAGATTTAAAAGGATATACTAAAGAAGATTACGAGAAATTTAAAAAAGGTTGTTTAATAGCAGCAACTGCTTACAATACAAATAGTAAAGCGGGATGTGAGAATGAGTTTGCGATATTTATAGAATGCAAAGAAAATAGCAAATTATATTTGCCTAATTTAGATCAATATATAAAATTTGAAAAACAAGAAGATAAAGATATTATTGATATAAGTGAATTAGAAGAAATAATAAACCAAGATGAAGTGAAAGAAGAGATTGAAAAAGTAGAAATTTATTATAATTCATACACTATAAAATTAATAGGGAGTAGACAAGGCGATGAAGTAAAAGAATTATTTTAGAAAGAGAGAAAAAAATGGAAACTATAAAATTTGAATTAAAATCAAATATGGCTATTATTAAAAAGCCTGATAGTAATGAAACATATTATACATATAATTTTCCTCATAAAATTATGCTTTTAGGCTTATTAGGTGCTATTATTGGGTTAAATGGATATAATTATTATTCTTTTCAAAAATGTATAGGAAACAAAGTAAAAGAAATTCCTGAGTTTTATGAAAAATTAAAAAATTTAAAAATTGCTATTGTTCCAAAGATTGGTAAGGATAATTTTTCAAGGAAAATTCAGAGTTTTAACAATTCAGTAGGATATGCATCTAAGGAACAAGGGAATAATCTTATTGTAAAAGAGCAGTGGTTAGAAAAACCAAGATGGATAATATACATATTAGAAAATGATAGTGAAGAATATAGAAAAATAAAAGAATATCTTATAAATAAGAAATGCGAATATATTCCATATATAGGAAAAAATGATCACTTTGCGGATATATCAAATGTAAAAGTAGAGAATGTGTCTAATATAAAAGAAAAAATTTCAGTAATAAATAGTATTTTTGAAGAGAAAATTGCAGAACTAAAAGATAATTTATTTGATGAAATATTAGGATTTGATAATAGGGAAAAAAAGGAATATTTATATAAGGAATTATTGCCAATAGAATTAAATGAGAAAATAGGATATAGTAAGTTTTCTAATTTTATGTTTACAAACCAAGAATTAGATGTTAAAGAAAATATAAATATTTATAGAGTTCAGAATGAAAATATATATTATTTTTAACATTATGAAGAAAGGAAAGTAATAATATTTATATGAATAATGAATATATAGAAAAGTTATTAAAAAATTTAAAACATAAATATTATGCACATACAAAAGATAATGGAGAATGTGAATTATTAATTTCACATTTAGATTTAACTTATAAATATTATAAAAAAATGGAGAAAGATAAAGATTTAGATTATATAATCAAGAATATTATTGAAAAAACATTTAATGTTAATGGTGTAATTACAGAAGAAATATATGAATTATTCAAGCAGGCTATTTATTATCATGATATAGGAAAAATAAATCCACTATTTCAAAAAAATAAAATGAATAATGATTTAAATATAAAAGTTGATAATGCTGATGATACTCATGCAGCATTATCAGCTAGAATATATATAGATTCAATAATAAATGAAATAAAAGTTAATAGCAAAAGAAATCAATATGAAAATATAATTATCTTATATTGTGGCTACTATTTTGGATATATTATTTCAAGGCACCATACAAAATTAGAAGCATTAAGCAATTTATTGGATTCTATAAAAGATAAGAAAATACCAGAAATACCAGAACCGTTGATAAATATATATGAAAAACAATTGAATATGGATAGTTTAAATAAAATATTAGAAAGACTGAAAGTTAATGCTTTAGAAATGTATATATTATGCAAAGTTCTATATTCATGTATAATATCAGCAGATTTTTATGCTACTTATGATTATATGACAGGAAAAGAAGTAAATTTTAAAATTGATAAGAAAAATGATTTATTTAAGGAATATGAGGAATCAGAACTTTTTGAAATAATAAAAAAATATGAGAGAAGAGAAATAAAATTAGAAGGAATAAATAAATTAAGAAGTGATATGTTTTTAGAAGCGGAAAGTACATTAAAGAAAAATTTAGATAAAAATATATTTTATTTAGAAGCTCCCACTGGAGCTGGAAAGACAAATATGGCAATTAATTTAGCGAAAATATTATATGAAAATATAGAAAATATCAATTCTATACATTATATATTTCCGTTCAATAATATTATAGAACAAACTGATAAAACATTTAGTGAATATTTTAGTAAATATGAAGATTATGTAGTTATTAATTCTATTTCTGCAATGGCAATAGATGAAAATGAAAAATTAGATTATGAAATGATTTATATGAGGAATATTTTCAATCAATATCCAATTTTAATAACATCTCATATTAATTTATTTAATACTTTTTTTGGAACAGGTAAAGAAAAAAATTATAGTTTGTATAATTATGTTAATAGTATTGTTATATTAGATGAAATTCAGTCTTACTCCAATAATATTTGGTATGAAATGATAGAGATGTTTGATAAATATGCAAAATTATTAAATATAAAGTTTATTATAATGTCTGCTACCTTACCAAGACTTGACAAATTACTGAATAAAAATATATCAAGTTTTTGTCAATTAATTTGTAATACTAAAAAATATTATGAAAATAAAATTTTTGGAAGAAGAGTTATATTAAATTATGAATTATTAGATAAAAAAATTAATATTGATCTATTAATTGACGAAATATTAAAACATAAAAATAGAAAAGTTTTAATAGAACTAATAAAAAAAGATAGTGCTGAAAAATTATATGAAAAACTAAAAGATGAGTGTAGAAATACATATATTATGACAGGAGATGATAATAAGTATTCAAGACAAAAAATAATAGAAAAAGCAAAGCAGTGTAAAGAAATGATTTTAGTAGCAACTCAAACCATTGAAGCAGGAGTTGATATAGATATGGATGTAGGATTTAAAGATATATCATTTCTTGATAGTGAAGAACAATTCATTGGTAGGATAAATAGGTCAAATAAAAAAGAGAATTGTTTAGCATATTTTTTTAATTTAGATGATGCAAATATTATTTATAAAAAAGATAAAAGATTAGAATATAATTTAAATAAAAATGAAAGTAGAAAATGGCTAGAAAATAAAAGATTTGATTTGTTTTATGATAAAATTTTAGAAAGAATAAAAGAAGAAAGTTCAAAATATACTAATGAAAATATTGAAGAGTTTAGAAAATATTGTAAGATTATTAATTATAAGAAAATCGAAGAAAAAATGCAATTAATAAAAACCAATTCAATAGATATTTTTATTAATTACACAATTAAAATAGATGGACAAGAAATTAATGGTAAAGATGTTTTTAGAAAATATATAGAAATATACAACAATAAAAATATTTCATATTCAGAAAGAAAAGTAAAGTTATCGCAAATAGCTGAAAATTTAAATTTATTTGTATACTCTTTACCAATAAACAGTATGCGTCTAATAGAAGGTGAAAAGATATGTGGAATGTTTTATATTGAAGAAGGAACAAAATATATAAAAGATGGAAGATTTAACAGAGGAAAGTATATAGAAGAAGGAGAAGGACTATTTTTATGAAAATAACAGGGACAGTTATAAATTATTATTTCCATTGTAAAAGACAGTGTTATCTATTTGCAAATAAAATTAATTTAGAAGATAATTCAGAAGATGTTAGAATTGGTAGAGTATTACATGAAATAAAATCTAAAGATGGAAAAAATACAGAAATAAAATATGAAGATATGGTAGTAGATAAAGTAACATCAAAATATGTAGAAGAATATAAAAAAAGTGATTCAGATACAGAAGCTGCTAAAATGCAGTTATTGTTTTATTTAAAAAACTTAAGAGATAAGGGAATTTATAAAAAAGGAAGATTAATTTACAATGAGAAGAATAATAAAGAAAGTAAAAAATCAGAGATAGTAGAATTAAATGATAAAGATATAGAGAAATTAAATAATTGTATTAAAGAAATAGAAATATTAATAAATAGAAATACTGTGCCAGATGTAGAAAAAGAAAATAAATGTAAAAAATGTGCATATTATGAATACTGTTATATATAAAATCAAAAGTTTGGGAGAAAAGAATGAAATCAGAAACTAAATATATATTTTCAAGAGGAGACTTGTCTAGACAAGATTTTAGCATTAAATATAAAAATGATAAGGGAAATTTTTATTTACCAATAGAGAAGATAAAAGAATTATATTGTTTTAATGATATTACAATATCTACAAAATTGTTAGATATATTGTCAACAGCTGGTATTGTAGTACATTTTTTTAATTATTATGAAAATTATGTAGGAACATTTTACCCAAAAAAGTCATTAATTAGTGGAAGGTTGGTTGTAAAACAATCACTTAAGTTTGAAAATAACAGACTAATAATAGCAAAAGCAATAGTAAATGGAATTGCTAAAAATATAAGAAATGTTTTATACCATTATTATAGACATGGCATAAAAGAACTAAAAAGTTTTATAGATTTTTGTAATAAAGATGTAGAAAAATTATTAGATAAAACTAAAGATATAAAACAAATCTTATCAATTGAAGGGAAAATATGGTCAAACTTTTATTCATCTTTTAAATATTTTTTGCCAGAGGATTTTATAATAAATAAGAGAGTTAAAAGACCACCAGATAATCCAATGAATGCTATGATATCATTTGGAAATACATTATTATATACTAAAACAATTTCTCAAATATATAATACACATTTAGAACAATCAATTTCTTTTTTACATGAACCGAGCGAAGCAAGGTTTTCTTTAAGTTTAGATTTAAGTGAAGTATTTAAACCAATTATAGTTTTTAAGACAATATTTGATTTAGTAAATAATAAAAAAATAAAAGTCGAAAAACATTTTGAAGAAAAACTGAATTATTCATTATTAAATGAAGAAGGAAAAAAGATTTTTATAGAAGCTTTTGAAAACAGGATTAATCAAACATTTGAACATCCAAAATTAAAAAGAAAAATTACATATAAGCAAGCAATAAGATTAGATGGATATAAGCTTATAAAGTATATTATAGAAGATAAAGAATTTATTCCATTTGATTTGGAAAAAAAGGAGTAAAATGAATAAAAAAATAAATTATAATTATGTATTTTTGTTTTATGATATAGAAGAAAAAAGAGTAAATAAAGTTTTTAAAAAATGTAAAAAATATTTAAATCATTGGCAAAAATCTGTATTTAGAGGGGCATTAACAAATTCTCAGATAATGGAATTAGAAAATGAGTTGAAACTAATAATAAATAAAGAGAAAGATTTTATATCTATTATAAAAATAATGGATTTTAAAACAATTGGAGAAACTACTTTGGGAAATAATAAGATAAATACAGAAGATATATTTCTATGATTTTTTCCAGGTTATTAATTTTTTTGTTAATATATAAGGTTATAAAAAAAATGATTTATCTGGAAAAAAATAATAAAATAGTTAATATATGAATGAAATTTTATTATATATGAATGTAAAAACATTCATTTTTCAATGGTTAAACTATAACATGAGATGTATTTAAATGAGACAATCACATTCGATTGTCTTTCTTTGTGGTATGTTAAACTATAACATGAGATGTATTTAAATAGAGTATCCATGCACATCTGACATTTGTTATAGAAAGTTAAACTATAACATGAGATGTATTTAAATTGAGACCGATGAAAATGATAAGCGCCGTCTTTATGTTAAACTATAACATGAGATGTATTTAAATGCCATTTTTTTATCAGCTTCTTCTTTAATTTTCTTAGTTAAACTATAACATGAGATGTATTTAAATATTAAATGCTGAAGGATATGGATTAGGTGGTGCAACGTTAAACTATAACATGAGATGTATTTAAATAATTTTCGGTCATGCTTTTATTTATAATAGCATTAAGTTAAACTATAACATGAGATGTATTTAAATTATTTTTCAGCTTTTTTTAAACCCCTACTACAAAAAGTTAAACTATAACATGAGATGTATTTAAATCCGCGGAACTTATGTACAAAATACTAGATACTTTGGGTTAAACTATAACATGAGATGTATTTAAATATGCTTATGATACTTTTGAGACAATTAAGACTTAAAGTTAAACTATAACATGAGATGTATTTAAATATAACAATATTTTTGTTAGTATTTGGAACAGGTAGAGTTAAACTATAACATGAGATGTATTTAAATAGGTGTTATTTCTCCTCGTTGGGTTGATTTGTTTGAGTTAAACTATAACATGAGATGTATTTAAATCATTCTGTAGATATATATGTAAGATTTATAAGAGATAGTTAAACTATAACATGAGATGTATTTAAATCTGCTCTTTTTCCTGATTTAGCTAATATATTTACTTGTTAAACTATAACATGAGATGTATTTAAATCCATATTGAGAAGTAAAAGCATCCGAAAAAGAGTTATGTTAAACTATAACATGAGATGTATTTAAATTCTTCAGAAGCCTGAGAAGACAGAAAGTCATTTTGGTTAAACTATAACATGAGATGTATTTAAATTCGGCCTCATGAAAGGGCTTGAAGATTTGTATAAAAAGTTAAACTATAACATGAGATGTATTTAAATAAAACATCCTTATTAACAAAACAAGTAACAATATAAGTTAAACTATAACATGAGATGTATTTAAATAATAATTTTGTAACAACAAAAAATATCGCCTGTATTGTTAAACTATAACATGAGATGTATTTAAATTACTACGTCAAACTCGTATATTTCAACAAGTAAATCGTTAAACTATAACATGAGATGTATTTAAATTAGTAGAAGTGATTATAATGATGTTAAAAATTTTGTGTTAAACTATAACATGAGATGTATTTAAATCCTACTATACCCCATAAGTTTGTTGCAGATAGCTCTGTTAAACTATAACATGAGATGTATTTAAATAAAACATACTCAACTACACGCCATTCATAATCTTTAGTTAAACTATAACATGAGATGTATTTAAATTTTTCATGTGTAAGTATAAAAGTAATAATATCATCAAGTTAAACTATAACATGAGATGTATTTAAATGAAGAAGAAATTAGACGCATTAGTTTAAGTCGAACTAAGTTAAACTATAACATGAGATGTATTTAAATTTACTATAATTATAATTAAATATTATATCAGAATTTGTTAAACTATAACATGAGATGTATTTAAATCCGTATTGAGCAGTCCAAACATCTGTAAAACTGTTGTGTTAAACTATAACATGAGATGTATTTAAATTATTTTTCAGCTTTCTTTAAGCCTCTAGAACAAAAATGTTAAACTATAACATGAGATGTATTTAAATCTATCATTAGCCTGAGAATTAAGAAAATCGTTTTGGTTAAACTATAACATGAGATGTATTTAAATAACATTTTAGAATTGTAATAACCATATTCATTTTTAGTTAAACTATAACATGAGATGTATTTAAATATATCAAATTTCTTGTAATATGTTTCAGTTTTTTGGGTTAAACTATAACATGAGATGTATTTAAATTATAGATTGGCGGAACCTTTCGCAAGAGAGGGTTCCGTTAAACTATAACATGAGATGTATTTAAATAGGTGTTATTTCTCCACGTTGGTCTGATTTATTTGAGTTAAACTATAACATGAGATGTATTTAAATAACATTTTAGAATTATAATATCCAAACTCATTTTTAGTTAAACTATAACATGAGATGTATTTAAATCAATTCATATCACAGACAGTTTTATAATCGCAAAAGTTAAACTATAACATGAGATGTATTTAAATATATACAACTGGAGGAGGAGCGGGTTGCTTTGGAAGGTTAAACTATAACATGAGATGTATTTAAATGACTTAATAAATAAAAACCGAAAAGAACCAGTGGTAGGTTAAACTATAACATGAGATGTATTTAAATTTAAAACTTGCGTATACGTACGCTTTATCACCAAGGTTAAACTATAACATGAGATGTATTTAAATTCTACATATGATAGAAGATACATAGATGAAAAAACAGTTAAACTATAACATGAGATGTATTTAAATTGTATATTCATTTAAACTAATCCATTCTTCCATTTTGTTAAACTATAACATGAGATGTATTTAAATGAAACTCCATTTTCGCCACCTAAAAATGTATTAAGTTAAACTATAACATGAGATGTATTTAAATTTTACATTCTAGTATGTTTATATTAATACTTTAGATGTTAAACTATAACATAAGATGTATTTAAATATTAAATGCTATTGCAAGAATACTATATAAAGACAAGTTAAACTATAAGATGAGATGTATTTAAATTAAGAATTTGATAATTCTACAGGTAAAAAGAAAATTGTTAAACTATAACATGATGTATTAACACTATAAATAATAAAAAAGGAAAAATTCATATGAAAATATTAATAATAGGAACAGTAGGTACAGGAAAAACAACATTAGCTAAAAAATTATCTAAACAGTATAATATAAAATACTATGAAATAGACTCAATTGTACATGACGACAATAATAAAATAAAAAGGACAAGTAAGCAACAAGATGAAATAATAGAAAAAATAAATAATAATGTAAATTGGATAATAGAAGGTGTATTAAGAAAAAATCTATATTATTTATTAGAATTAGCAGATAAAATCATATATTTGGATATAAGTAAAAAAGTAAGAAATAGAAGAATATTAATAAGATACATAAAACAAA
Organism: uncultured Clostridia bacterium; assembly: GCA_944386325.1. Classification (GTDB taxonomy): domain Bacteria; phylum Bacillota; class Clostridia; order TANB77; family CAG-508; genus CAMCHB01. Next base: position 62,993 of record CALXAP010000005.1, read on the forward strand.
AATTAGGACTAGAACAAGCTAATTATGTTCCTAGTTTAAACATGTTAAAAAATATGTATAAATGGTCAGAAAAGTATGATAAAAATAAGCATGAGATTATGCAAACATTAGATAAATATAAAGACAAAATTGAAATAATAAAATAATTAATATATATTAAAAATATAAATTGATTAAAAATAAAAATAAATATTCATAAATCCAAAACATAAATGCATAAAGAGGACAGAAATAACTAAAATTAAATTAGGAGGAAAATAACATTGTTTTGGATCGGATTAATAATAGGATTATTTATAGGTGCAAATATAGCTATAATAATATTTGCATGTATATCAATTAAAAAAAGTAAAATTTGAATTTATACTATTAATTTAGTATAAATTTTTTACTTTATAGAAATTTTCATTCCCTATAAAGTAAAAAATAGATGCACAGAAAAATCTTATATACTTCTTGCTAGACCTTAAATTAATGTAACAAAAATTAAAAATTAGGAATAAGTCTAGTGAAACTAGATTTGATTAAATTTCACAAAAAAGACATATAAAATAAATAATCTGACAATAAATCAAATATATAATGCAAGAAAAATTAAAGAAAGAGGTATAAAAATAGATGCAAAATTCATTCTATAAAGATTCAATAGTTTTATTGGAAGGAGTTATAGCAGAAATGCAGGCAAGACTAGATATAATAAGAAAGTATAAAATAGTACATAATGATAGAGATCCAATAGAATATATTACATCAAGAGTAAAAACAGAAGAGAGTATGAAAGAAAAACTAAAAAGAAAAAATTTGCAAGTAAATTTAGAAAATGCATTGACCAAAATATATGATGCTGCAGGAATTAGAATTATATGTGCATATATAGATGATGTTTATTCTGTAGTAAAAATGCTAAAAAAATTTAAAGATTTAAAATTAATAGAAGAAAAGGATTATATTAAAAATCCCAAACCTAATGGATATAGAAGTTATCATATAATATTTCAAGTTCCATTAGATATTGCAGGAGAGGTACATCCAGTAAATATTGAAATTCAAATAAGAACAATAGCTATGGATTTTTGGGCAAGTTTAGAACATCAAATGAAATATAAAAAAGATATAAAAAATCAAGAAATGATAGTAGAAGAATTAAAAAGATGTGCAGATGAAATTGCAACTACAGATATAAACATGTTAGCAATAAGAAATATGATAAATGAAGAAAAGGAGAAATAAATATGAAAGAAAAAATAAAAATATTGTTGGCAGATGATGAAAAAGATTTAGCAAAAGCTGTAGCAACAATTTTAACTTATAGTAATTATAATGTTGATGTTGTAAATAATGGAAAAGAAGCAATAGAAAAAATAAATAATAAAATATATGATTTAATAATTTTAGATATTATGATGCCAGTGATGGACGGTATACAAGTACTAAAAGAATTAAGAAAAAATAATATAAAAACACCAGTTATTTTATTAACAGCTAAATCTCAAGTAGATGATAAAGTAGAAGGTTTAGATTCTGGAGCAAATGATTATTTAACAAAACCATTTGATAAAAAGGAATTACTGGCAAGAATAAGAGCTTTAACAAGAATAAAAGAAGAAAATGAAGAAAAATATGAAGTAGGAAATATTGTGTTTGATAAAGAAACATCAGTATTATCTAGTAAAAAAGCATCTTTACATTTAAACAATAAAGAATGTGAAATAATGGAGATTTTAGTTAAAAATCAAGAAAGAAATATTAGTAAAAAAGAACTAAAAAATAGAATATGGGTAAATGAAAAAAATGATGATAATATTGTTACAATGTATATATCTTATCTACAAGAAAAATTTTCAGCTTTAGGTGCTAATATGAAAATTAGTTATAAAAATGGTTATGTATTGGAGAAATTATAATGATTAGAAATTTGAAAACAAAGTTCATTTTAATTTCTATGTTATCAATCATATTAGTAACAGGAAGTATATTTGGAGTTATTATTTTTGAAAATTATACAAGAACAAATAGGCAAATTGATGGTATGCTAAATTTAATATCAGAAAATGATGGTAGGTTTCCAGAATATAGACCTAGAAATGATGAGTTGGCAGAAATTATAACCCAAGAAACGCAATTTACAACTAGATATTTTATTATAAAGATGGATGAGAATGAAGAGATAATTGAGGCAAATATGCAACATATAGCAGCAATTAATCAAGAAGAAGCATTACAAATAGTAGATGAAGTTATGGATAAAGAAAAAAATATAGGTTATTATGAAAACTATAAGTATGAAATAACTTCAAAAGATTATGGCAAATTAATAGTATTTTTAGATTGTACAATACAATTAAATAATCTCAAATCAATAATTGAGCAGTCTATAATTATAATTTTTACAGGATTAGTAATTGTATTCATATTTGTTTCAATATTATCTAAAAAGGCTTTAACACCAATAATAGAAAGTATAGAAAAACAAAAGCAATTTATAACAAATGCAGGACATGAATTAAAAACTCCTGTGGCTGTTATAATGGCAAATGCTGATGTAATGGAAATGACATCAAAAGAGAATTTGGAATGGATAAGAAGTATAAAAAATCAGGCAACAAGATTAGATATTCTAATTAAAAGTTTACTTAGTTTGGCTAATATTGAAGAAAAAGGTGCAAAAATTAATTATGTAGATTTTTCAATAACTGATGTAGTAAAAGATGAGATACAAGAATTTAAAGCAATGACACAGAATAAAAAAATAATTTTTAATTCAGAAAAAAATATACATATGTATGCAGATGTAAACAGTATTAAACAATTAGTAACTATTTTATTAGATAATGCATTAAAGTATACACCAGAAAATGGTGTAATAGAAATAAAAATAGAAAAACAAAACAAAAGTACAAAAATACAATTTATAAACACTTGTGAAAATGCAAAAAGCATTAATACCAAAAAGATGTTTGATAGGTTTTATAGAGGTGATAAATCAAGAAGTAAATCTAAAGAAGGATATGGAATAGGTTTGTCAATTGCAAAATCTATAGTAGAAGCACATAAAGGAAAAATTTCAGCAGATATAAATAAAGAAGGAAAGATTTGTTTTACTATAATAATTTAATTAATTAATTTATTTATATTTAACAATGTAAAATAAATAGTTTTTATATAGAAAAACATTCATTTAAAAAATGATAAAAAATAATTATAATTTAATAGATTACTTGAAAAATGAGTTAATATATAATAAAATAAACATACATAAATATAGACATTTGAGGTGAATATGTTGAAAAATGATGAAATAGATATTCAAAATAAATATATAAGTAAATTAAGACAAATAATTAGTGGAAAAAAATATTATATATTAACAATGGGTTGTAATTTAAATGAAAATGATTCTGAAAAAATAGCAGGTATGCTTGAAAAAATTGGATATAATAAAGTGGATGAAATGAATAAGGCAGATTTGATTATTTTTAATACCTGTTGTATAAGAGAAAATGCAGAAGATAAGGTTTTCGGTAAACTTGGAGAAGCCAAAAAAGTAAAAGAGAAAAATAATGCAATAATTGCTTTATGTGGTTGTATGATGCAACAAAAACATATTATAGAAAAATTAAATAAAAGTTATCCATTTGTGGATATAATATTTGGAACACATACATTACATAAATTACCTGAGGATTTATATAAACTTATTGTAGCAAAAAATAAGGTAAGAGATGTAATTGATATAGATGGAGAAATATATGAAGGTATCCCTATAAAAAGAACAAGTAAAAATAAGGCATTAGTAACAATAATGTATGGTTGTAATAATTTTTGTACATATTGTATTGTTCCATATGTTAGAGGAAGAGAAAGAAGTAGAAAAGCAGAAAATATATTAAGTGAAATTCAAGAACTTGCTAAAAAAGGATATAAAGAAATAACTTTATTAGGACAAAATGTAAATTCATATAAAGGTAATGGATATAAAGAAATATATACTTTTGCAGATTTGCTAAGAGCGGTAAATGATATAGATGGAATTGAAATAATAAATTTTATATCACCACACCCAAAAGATTTTACAGATGATGTAATAGATGCAATTAGAGATTGCAAAAAAATAAGTAGGATATTACATTTGCCATTACAATCAGGTAGTTCTAATGTATTAAAATTAATGAATAGAAAATATACAAAAGAAGGATATATAAATTTAGCTAAAAAAATAAAACATGAAGTACCTGATGTAGTATTTTCAACAGATATAATAGTTGGTTTTCCAGGTGAAACAGAAGAAGATTTTAAAGATACATTAGATGTTGTAAAAACTATAAACTTTGAACAAGTGTTTATGTTTATATATTCAAAAAGGGTTGGTACTCCAGCAGAAAAAATGGAAAATCAAATAGATGAAAAAGTAAAACATGAAAGATTTGAAAGATTAAAACAATTAGTAGAAAAACAATTAGAAGAAAATAATAAAAAATATATAGGAACAGAGCAAGAGATATTAATAGAAGGTGTTAGCAAAAATAATAAAAATACATTAACAGGGAGAACAAAAACAAATAAAATAGTAATTTTGGAAGCAGATGATAGTTATATTGGAAAAATTATAAATGTAAAAATTGTTTCTGAGCATATGTGGTATTTGAAAGGTGAGATGGTATAATGTCAATAGATGATGTAGATATGAATAAATTAAGTCCAATGATGAAACATTATATAGATATAAGAAAACAATATAAAGATTGTTTAGTATTTTATAGACTAGGAGATTTTTATGAATTATTTTTTGATGACGCTATAACCGCTTCTCGCGAACTAGAAATTACTCTTACTGGTAGGGATTGTGGATTAGACGAAAGAGCACCAATGTGTGGTGTTCCTTTTCATGCAGCAGAAAATTATATTTCAAAATTAATTGAAAAAGGATATAAAGTAGCAATATGTGAACAATTAGAAGATCCTGCTAAAGTAAAAGGAATAGTAAAAAGAGATGTAATAAGAGTAGTAACACCAGGAACTGTTATAGAATCTAATATGTTAAATGAAAAAGAAAATAATTATATAATGTCAATATTTAAAAGAGGAATATACTTTGGAATTGCAGTATGTGATGTAAGCACAGGAGATTTTTTTGCTTCTGAAATAAAACAAACAAATAATTTTAATACATTATTAGATGAGATTGCAAGATATAATCCTGCAGAATTAATAGTTAATAATATTTTTTATAATACAGAAGAAGAGATAAAAAAAATTAAAGAAAGATTTAATGTTTATATAACTAATTTGCCAGAAAATAATTTTAGAGAAGATTATAAAGAATTAGAAAACAATTATAAAATTTTAGATGATAATGAAACAGAGATTAAAGATTTAAGTAGTAAAATTTTTGCAGTAGTTGCAACAAATGCATTACTTGATTATTTAAATCAAACTCAAAAAATAAAATTAGAACATATAAATACAATAAAACTATATAATATAAGTAAATACATGATATTAGATATAAATGCAAGAAGACATCTAGAAATAACAGAGAAAATGAAAGATAGAAATAGAAAAGGCACATTATTATGGGTTTTAGACAGAACATCAACATCTATGGGAGGAAGATTACTAAAAAGATGGATTAATAATCCATTATTAAATATAGAAGAAATAAATAATAGGCTAAATTCTGTAAAAGAACTTAAAGACAATATAATGTTAAGAGATGAATTGCAAGAATGTTTAAAAAAAGTATATGATATTGAAAGATTAATAGGAAAAATATCATTTGGAAATGCAAATGGAAGAGATATGATATCATTAAAAAACTCATTAAAACAATTACCAGAGATAAAACAATTACTTTCAAATACAAATTCTGAATATCTAAAAACTTTATATAAAAATTTAGATACAATAGATGATGTTTGCGAATTAATAGATAAATCAATAATAGAAGAACCACCTATTACTATAAAAGAAGGTGGAATAATAAAATTAGGATATAATGAAGAAATAGATAGATATAAAAAAGCATCAACAGAGGGAAAAAATTGGCTTATAAACTTAGAACAAGAAGAAAGAAATAAAACAGGAATAAAAAATTTAAAAATAGGATTTAATAAAGTGTTTGGATATTTTATAGAAGTTACAAAATCAAATTTAAATCAAGTTCCAGAAAGATTTATAAGAAAACAAACATTAACAAATTGTGAAAGATATATAACAGAAGAATTAAAAAATATGGAAGATGAAATACTTGGAGCACAAGAAAAAATCGTAAATTTAGAATATGAAGTCTTTTTAGAGATAAGAGATAAAATTGCAAAACAAATAGAAAGAATACAACAAACCGCTTCCATAATAGCAACACTTGATGTATTAATATCATATGCAATTGTTGCAGATGACTATAATTATGTAATGCCTATTGTAGATAATGAAGGTGAAATAGATATAAAAGCAGGTAGACATCCTGTAATAGAAAAGATGCTACCTAGAAATGAATTTGTAGACAATGATACATATTTAAATCTAGATAAAGATAGATTCTCAATAATTACAGGACCTAATATGGCAGGAAAATCAACATATATGAGACAAGTTGCCTTAATAACAATTATGGCTCAAATTGGTAGTTTTGTTCCAGCAAGTTATGCAAAAATCGGAATTGTAGATAAAATATTTACTAGGGTTGGAGCATCTGACGATTTAGGAATGGGTCAAAGTACATTCATGGTAGAAATGATGGAAGTTGCAGATATATTAAAAAATGCAACAAAAAATAGTTTAGTAATACTTGATGAAATAGGTAGAGGAACATCAACATATGATGGATTATCAATTGCATGGTCAGTAGTTGAGTATATGGCCAATAAAGATAATATAGGCTGTAAAACATTATTTGCAACACATTATCACGAGTTAACACAGTTAGAAGAAAAATTAGATGGTGTAAAAAATTATTCTATTGCAGTAAAAGAAAAAGGAGAAGACATAATTTTCTTAAGAAAAATTATTCCAGAAGGAACAGATGAGAGTTATGGTATACATGTTGCAAAACTAGCAGGTGTACCAAAGCCAGTAATAAAAAGGTCTAATGAGATTTTAAGAACTTTGGAAAAGAAAGTAAATGTAAATGATAGCTTTGCAAATAATAAAAAATCAGTTGAAGGTCAATTAGATATGTATAATTATAAATTAGCAGATATAGCACATGAGATAGATAAAATAAATGTAAATGAATTAACACCAGTTGATGCATTAAATGTAATTGTAAAAATAAAAGAGAAAATGGGATAAAATAAAGAATAACATAATATATATTATATGAATATAATAAAGTAAAAACTATACTTAATTAATTATAGTTTTTACTTTATTATTATGGGGTAAAAAAATGAATACTATTGTTCAGAAATATGGAGGAAAATTGGTTGCAGATAAAGAAAAAATGAGTAAAATAGCTCAAATTATTACAAATACTTATGATGAAGGAAATAAAGTTCTTGTTACTATTTCTGCTATGGGAGATACAACAAATAAATTGGAAGAACAAATATCTAAATTTAGTGTAAATCCAAATAAAAGAGAAGTTGATGTTGTACTTTCAGTTGGTGAGCAAATATCTATTGGATTATTAAGTATGATTCTCAATGATATGGGATATAAAGCAATAAGTCTTACAGGGTGGCAAGCTGGAATTCAAACAGATAATAATTATACAAATTCAAACATAATAAATATAAATGCTGAAAAAATACAAGAAAAATTAAATGATGGATATATAGTTATTGTAGCAGGATTTCAGGGCGTTGATGAAAATATGAATATAACTACTTTAGGTAGAGGTGGATCAGATACAACTGCTATATGTCTTGCTGCTAAACTTGAAGCGGAATATTGCGAAATATATAAGGATACTAGATGTATATTTACAGCAGATCCAAAATTAGTTAAAAATGCAAAAAAACTAAATTTTATTGGATATAATCAAATGATTGAATTATCTAAAATGGGAGCAAAAGTACTCGCAACAAAGGCATTAGAGTATGCAAGGGATAATGAACTTGAGATTGTGGTAAAAGCTGTAGATACAAATGAAATTGGAACAAAAATAAGTAATGGAGAATGTTTAACTAATTATCCAATAGTAAGTTGCACTAAAAAAGAAAGTTCAATAAATAAAGATATTGTAACTTTTTTAAAGAATAGATTATACAGTAAGAAAAATGAACCATATTATGTTATAGAAAGAATAATTGAAGAAGAAAATATAAAGGATTATATAATAAATAATAATGATGATATTGTTTCAGTAATAATTGATAAAAAAATATCCTTGGATTTTCTTAGAAAAGTACATGATAGATTAATATAATGAAAATAAGGTAAATATAAATAATTTATGTTTGCCTTATTTTTAGTTCTAAATAAGACAAGATGTGAATATATATAAATTATAATAATTTATTTAATGGGAGGTAAAAATGAATATAGATGAGAGAAAAACAATAGCAAATAGTGTTATTCAAAATATAGTTTTAGAAAATAGAAATAAATTAACTATATCTGGTGTTTTAGATGTTTTAAGTTTTGATGATCAAATTGTAATTCTTGAAACAGATTTAGGTTTATTAAATATAAAAGGGGAAGATATAAGAATAAATAAATTGAGTATAGATACGTCTGATGTAATATTAGAAGGAGAAATAGATTCTCTTTCATATTCTCAAAAAGATGAAAATAAAAAAGGCAGTTCAATTCTCGGAAAAATATTTAAATAATAGGAGTTTATAATGAATGCACTTTTTTTAGAACAGATATATATTTTTTTTATATTTATTATATGTGGGGTTATTATTGGAATTATATTTGATATTTTTAGAATACTTAGAAAAAGTTTTAAAACACCAGATATCATAACTTATATTGAAGACATATTGTTTTGGATTATAACATGTGTGCTATTTGCGTATACGATTTTTACATATAATAATGGAGAAATACGTTTGTATATTTTTATTGGCGCATTAGTGGGAATATTAATGTATATATTAACAATAAGCAGATATTTTATAAAATTTTGTGTAAAGATTATAGAAATAATAAAAAAAGTTATAAAAAAATTTGTTGTTTATCCATTAAAAATAATACTAAAAATATTGAGAAAGTTAGTTTTTAAACCAATATTTTTTCGGATATATAAACATTAAAAAAGCAATAAAAGATATAATTAAAAGATTATATAAAAATAATGTAAAAAAAGGAAAAACAAAGAAGGAATTTACTTGATTTTGTAGAATATATTATATATAAATATTTTAGTGGAGTAATTTGCATGAAAAAAAGAATAAATATAAAGAAAAATTATAAAAAAATATTTTTTATTGCAATATTTATATATGTTGCATGTATATTTATAAATCAACAAAAAACTTTAAATTCATATAAAGCTAATCAAGAATATTATGCAGCTCAAATAAAACAAGAAACTGAATATAAAGAAACTTTAATTGCAATGAAAGACAATATAAATTCACCAGAATATATAGAAAAAATAGCCAGAGAAAAGTTAGATATGTATTTGCCAAATGAAAGAATATATAAGATATATAATTAACTATACATATATTTGTATAGTTTTTTTAGTCGTAGAAAATTATAAATCCCCATAAAAAATAAAATTAAATATAAAGATTTTATGTCATAAGATTTTATTTCAAACAAAATTATTTCATGTGAATATATGAATTATATAATAAATTAAAAATTGATATTTACTTTAGTATATTAATTGAAAAGGAGATATGATGGAATATAATGATTTAACACTTACAGAATTAAAAAAAATAGCAAAAGAAAATAATATTGTAAATATATCAAGATTATCAAAAAGTGAATTGATAGATATTTTAAAAGAAAAAATAAATAAAAATGATAAACCAGATGATAGTATAAACTCATATAAATTAACAAATGAAGGAGACGAAATAATAGAAGGAATTCTAGAAGTATTACCTGATGGATATGGTTTTTTACGTGGAGATAATTATTTACCTAGTCCAAAAGATGTATATGTTTCTCCTGTACAAATAAGAAGATTTAAATTAGAAACAGGAGATAAAATTAAAGGAATTTCCAGAACACCAAAAGAAGAAGAGAAATTTCCTGCACTAATATATGTTGGTGAAGTAAATGATGAACATCCAGAAGCTTCAATGAAAAGACCTTCTTTTGATGAACTAATACCAATTTATCCAAATGAAAGATTAAGATTAGAAACAACATCTAATGAATATACTATGAGACTAATTGATTTATTATCACCAATTGGTAAAGGACAAAGAGGGATGATTGTTGCACCTCCTAAAGCTGGTAAAACAACAATACTTAAAAAAATAGCTAATAGTATAACTAATAATAATCCAGAAGTAGAATTAATAGTTTTATTAATAGATGAAAGACCAGAAGAAGTAACAGATATGAGAAGATCTATTAAAGGAGATGTAATATATTCTACATTTGATGAATTACCTGAGCATCATGTTAAGGTAGCTGAAATGGTATTAGAAAGAGCAAAAAGGTTAACAGAACAAAACAAAGATGTTGTTGTATTATTAGACAGTATAACAAGACTTGCAAGAGCCTATAATTTAGTTATACCTACATCTGGAAGAACTTTATCAGGTGGTTTAGATCCAAATGCATTACATAAACCTAAAAGATTTTTTGGAGCAGCTAGAAATACAGAAAATGCTGGAAGTTTAACAATATTGGCATCTGCTTTAATAGAAACAGGAAGTAAAATGGATGATGTTATTTTTGAAGAATTTAAAGGTACTGGAAATATGGAAGTTCATTTAGATAGAAAATTATCTGAAAAAAGAATTTTCCCAGCTATAGATATAAATAAATCTGGAACTAGAAGAGAGGATTTATTATTATCAAAAAAAGAATTAGAAACATTGTATATGTTGAGGAAAGCTATGAATAATATGTCAACAGCAGATATGACAGAACAATTAATAAGTAAAATAATAGCAACAAAAAATAATGAAGAATTTATAGCTTTGATTGAAAAAAGCTTAAAATAAGAATAAGTAGAAAAAGTATTATATATTAAACAAAAGAGGGTCAATGTTGAAAAATAATAAATTCTTTTTCAACCGTTTTGTGCCTATAGAAAGGGATGGTAGTAATTATGAATAATAAAGTATTATTTAAATTAAATTACGGAATGTATATAGTTAGTTCTAAAGCAGAAGAAAAATTTTCAGGTTGTATTGTAAATACTGTTACACAGATAACTGCTGAGGAGAAACCTAAACTAATAGTAGCAATAAATAAAGGAAATTACACTAACAGTTTAGTAAAAGAAAGTAAAAAAATAAATATATCAATATTATCTAATAAAGCTGATATGTTAGAAATAGGAAAATTTGGTTTTCGCTCAGGAAGAGATTCAAATAAATTAGAAGATATTGAATATAAAATTGGAAATAATGGTATACCTATAATAACAGAAAATGTTGTAGGATATATGGAATGTGATGTAATAAATATAATAGATTCTGGAACACATGATTTATTTATATTAGAAATGCAAGATGGGGAATTTCTAGATGAAAATTTAACACCAATGACATATGAATATTATCATAATGTAATAAAAGGTAAAACTCCACCAAAAGCATCTACATATAGTAAAGAAAAATAGAAGTTTTGTTAGAGCTAAAACAGCTCAGATGGAGGTTTAAATGGATAATTATATGAGATTAGCAAAAGAACAGGCAGAATACGGGTTAGCACATCACGAAGGAGGACCATTTGGAGCAGTTATAACTGATAAAGAGGGAAATATAATTTCTGTATCTAATAATCAAGTTTTAAAAAATAATGACCCAACAGCTCATGCTGAAATTCAAGCTATAAGAGAAGCTTGTAAGAAATTGAGAACATATGATTTATCAAATTGTATATTATATACTTCTTGTGAGCCATGTCCTATGTGTTTATCTGCTATAATTTGGGCTAATATTTCAAAAATTTATTATGGATGCGATAAAAAAGATGCAGCAAATATTGGGTTCAGAGATGATATGATTTATGAATATTTTAATGATAAAAACGAATCAATATTAAAATCTATTCAAATAGATAGAAATGAATGTATAAAATTATTTGAAAAATACAAAGAAGACAATGGAACTATATACTAAGAAAAGAAACAGCATTAATCATTGATGCTGTTTCTTACGCTTGCAAAAGATTTATATCTTGATAAAATAAACCTACTTATTGAACCTGCTACTATTAAATTTAAAAACATTGCAGCACAAAAGTTTCTAGGCCAAGTTGAAAAGAAATTATTTAATACATAAGCAATATTTCCATTGCTTAATAGTCCACCTATAATTGTCATAATAATAGACATCATTGTTACAATAAAAAATGTATTGAATAATATATGTGCATTTTGGCTATCGTTACGACTTGTAAATTTAGCTATTAATTTACCATTTATGAAATGAACAATAGTATTTTCAATAATAAAAGCTATTACAAAAATCATAGGAAAAGCTTTTGAAGTAGCTAGTATAGAATTAAAATTAAATCCATTCATATTAATAGAAATGTTTAGTAAAGCCATTCCATAAGCCATAATAAAGCACATACAAATTCCATATAATAATCCTTCTTTTTTATTTGTTGGCATAAAAATTCCTCCTTTATATATAACTTAAAAAGCGCGTGAGCTTCAACTGGATTTACGCAATTAAAGCTACACGCCGACTAAAGAATTATAACATATTAAAAAAATTTATGTAAGTAAAAAATTAAAAAATTTTTATTTGAGAAGTAACTATTTGTTACAATTCACGGCATACGATTTTGATATAATAATATTTCCTAAATTTTTTGGCTCAATACGATATTTAAGAATTTGTAAAATAATTTAATGAGCCTCTTTCATTCAGGCTCAAAATCAAAGATTTTGCCCATGAACATTCCTCATTAAATTATATAACAAATTCTATAAACATCTCCAATCGCATTCAAAATTTATTCTATATTATTGTATCAAAATCTATTAATTATAATATAGAAAAAATCAAAATAACGTCAGTAGGGGCGAACAGTGTTCGCCCGCACTACAAAGTCATTTCTTAAAAAAAATAAGTATATTAATTAATAAATTGGAGAAAGAATATATGAGAAAATATGTAATTATAGATAAAAGAATGAGAGATAAAGAAAAAGAATATTTAAACAAAATCGGATATAATACTTTAGAAATAAATTATCACCCAGAAGTATATGAAGAGATTTCATCACATGTAGACATTTTTGTTTGTAAAATAAATAATAATATTTTTATAGCACCTAATATAAAAGAAATAGAATTACAAAATAAAACAATAGGAAAAAGTAAAGTATTAGAAAAGTATCCTTTAGATATAAAATATAATGTTGCAAGTATAGGAAACTATGTTATACATAATTTTAAATATACAGATAAAACAATACTAGATTATGCAGAAAATAATGAATTAAAAAAGATTAATGTTAAACAAGGATACACAAAATGTAGTATATCTGTAACAAGTAAAAATTCTTGTATAACTTCAGATAAATTAATAGCAAATCAATTATTAAAAAATGGTATTGATGTATTATATGTAAAAGAAAACAATATAAACTTGCTGGATAAAGAAGGAAATCTAACACAAATGAGAGGTTTTATAGGAGGAGCTACAGGAATAATAGAGGATAAATTCATTTTATTCGGTGATAGTAAGTATTTGGATAATAGAGAAAGAATATTAAAACATATAAATAAATATGGATTAGAATTAGTAGAATTTAAAGGTGAGTTAATACATGATTATGGGGGAATTGTATTAGTGTAAATGTTATAGTTAACGTCTGTAAGATTTTAATATAATAATATTTCATAAATTTTTCGGCTCAATACGATGTTTAAGAATTTGTAAAATAATTTAATGAGCCTCTTTCATTCAGGCTCAAAATCAAAGATTTTGCCCATGAACATTCCTCATTAAATTATATAACAAATTCTAAAAACATCTCCAATCGCATTCAAAATTTATTCAACATTATTATATCAAAATCTTAAACCATAATATAAAAAAATCTAATGTAGGGGCGAACATTGTTCGCCCGCACAACATAGAAATTACTAAAAACTGAATATATAATTATAGTAGTGAATAGTAATAGAAAATGTAAAAAACATGTAAATTTAAGTAAGAAATATTTACAAAAATATCAAATTATGATATATAAATACTATGTTATTGTTTTAGGATTATAGTAGGGAGCGGTCAGATACTGAATAATTAAATAATAAAAATAAGAAAGGGTTAATATATGGATAAAAAAGATATCATTATATATATACTAATGGTTCTACTAATTTTTACAATTGGAGTTATAGGTTATTTTATAGGAAAAGAAGTAGCTAAAGAAGAATATAGAGACATCCCAATATATTCAGAAATTTATACTTTGGATAATGAATCTACATTAAATATGACAAATAATACAATAGAATAAGTAAAAAAAGAGGTTTTCTATTTTAGAATACCTCTTTTTTAAGTAATATCGACAAATTAAAATATATTATGATATAATTCTAAAAAACGATATTAAGGAGGAAGTATATGGCAAGATATAGATGTAAAATTTGTGGATATATATATGATGAAGAAAAAGAAGGAGTGAAATTTAACGATTTACCAGTTGATTGGAAATGTCCTCTATGTAAAGCACCTAAAACTTCTTTTGAAAAAATTACAGAAGATAACCAGATAAAAAAAGAAGAGAATATTAAAAAAGAAAAAGTTGATTTAGCAAATTACATGAGAGAATATGAAAGAAATTCTGATGATAAAGAAATTTGGATGAAAGATATTCATGAGATGGCAGTTACAGGAAAAAGTATTTCTTCTGCAATGGGAACAAAACTTCCAATTGTTTCTTGGAATGATATATTAATTTTAGGTGCTCAATTAAATCCTATGCCATTATTAGACGATGAAAAGGTAAATATTCAAACTGTAATAGGTAAAAAAGCAAAAAAGCCAATGATAATAGAAAGCCCTGTTTTTGTTACGCACATGTCTTTTGGTGCTTTGTCAAAAGAGGCAAAGATAGCTTTAGCCAAGGGAACTAGTATGGTTAAAACTGCTATTGGAAGCGGAGAGGGAGGAATACTTCCAGAGGAAAGAAAAAATGCATATAAATATATATTTGAATATATTCCAAATAAATATAGTGTTACAGATGAAAATTTAAAAAATTCTGATGCAATTGAAATAAAAATTGGTCAAGGAACAAAACCAGGAATGGGAGGACATTTACCAGGAGAAAAGGTAACTGAAGAAATAGCAAAAATAAGAGGAAAATCAGTTGGTGAGAGTATAATGAGTCCATCAAAATTTACTGAAATAAATAACAAAGAAGATTTGAAAAAATTAGTAGATTATTTAAGGGAAAAATCAGAAGGAAGACCTATAGGAATAAAAATTGCTGCAGGTCATATAGAAAAAGATTTAGAATACATATGTTATGCAAAACCGGATTTTATTACAATTGATGGAAGAGGCGGATCAACTGGATCTAGCCCAAAATTTTTAAAAGATGCAACAAGTATTCCAACTATATATGCATTACATAGAGCAAGAAAATATCTTGATGAAAATAATATTGACATAGATTTAATAATTACAGGAGGATTGAGAATATCAAGTGATTTTGCAAAAGCGATAGCTATGGGAGCAGATGCAATAGCAATTGGTACTGCTGCAATGATTGCAATTGCATGTCAGCAATATAGAGTATGTAATACAGGAATGTGTCCAGTAGGAATTGGCACGCAAAGAGAAGACTTGCGTGGTAGATTAAAAATAGATGCATGTAGTCAGAGATTGGCAAATTATTTAAATGTCGTAAATGGAGAATTAAAAACTTTTGCTAGAATAACGGGAAAAGATGATATACATAAATTATCTATTGATGATTTAGTAACAACAAATAGGGAAATATCTGAATATACAAATATTTCTCATGTTTAATATATTTATGAGAGGAAGATAAAAATATATAGTATAAAAGAAATAAAGAAAAGATTACCCTCTGAATTTATTGATGAGTTATATGAAAATTTTTCACCATTAACTGTAGATAAAATTCTATTAGGTATGTCAGTAGATAGGAATACTACTTTAAGAGTAAATACATTAAAATACAATATCCAATATTTAATGATACAATTAAAAAAGAATAATATAAAATTTGAGAGGGTACAGTGGTATAATAATGCCCTATTATTAAAAAATATATCAGAAAAAGATATACAAAAATTAGAGATATATATAAATGGATATATTTATCTTCAAAGTTTATCTAGTATGATCCCTCCATTAGTGTTATCTCCAAAATCTGGAGATAAAGTATTAGATTTGACTGCAGCTCCAGGTAGCAAAACAACACAATTAGCAAATTTAATGGATAATAATGGAGAAATTATTGCTAATGAATTAGACAAAATAAGATATGAAAGACTGAAATATAATGTAGAAAAGCAGGGTGCAACAATTGTTAAAATGATAAATTCAAGAGGAGAAAAATTAGGAGAAAAATATCCAGAATATTTTGATAAAGTATTATTAGATGTGCCATGTAGTGGAGAAGGTAGATTTTTAATAAATAATCCAAAAACATATAGAGATTGGTCAATAAAGAAAGTTAATAATCTAGTAAAATTGCAAAAAAAATTATTAATAAGTGCATGTAAAGCATTAAAGAAAAACGGGGTTATGGTGTATTCAACATGTACTATTAATAAATATGAAAATGAATTTATATTAGATTGGGCAACTAAAAATTTGCCACTAAAAATAGTTGATATTAATTTGATTATAAAAGACTCTATTAAAGGAGATAATGAAAAATTAGACAGGGCAATAGATAAGGCTATAAAGATATTACCATCTAAAAGCATGGAAGGATTTTTTGTAGCTAAATTAAAGAAGGTTTAATATGTTTTATAATGAATAGTTCTTTTTTTATTTACAAAATTATTGAATGATTATATTTAAAGGAGGTGGTTGTATGGATTATTATTATTATTATTATTATTATAAAAATTTAAGAAAAGGAAAGGAGAAAAAATTAAAATGAATAATTTAGAATTTATTAAAAAAATCGCAGTTGATATTATTTCAGAAGAAGAACTATCTAAGAAATTAAACGAGAAAAGAAAACTAATAATTAAATTAGGAGCAGATCCAAGTAGACCAGATTTACATTTGGGACATACTGTCGTATTAAGAGCTTTAAAACATTTTCAAGAAATGGGTCACGATATAATTTTTGTTATAGGAGATTTTACAGGAATGATTGGAGACCCATCAGGAAGGAATAAAACAAGACCTGCTCTAACAAAAGAGCAAACAAGAAAATCAGGTGAATCATATTTTAAACAAGTAACAAAGATTTTAGATAGAAATAAAACAAAAATTATTTATAATTCAGAGTGGTTATCTAAAATGAATTTTAATGATGTTATTGATATTGCTAGTAAATATACAATAGCACAATTATTAGAAAGAGATGACTTCAAGAATAGATACCAAAATAATTTGCCAATAAGTGTACATGAACTATTATATCCATTGATACAAGGTTATGATTCGGTACAACTAAAAGCAGATATAGAAATAGGTGGAACAGATCAAACATTTAATCTTCTAGTTGGTAGAGAATTACAAAAGGCATATGGTCAAGAAAAACAAGTTGTAATTACATTTCCTCTACTAGTAGGACTTGATGGAAAAGAGAAAATGAGTAAGTCCTTAGACAATTATATAGGTATTGATGAATCACCTGAAATAATGTATGAAAAATGTATGAAGATACCAGATAATTGTTTATTAGAATATTTTGTGCTAACAACAGATATCGAAGAAGAAAAAGCAAAAGATTATATTACAAAAGACATTGTTGAAGCACATAGGATATATGCTAGAGAAATTATAAAAATGTATCATGGTAATGAGTACATATTAGATGCGGAAAATAGATATAATGCAATTGCTAATAATTTAATACCAGAAAATATTGAAATAATAAATATAAGTGAAAAATATTCTAAAATAAATGTAGTTGATTTATTAACATTGCTTAATTATGCTAATTCAAAAAGTGAAGCAAAAAGAATGATAAATCAAAAGGCAGTAAAAATTAATAATGATGTTATAACAGATATTAATTATGTTATGGATTTAAAAAATGAAATAGTATTAAAATATGGAAAGAGTAAAATTATAAAGATAAATTAAAAAATTGAAAAAACTATTGCAATTACTAAAAAAATAGTATATAATACTAATGCAATTTAAAATAGAAACTTTAAGAGCAGGTGTAAACCTGCTCTTAAAAAGTATAATGGAGGAATATTTTGACAAGTATAGAAAAAAAGGTAAAAGAATTAATAGAACCAATTATAAATAAGTTGGATTATGAATTATATGATGTTATATATACTAAAGAAGGAAAAGATTATTATTTGAAAATTTTTATAGATAACGATTGCGGAATCTCATTAGAGGATTGTGAGAAAGTAAATAATGCAATTACAGATATATTAGATGAAAAAGATTATATTAAACAACAATATTTTTTAGAGATTTCTTCTGCTGGATTAGAAAGAGTTTTAAGAGAAGATAAACATTTTAAAGATAATATAGGAAAATTAGTAGAATTAAGATTATATAAAAATTTGATAGATAATAAAAAAATTATAAATGGTATATTAAAAGATTTTGATGATGATAGTATTACGATAGAAGTAGAAAAAGAAGATATAAGAATTGAAAGAAAAGAAATATCAAATATAAAAACTATTTATGAATGGTAAAAAATATGTAAGGAGGATGTATAATGAAACCATCAGAATGTAAAGAGCTTTTAAAAGCAATGGATGAATTAGAAAAAGAGAAAGGAATAAAAAAAGATTATTTATTAGAATCTTTAGAATCATCTTTAGTAACAGCATATAAGAAAAATTATGATTCAGCAGATAATGTAAAAATCGTAATAAATAAAGAAAATGGACAAATAAATGTTTACTCAATAAAAAAAGTTGTAGAAGTTGTAGAAAATCCAAATTTAGAAATTTCTATAGAACAAGCACATAAAATAAGTAAAACTTTACAAATAGGTGATGAAGTAAATGTAGAAATTATACCTAAAAATTTCGGTAGAATAGCAGCACAAACTGCAAAACAAGTTGTTATACAAAAAATCAGAGAGGCAGAAAGAGAAGTTGTGTTCTCTGAATATAATGATAGAAAAGGTGAAATCTTAACAGGTATAATACAAAAAGCAGATAGTTCAATTGTTATTATGGATCTAGGAAAAATAGAAGGAATTATGCCTGCAAAAGAACAGGTTAAAACAGAAAAATATAGAGTAAATGATAAAATAAAAGTTTATGTTGTAGATGTAACAAAAGGAGCAAAAGGAAATCCTCAAGCAATAGTTTCTAGAAGTCATCCAGATTTTGTGAGAAAATTATTTGAGTTTGAAATTCCAGAAATATATGAAGGACTAATAGAGATAAAAAATGTATCACGTGATGCTGGAAGTAGAAGTAAAGTTGCGGTATACTCATCAAATCCTAATATAGATCCAGTAGGATCTTGTGTTGGACAAAAAGGTGTTAGAATTCAAAATATAATAACAGAACTAAGAGATGAAAAAATAGATGTTATTGAATGGAGTGAAGATCCAGCTACATATATTTCTTCAGCATTATTACCAGCAAAGGTTTTAGCAGTAGATGTAAAGCCAGAAAATAAATCTGCTCAAGTAATTGTAACAGATGACCAATTATCTTTAGCAATAGGTAAGTCTGGTCAAAATGCAAGATTAGCAGCTAAATTAACAAACTGGAAAATAGATATAAAAAGTGAATCACAATTTAGAGAATTACTTAATAATACAAATGAAGAACAGAAAGAAGAAATTGAATAAAAGAGGTGAATATCTTGAAAAAACAACCACAAAGAACTTGTATGGGATGTAATGCAAAAAAAGACAAAAAAGAATTAATAAGAATTGTAAAGAGTAAAGATGGAGATATTCAAATAGATAAAACAGGAAAGCAAAATGGCAGAGGGGCATATATTTGTAATGATATAAATTGTTTAGAAAAATTAATAAAATCAAAAAGATTAGAAAAAGTTTTTGAAATGACTATTAGTGAAGAAGTATATAATAATTTAAGAGGTGTAATTATTGACAAAAGAGGATAAGATTTATGGTTTAATAGGTTTAGCAGCTAGGGCAAGAAAACTAGCTTATGGATATGATTCAGTTGTAGAATTAATTAAAAAAAACAAAGCTAAATTAGTAATTGTTGCAAAAGATGCATCAGAAAAAACTAAAAAAAATATAGAATATATTAGCAATAAATATAATGTAAAATTTATAACTTTTGGCAATAAAGAGAAATTAAGTCATATAATAGGAAAAGAAAATAAAGTAATTATTGCTTTAAAAGATGCAAATTTATCAGGGGAAATTTGTAAAAGATTTTATGGGGGTGATGCTATTGAGTAATATTAAGATTCATGAGATTGCAAAAAAACTTAATATTAATAGTAAAGATGTATTAAATAAGGCAAAAGACTTAGGGTTTAATATAAAAAGTCATTTAAGTGCTGTTTCAGAAGAAGATGCCGAAAAGATAATCAATAGTCTGAAAAATAGTAATATAACAAACAAAGAAGTAAAAAAGGATAATAATTCAAAAAAAGAACAAGTAGATAAAGGACATGTCATTATTAGAAGAGAAGTAATAATTTCAGATGAAGATGATAAGAAAAATGAAAAAGAACAAACAAAAGTAAAAAGTAATAATTTTACACAGGAAAGAAGAAATAAAAATTTTAATATAGTTTATAGAAATAAAACAACAAGACCACTTACAGCAAGTGAGTTGTTTGGATTAAAAGAAGATAAAAAAGAAGAGGTTAAAGTGAAAGAAGAAACAAAAATAGTAGAAGAAGTAAAAAAAGAAGAAAAGAAAGAAATAAAAACAAATGAGGATAATATAGTAAGAGAAGAAAATAAGGAAATAAAAAAGAATATGAATATTGAAAATAATAAAAAAGATAATTATATTAGAAAAAACAATAATAATTATAATAACAAAAATAATAATTTTAATAAAATGAAAAATAAAAATAATAATAATTTAAATGGTTATAATAATAGAAGAAATAATAATCAAAATAATCAGTATAATAATAGAAGAAAAGTATTAGATGAAAAAGGAATAGAAAAAAACATAAAAAATATAATGTCAGCTGAAAATCAAGAAAAAGATATCGTAAGAGAATATTCAAATAAAGCAATTGATAAACAAAAAAATAATAGAAATGATGATAAAAATAGAAAACCTCAAAAAAATAAAAAATCAAATAATTACGAATTTAGTAATGATAAATTAAAAAGTTTAAAGCAAGAGAGTAAATTATCAAATATGTTTACAGAAGGTTCAATGTTAGATTACTATGATTTAGGAAGTAATAGAGTAAGGAAAAATAAGAAGAAAAATCAAAAAGTTCAACCTTCAGAAGATAGAGTAAAACAAAAAATATTTAAATTAACAGAAATAACTATTCCAGAAACTATTACTGTTAAAGATTTAGCAGCTGAATTAAAGAAAACTAGTAGTGAAGTAATAAAAAAATTATTATCTTTTGGAATACTAGCTACTATTAATAATGTACTAGATTTTGATACAGCATATTTGGTTGCAAGTGAGTTTGGAGTAACTGCAAAGAAAAAAGAGGTTATAAAAGAAGAAGATATTTTATTTGATGAAAGTGAAGATAGAGAAGATGAGTTAATATCAAGACCTCCTGTAATAGTTGTTATGGGGCATGTTGACCATGGCAAGACTTCATTATTAGATGCAATAAGATCTACAAATGTTATTGAAGGTGAAGCGGGTGGAATAACACAACATATCGGTGCATACAAAGTTGAGATAAATGGAAGATCTATAACATTTTTAGATACACCAGGACATGAAGCTTTTACAAGTATGAGAGCAAGAGGTGCTCAAATAACTGATATAGCAATTTTGGTTGTTGCTGCAAATGATGGTGTTATGCCACAAACTGTAGAAGCAATAAATCATGCTAAAGCTGCTGGTATACCTATAGTTGTTGCAATAAATAAAATAGATTTGGAATCTGCAAATGTAGAAAGAGTAAAACAAGAATTATCAGAGTATGGTTTAATTCCAGAAGAATGGGGTGGAGATACAATATATGTTCCTATATCTGCAAGAAATCATCAAAATATAGATACTTTATTAGAAATGGTATTATTACAAGCAGATATGTTAGATTTAAAAGTAAATCCACATAAACAAGCAAAAGGAACGGTTATTGAAGCAAAACTTGATAAAAGCAAGGGTGTAATAGCATCTGTACTTGTACAAAGAGGAAAATTAGATGTTGGTGATACAATTGTTGTTGGTTCTGTTATAGGAAGAATAAGAGCAATGACAAATGATAAAGGACAAAGAGTAAAAACAGCTGGACCATCTACACCTGTTGAAATTACAGGTTTATCAGAAGTTCCAACAGTTGGAGACACTTTCTATGAAGTTAAAGATGAAAAAATGGCTAAACATTTAATAGAAAGAAGAAAACGTCAACAAAGAGAAAGAGAATTAAATAAAACTGCTAAAGTAACATTAGACGATTTATTTAATCAAATTGAAAAAGGTAATTTAAAACAATTAAATTTAATTGTAAAAGCAGATGTTCAAGGTTCTGTTGAAGCAGTAAAACAATCACTAGAAAAACTATCTAATGATGAAGTGGTTGTAAAAGTAATTCATTCAAATGTTGGTGGAGTAACAGAAACAGATGTTACACTTGCAAAAGTTTCTAATGCAATTATTATAGCATTTAATGTTAGACCAAATAAAATTGCAAAAGAAATGGCAGAAAAAGATGGAGTAGAAATAAAAACATATTCTGTTATATATAATGCAATTGAAGATGTTGAATTAGCAATGAAAGGTATGAGAGATCCAGAATATAAGGAAGTTATTATTGGCAATGCTGAAATAAGACAAACATTTAAGGTATCTAATGTTGGAACAATAGCAGGATGCTATATTACTGATGGTAAGATTGCTAGAAATTCTATAGTTAGGGTAATAAGAGATGATGTTGTTATTTATGAAGGAAAATTAATATCTTTAAAGAGATTTAAAGATGATGTAAAAGAAGTTTCTTCAGGTTATGAGTGCGGAATTCAATTAGAGAATTTTAATGATTTAAAAGTTGGAGACATCTTAGAAGCACATATTATGGAAGAAATAAAATAGATTATTTAATTAGAGCAATATGCTCAAAGTGAGGGTTTATGGAAAATGAAAATAATAGATTAAAAAGGGTAAATGAAGAATTGCGAAAAGAAATTAGTAATATAATAAGTTATGAATTAAGTAATACAAATATTACTGGAATGGTTAGTGTAACAAAAGTAAAAGTTACTCCAGATTTAAGGTATGCTAGAGTATATGTAAGTATGATTAATTCAAACAAAAAGAAAACTTTAGCAGCATTAAAAAAATCATCTGGATATATAAGGACACTTTTGGCTCATAGAATTAATTTGAGAACAACCCCTGAAATTGTTTTTGAGTTTGATGAATCTATTGAGTATGGTTCTAAAATAGATAATATTTTAAATGAAATCATGCAAGATATGAAAAATGAAAAAGGAGAGTAGTATGATTTTAGATGATATAAAAAAAGAAATAGATAAAGCAAATAGAATTGCTGTTGTTACTCATGAAAATCCTGATGGTGATGCAATAGGCAGTAGTTTAACTATGTATATGGCGCTTAAAAATATAAACAAAGATGTTGATGTAATAATTCCTGAATATGCTAAAATGTTTGAATTTTTACCTTGTATTAATGAAACAAAAAAAAGTAGTGATGAACATTATGATTTAGTTATTGCAGTTGATTGTGCAACAGAAAAGAGATTAAAAGATAATAACAATTGTTTTAATAATTCAAAAGTTACAATACAAATAGATCATCATGAAGCAAATAAAATGTTTGCAGATTATAATTATGTAGATCCAGTTTCACCTGCTTGTTGTCAAATATTAATAAAGGTATTAAAATATTGGAACATAGAAATTAATAAAGATATGGGAGTATGCCTTCTTGCAGGAATAATTACAGATACAGGAGGATTTAAATATTCAGGAGTAACATCTGAAACTTTTGAAATTGTTGCATGGCTTTTAGATAAAGGAATAAATATATCAAGTGTATATAGAAGAGTTTTACAAACAATTTCAAAAACAAAGTTTGAACTTAACAAAATAGCAACTAGTAGAATTACATTTTATGAAAATGATAAAATTGCATTTACATATATAACAGTTGAAGATGAGAAAAAGGTTAATGCACAATTAGGAGATTATGAAGGATGTGTAGATATAGGAAGAGATATTGAAGGTGTTGAAGTTTCAATATTCTTTAGAGAATTAAAAGAAGGTGGATATAAGGTATCTATGCGTTCAAATGATTATGTAAATGTTTCTGATATTTGTTTAATGTTTGGTGGAGGCGGTCATATGAAAGCTGCTGGTTGTACTATTAGTTCCGGCACAATTGAACAAATAAGGGATAAGCTTATCGCTCAAACAAAAAGATATTTAAAATAAAGGAAAAATCTAAGTTAGAGATTTTTCCTCTAATTTTTTTATGTAAAAAATTGCTATAAGAAATTAATAGAAAAAATGGGCTATACCCCATTTGGTGAGTTTTATTTCCGCCCTACCATTAGGCTTTATATTTTTTTATATAAAATAACAAAATTAGCAGCATAAATGTAGGGGCGAACATTGTTCGCCCGCGCTCTAGAAGAATTTCTTAAAATATCAAATATTAAGGAGGTTGTTTACTATAGATGGATTAATATTAATAAATAAACCAAAAGGGTGGACATCACACGATGTTGTAAACAAACTAAGAAATATTTTACATCAAAAGAAAATTGGGCATACTGGAACTTTAGACCCACTTGCAACAGGAGTTTTGCCAGTTTTATTAGGAAATGCTACAAAATTATCTAAATATTTAATAGAGCATGATAAAACATATATTGCAGTAATAAAATTAGGTACAAAAACTAATACAGGAGATGAAGAAGGAAAGATAATAGAAAATAAAGCTGTTGATATAAATGTGCTAGAAAATAATTATGTTAAAGATGTGTTAAATTCATTTATAGGAAAACAAAAGCAAAAACCTCCTTTATATTCTGCAATAAAAATTAACGGAAAAAAATTATATGAATATGCTAGAAATAATGAAAGTGTTGAAATTCCAGAAAGAGATATAGAAGTATATGAGGCAGAATTATTAGAGCTAGATAAAGATAAATTAGAAATAAAAGTACAATTAAGTGTTTCAAAAGGTACATATATAAGAAAATTATGCGAAGATATTTCCGAAAAATTAGGTACAGTTGGGTATATGAAAAAATTAGAAAGAATAAGAGTAGATAAATATTATATAAAAGACTCAGTAGATTTAGAATATATTAAAGAAAATATAGATAAAATAAATGATTTGTGTATTAGTATTGAAAATATCTTTAGTGGGAATAATAAGATTACATTATCAAAAGACAAGCTAAAACATTTTTTAAATGGAGTAATGCTTACACAATTATGTGAAGATGGAATATATAGAATTTATTGTGAGAATGCTTTTATTGGTATAGGAGTAGTGAAAAATAAATTATTAAAAAGAGATGTAGTAGTGTAAAATAGTGAATAATGAATAGTGAATGGTGAATAATGCAATTATGCCAATATAATACAAAACTATTAATATTAAATGTGGTGGCAAACACAATGTCATTAAGTTAAGAACATTTATAATATTATAAAATTAATATGTAAGATGTAGGGGCGAACAGTGTTCGCCAGCCCTTCGAAGAAATTTCTCATTATGTAATAATTTACGGCATACGAATTTGATATAATATTATATCAAATTCTTTATCTTGTTTTATAGCTATGAGTAAAATACTTAGTATAATCCGATTTTAAAAAATTAATTATAAAAATATACACATATATAATTTTTTTTGATATAATGAAAAAAATAAATTTAAAGAGGTGAACATATGACAAAAAATAATAAAGGAATAACAATGATAACATTAATAGTGACAATAATATTAATGTTAATAATAGCAGGAGTAACTATTAATCAATCTGTAAAAAATATAGAGGCAAGAAAAATCGACTCATTATATGCAGATTTAGAGCTATTAGAAGATAAGGTAAATACATACTACTTAAATAATGGTAGCTTACCAATAAAAGAAGAATTTAAAGGCTCAGATAATTTTAAATCAGTAAGAAATGTAAATGACAATAATTTATATTATGTAATAGACATATCAAAACTTGAAGGAGTAAGTTTAAGTATGAAACTAGACTTCACAGGTGATGATGTATATATAATGAATGAACAAAGTCATACAGTATATTATCCGAAAGGACTTACAATTGATAATGAGACATATTATACACTACCAAAGCAGTATTCAAAAATTGAAGAAGATAGAAATGATGGTAATTCAGAATCAGGTTTAGCACAAATTAAATTAGACAATATTTCTGTTGTAGTAGATGGTACAAGTATTAATAGTGGAGAATTTGTATTTGAATTAAAAGATGAAAATAATGATGTAATAGAAACTTCAACAAATGAGAAGGATGGAAAAATAAATTTTTTTGAAGATAGATTATTAGAAACAGGGACACACCGATTTACGGTTTCACAAGTATTGGGAAATACTCAATATATGAAATATGATGATAGTGTATATACAATTATTATAAAAGTTACAGGTCCTGTTGGACAGGAGAATGTTGATATAAAATATTATAGTAAAGATATGAATGAATTAGATAAAATAGAGTTTTTAAATGAATATCAACCACCAATAAAACCTACATTACCAAGTGTTGACGAAGATGGATTAGCAAAAGAAGATACAACAATAACAACAGATGACCCTAATGTGCAAATAGTAATACCAGAGGGATTTGCACCAGTGATATTACAAACAGATAGAACAGATTCATTACCAGGAGAAAATGGAGCTGTTAAAGCAATAATGCCTGTAGAGGATTGGAATAAGATAAGCGCAGAGCAAATAAATAAGGGAATAGTTATAGTAGATCATGCAATAACATATACAGGTAGTGTGCCAGATTTTAATGAATATGTGTGGGTTCCAATAGCAGATAGTAGTAAGTTTGCAAGGGTTGCGTGGAATGGACCTTATTATGATAGAGGATACCACTCTATAGGACCACATCCATTGTCAAAAGAACCAACATCATATCAATATTGGGAAGAAACGAGTTCTAAAGAGTATATAGATATGGTAAGCAGTGTAAGTAGTAATAAAGGATTTTATATAGGTAGGTATGAATCTAGTGAAAAGGATCATGTTGCAGTGCGAGCAGAGAGTAAAAGAGGACAAGAGCCAATGCTAGGTTTATCACAAGGTGCGTCAGTATCAGCAGCTGAAAATAGAGATTTACATAGTCATTTAATATATGGAATAGAGTGGGATAGTGTATTACAGTGGTTTTTGAATAGTGGAGCAACAATAGGAGCAGAGACAGGTGGAACAAAAACTATAACAATAAATGAAATACAAAATGATAGTAGAAGTTGGGGAAATTATAACAGTTCAGTAGGAGGAGCAGCAACTAATTCAGGTTATAAGCAACCAGGAGGGACAAATGAATACTGGAAGGCAAATAATATATATGATTTAGCAGGGAATGTAAGAGAATGGACTCAAGAAATGTATTCTACAGGTACTGATTGCGTTATTAGAGGGGGATATTATGATGTCGGCGGACTCAGTGTTCCAGTAGCTAACCGTAACTATAGAGATGTGAGTAGTACAGATGTATATTCTATTGGGTATAGAGTAAGTTTTTATATATAGTGTTGTTCGAGAGTTAAAACAAGCAGATTTGATAAAGTTTATAGATACAATTAAATAACATCCAAAAAAACTAATAATTCTTTTTATAGAATTATTAGTTTTTTTTTGGAATATTTTTAGTACAAGCTGAATATATATAAATAGAAAAACATATTTTTAAATATAGAGGTGAGAATATTGATTTTAGTAAAAGGATTAATATTTATACTTATATTTATATCTTGTACATATTTAGGAATTTTAATATCAAAAAAATATACAAATAGAGTAAAAGAACTAAAAGAATTCAAGAATGCATTAGGCATAATTGAAACAAAAATAAAATTTACATATGAACCATTAGGAGAAATTTTTAAAGAAATATCTTCAAATTTTAGTACAAATATATCAAATATATTTATAAATACATGTGATAACATGAAAAATTATAATATTGGTAAGGCATGGGAGTTAGCAATAGAAGATGGAAATACATACATGTTAAAAGAAGATAAAGAAGTCCTTAAGTCTCTTGGAAAATTGCTAGGAAAAACAGATGTAAATGGGCAAATAAGTCAAATAGAACAAACATCGGAATTTTTAAATAATCAAATAGAAAAAGCAGAAGTTGAAAGAGTAAAAAATGAAAAATTATATAAAACTTTAGGAATAGTATCAGGAATAGGATTAGTTATTTTATTGATATAGGGGGATAATATGGATATAAATTTACTTTTTAAAATTGCTGCAATTGGTATATTGGTTGCAGTATTGCATCAAGTTTTAGTAAGAGCAGGAAGAGAAGATCAAGCAATGATGACTACACTTGCAGGTTTGGTAATTGTACTAACTATGGTTATAAAAGAAATAAGCAATTTATTTACTACAGTAAGAACGATATTTAATTTATAACTTGGAAAAGTAGAGGGGGAACTATGGATATAATAAAAATTATTGGAGTTGGATTAATTGGTTTAATAATAATTATTATCATGAAACAGTATAAGCCAGACTTTGTTATATATGTATCACTTATTGTAGGAACAATTATATTGTTTATGATTATGGACAAGTTGAATGGAATAATTGATATATTAACAAGTTTATCTAATAAAGCAAGTATTAATAGCGAGTTTTTAGTAATATTATTAAAGATAACTGGTATTGCATTTTTAACAGAATTTGCAGTAAGTATATGTAATGACTCAGGGGAAACAGCAATAGCAAATAAAATAGACTTAGGAGGAAAAATAATAATAATTGCTATTTCTATACCAATTATATCTGCACTTTTGGAATTGATTATTAAGATTCTACCTTAAAGAGGTGAAAAATGAAGAAATTAATTATTGTTATTTGCTTTATTATTTTTACTCAAAATTATTGCTATGCTACTCAAGAAGAAATAATTGCATCTCAAAAAGATGATTTAAATATATCGAGTTTTATTGATGAGGCAAAAGAATATACAAAAAATATTTTTCCTGACATAGATATGGACAATCTATTATCAGATGCTATAAAAGGAGAAATAAATAATGGAAAAATATTTGGAAATATTTTAAATTTATTTGGAAAAGAAATAAAAAGTACTATTAAAACATTAGCTAGTATATTAATAATAATTGTTATACATAGTGTTTTTAAGAGTGTTAGTGAAAATCTTGGAAACCAAAATATATCTCAAATTACATATTATGTTCAATATATATTAATTGTTACTTTAATAATGGCTAATTTTACAGATATTGTTACAGTTGTAAGAGAATCAATACAAAATTTAGTGTCATTTATGTATATGTTAACACCTATTTTAATAACTTTAATGATTACAACAGGAAGTATTGTCTCGGCAAATGTATTGCAACCAGTTTTATTATTTACAATATCATTTATTGGAAATTTAATATCGAATTTTATATTACCTATAATATTAATATCTGCTGTATTAGGTATAGTATCGCAAATTTCAAGTAAGTTCCAGATAGACAAGTTATCTAGTTTCTTCAATTCTGGAATTGTATGGATATTAGGAATTGTACTAACAATATTTGTGGGGATGTTATCTTTAGAAGGTACTTTAAGTAGCAGTGTAGATGGATTAACTGCAAAAGCAACTAAGGCTGCTGTTTCAAATTTTATACCAGTAGTAGGAAAAGTACTTGGAGATTCAATTGATACGGTTTTAGGATGTGCTTCTATTTTGAAAAATGCAGTTGGAATTGTAGGTGTTATTGTATTGATAGGAATATGTGTAGTACCAATTGTTAAACTTGCAATACTTACAATTACATATTATCTTGCTTCAGCAATATGTCAACCTATTGCAGATAGCAAAATTATAAAATTATTGGATCAAATGGGAGGAACTTTTAAAATGCTTTTAGCAATTACTGTTACTGTGGCAATTATGTTTATTATTGGAATAACTATTGTAATAAAAATTTCTAATAGTGGACTTATGTATAGGTGAAAGGATAAATTATGGTTAATTGGATAAGCTCATGGGCTAATAGTGTTATCATTGCAGTTATTATTGCTACAATAATCGAAATGATACTACCGAATGGAAATAATAAAAAATATATAAAAACTGTAATAGGAGTGTTTATACTTTTTTCTATAATAGCACCAGTTATTTCTAAAGTGAGTAATAATGATTTTGATTTAAAAAATGTTATAGATAAATATAATATTGTAAACGATTATGAAAGTAATGAAGTTTCAAGTTTAGATATAGATAAAAGCGTAGAGGATGTATATATTGAAAATTTAACTACAGATATAAAAAACAAAATAAAAGAAAAAGGATATAAAGTAATTAATATTGATGTTGATATTGACATGAGTGATAAAAATTACGGACAAATCAAAAAGATAGATATTTATATAAATAAATCTCTTGAAGATAATAGTATTTCTGAAGTAGAAACTATAAATGAAGTTGAAATAGATATTTCTAGAAGTGAAGATGAAACCAAAAGTAATCAGCAACTAGATAATAATGAAATTAATGAATTAAAAAAATATTTATCTGAATATTATGAAGTTGAAATTAAAAATATTAGTATAAATTAAGGAGGGAGAAAAGTGTTTGGCAATAAATTAAAAGAAATTATCGATAATAAAGACAACAAAGATAATAAAAGAAAAATGGAAAATATGGTTGTGTTGATAATAATATTAATTGTAACAATTTTTGTAATAAATATAATATGGAATGGAGATAAAAAGGAGAATACAGAAAATAGTAATTTATATAAACAATTAGCAGGTGGTGAAAATAATAATGTACAAGTTAGTTCTATTAGTGAAGATAATGAATATAATTTAGAGAAAAATTTAGAAGATATTTTAAGTAAAATAAATGGGGCGGGAAATGTACAAGTGCTTTTAACATATTCGGAAAGTAGCCAAGTTATTCCTTTAACAAATGATAATTATACACAAAAACAAACAGAGGAAACTGATACTTCTGGTGGAAACAGAAAAATAGATGAAACAAGTAAATCTAGTGAAATTATATATGAAGAAAAAGATGGAGAAAAAACAACAATAACAAAAAAAGTAATTATGCCAAAAGTTGAGGGTGCATTAATTTTAGCAGATGGTGCAAGCAATGCCACTGTAAAGACTAATATAATACAAGCTGTTGAGGCTTTAACTGGTATTGCTACACATAAAATTCAAGTGCTTGAAATGCAAAAATAATATAAATTTACTAGAAAAAATGAGTAAATAAAGTACTATGGGTTTAAATAAAAATAGAAAGAGCAATCATTGCTCAAATGGAGGTTGTTATGAAGGTTTTAAAAAGAAATCAAATTATTATTTTTATATTAGCTTTAATGCTTGTTACAGCTGGTTATTTAAGTACAACTAGTAATCAAAATTTATTACAAACAAGTGTTTCTACAAATTATAATAATACCAATGTTGCTAATAATGTCGATGATTCTTCAACTATAGGTGATGCTACTTTTGTTAATGGAGGGGTTTTAGTCGAAAATGAAGATTTAAATATGATATCAAATAATACTGTAAGTACTAATACTAAAAGTACAGAAGTAGATGATTACTTTTCAAACTCTAAATTGCAAAGAGACTCAATGTATTCGCAAAGCTTAGATAGTTATCAGAAAATGTTAGATAGTACAACAATAAGTTCAGAACAAAAAGCTATTGCTCAAAATGAGATAACAAGGATTAATAATGAGAAAAATGCAATCATGATATCTGAAAATTTAATAAAGACAAAAGGTTTTGAAGATATTATTATTTTTATTAATGGTGATAGCATTAATGCAGTGATTAAATCTGATAAATTGTCCCAAGAGGAGATTGCTCAGATACAAAATATTTTATCTAGAGAGTTAAAATCAGACATATCTAACATACATATAAGTAATAAGTAAATAGATAATTAAAAACTGATACATAAAATTAAAGTTTTATTATCAGTTTTTTTAATTGTATATTTATAGAATATATTATTTGAGATAGAACAGTGTTTTCACTTTCTACTAGTATATAATATAAAGTAAAATACAAAATTGAATATAGTTTCAGATAAATAAGATATTAATAGATATTAAGTATATAAAAAGAAAAAATAATGAATTAAAAATGTTTAAATAAATTAAACATTGTGATAGAATTCTATAAGATATGTGGAGGGATATAACAATGAATATTGGAACTGTTAATGTAATAAAAGTTATAAAAGATGTTTTTACTGATTACAATAAAGATAGTAATATATTAGATATGCAAATAAAACAAATCAGCTTATTTAAAAAAACGAATATTTTAGATTTAGATTTGAATTCAGATAAAAATATTACAGCTAAGGAATTGTATGAATTTGAAACATATCTTAAAAGTAGATTTGGTGTTAGTGATGTTATAACAAATATAAATTATAGTAATAGTATTTCAATAGATAATATTACAGATGAATGGGATCAAATATCATGTTATATTATTAGAAGATTTCCTACAACAATAGGTATATTAAAAAATAGTAAAATTTCTATTGAAGGAAATAATGCAATTGTTACTTTAGAAGTTAAGGGTTCAGATTTTTTATATGCTAGGAAAATTGATAAAGATTTAGAGAGATTACTTAAGAATTTATATGGAAAAAGTTTTAAAGTAAAATATGTAGAAGATATAAATGTAGAGAGTATGGAAAAACAAAAAGAATATGAGAAGAGAATGGAAGAAGAAGCAATAAGGCATATTAAGGCTATGGAATTTATGGCTAAAGAAGAAAAAAAGGAGAATAATAAAAAGCCTGAAAAAATAGAAAGTGATAATACAAAAAAAGATAATGACAACAAACAAGAAGTAGTAGAAGATGACAAGAGTCCTCTTATATATGGTAGAAGTGCAACTATAAAAGAAGAATTAGATAAAATAAAGGATATAATAATAGATAATAAAAAAATTGCTTTAGAAGGAAAGATAATAAAAACAGATTCAAGAGATATTAGAAACGAAAAAGCAATTATATTTTTTGATTTATATGATGGAACAAGTTCTATAACATGTAAAATATTTGTCAAACAGAGTGAGACAAAGAGAGTACTAGATAGATTAAAAGGTGCAAAAGGTGTAAAAATTTCAGGAACTGCAGGATATGATAATTTTGCAAAAGAGGTTGGATTTATCGCAAATACTGTTATAGAAACAGAAGGTATTAAAAAAGAAGAAAGAATGGACAATGCTGAGACCAAAAGAGTAGAATTACACATGCATACTCAAATGAGTCAGATGGATGCTGTTACATCAGTTACAGATTTAATAAATAGAGCATCAAAATGGGGATGGAAATCAATTGCTTTAACTGATCATGGTGTTGTTCAAGCATTCCCAGAGGCAAATAAAGCCGCTTCAAAAACAGGAATGAAAGTATTATATGGAGTTGAAGCATATTTAGTTCCAGATAAAAGCCCAAGTGTATTTTTATCAAAGGATCAAGATTTAGATGTAGAGTATTGTGTTTTAGATATTGAAACAACAGGTCTTTCTTTTAAAACAGAAAAAATAACAGAATTAGGAGCTGTTAAATTAAAAAATGGAGAAATAATAGATACTTTTGAAAGTTTTGTCAATCCGGAAAAACCTATACCAGATAAAATTGTACAAATTACAAACATAACTGATGATATGGTAAAAGATGCACCAACTATAGAAGAAATTTTACCAAAGTTTATAGAATTTATGGGTGATTCTGTATTAGTTGCTCATAATGCGTCTTTTGATATTGGTTTTATAAGATACAATGCAGAACAAATTGGGTATAAACTAGAAAATACATACATTGATACATTAAGGTTAGCAAAAGAGTTATTTCCTGATTATAAAAAATATAAATTAGGTATTATTGCTGAAAATCTAGGTATAAAAGTAGAAGTAGCACATAGAGCTTTAGATGATGTTATTACTTTAGTTAAAGTTTTTAATGTTATGATAGATATGATGAAAGAAAAAGGTATAAGTAAAATAAACGAGATAGATGAAAAATGCCAAGGAGAAATAAATGTAAAAAATTTACCTAGTTATCATGCAATAATATTAACTCAAACTCAAAAAGGATTAATAAATTTATATAAACTAATATCATTTTCACATTTAAACTATTTCTATAAAAAACCAAGAATTCCAAAAAGTCTTTATGAAAAATATTCAGAAGGTTTAATTATAGGTAGTGCATGTGAAGCGGGAGAGTTATATAGAGCAATAGTTGCTGGAAAATCAGATGAAGAAATTGAAGAAATTGCAAGATATTATGATTATCTAGAAATACAGCCAATAGGAAATAATGAATTTATGGTTAGAAATGGTACTGTAAATAATGAAGAAGATTTAAAAGATATAAATAGAAAAATAGTCGAGTTAGGAGATAAATTAGGAAAACTTGTTGTGGCAACTTGTGATGTTCATTTTATGGATCCACAAGACGAAATTTATAGGAGAATATTAATGGCTGGACAAGGATATGATGATGCAGATAATCAAGCTCCACTATTTTTAAGAACAACAAATGAAATGCTAGAAGAGTTTGCATATTTAGGATATGATAAAGCATATGAGGTAGTTGTTACAAATACAAATAAGATATCTGATATGTGTGAAAATGTTTGCCCTATATCTCCAGATAAATGCCCACCTCACATAGAGGGTTGTGAAAAAGAAATTGAAAATATAGCAATGTCAAAAGCTAAAGAATTATATGGAGAAGATCTCCCAGAAATAGTTAAACAAAGATTAGACAAAGAATTGAATTCTATAATAAAAAATGGATTTTCTGTTATGTATATAATAGCACAAAAACTTGTATGGAAATCTAATGAAGATGGTTATTTAGTTGGTTCTAGAGGATCTGTTGGTTCTTCATTTGTTGCTAATATGACTGGAATAACAGAAGTTAATTCTTTACAGGCTCATTATAGATGCCCACATTGTAAGTATTCTGATTTTACCGATTATGGATATAAAAATGGATTTGATTTGCCAGATAAAAAATGCCCTAAATGTGGACATACTTTAAAAAAGGATGGAATGGATATACCATTTGAAACATTCTTAGGTTTTGATGGAGATAAAGAGCCAGATATAGATTTAAACTTTTCTGGCGAATATCAATCAAAAGCACATAAATATACAGAAGTTTTGTTTGGAAAAGGAAAAACATTTAAAGCTGGTACAATTGGAACTATTGCTGAAAAAACAGCATTTGGTTATGTCAAAAAATATTTTGAAGAAAGACAAATTGTTGTAAGTAATGCAGAGGTATCAAGAATTGCAACAGGTTGTACTGGTGTAAAAAGAACAACAGGACAACATCCAGGAGGAATTATAGTTGTACCAAAAGATAGAGAAATCTATGAGTTTTGTCCAGTACAACACCCTGCAGATGATCCAAATTCAGATATTATTACAACACATTTTGATTATCACTCTATAGATAAGAATTTATTAAAATTGGATATATTAGGTCATGATGATCCTACTGTTATAAGGATGTTGCAAGATATAACAGGAATAGAGCCTACAACAATACCTCTTGATGATAAAGCTACTATGTCTATATTCAGTTCAACTGATGCTCTAGGAGTAACATCAAAACAAATTAATTCAGAAGTGGGAAGTTATGGTGTTCCTGAATTTGGTACAAAATTTGTTAGAGGAATGCTAGTTGATACAAGACCAAAAACTTTTGAGGAATTAATTAGAATTTCTGGATTATCACATGGTACAGATGTATGGTTAAATAATGCACAATCTTTAATAGAAGCGGGTACAATAAAGCTAGATGAAGCAATATGTACTAGAGATGATATTATGATATATCTAATAAAAATGGGATTACCTCCTAAGACTTCTTTTAAGATAATGGAATGTGTTCGTAAAGGAAAAGGATTAACTGAAGAGCAAGAAGCTATTATGAGAGAAAATAATGTTCCAGACTGGTATATTAATTCTTGTAAAAAGATAAAATATATGTTTCCTAAAGCTCATGCTGCTGCATATGTAACTATGGCTTTTAGAATTGCATGGTTTAAAGTACATATACCAAAAGCATATTATACTGCATTTTTTTCTATAAGAGCAGATGAGTTTGATAGTGAAATTATGATAAATGGAGAAGAAAGAGTTAAAAATAAAATGAAGGAAATAGATTCTCAAGGAAATAATGTGACTGTAAAAGATAAAAATATGTATGCTATATTAGAAATTGTTTTAGAAATGTATGAAAGAGGCTATAAATTTTTACTGATTGATTTATATAAATCTGATGCAACAAAATTTATAATGGAAGATGAGGGTATAAGGCCTCCTCTAAATAGTATTGCTGGATTAGGTACTGTAGCAGCTCAAAGTATCGTAGAAGCGAGAAAAGATGGAAAATTCATGTCTATAAATGATTTACAAATACGTTCTAAAGCAGGTAAATCTGTTATAGAAATATTAAGAAATGTTGGTTGCTTGAAAGGAATGAGTGAAAGCAATCAGATGAGTTTATTTGGATAATAAAGGGGATTTCGTGTTGAGTGTAGTAAAAAATAAAGAATATATTTTGAAAATTGAAGATAATGGATTTAATGGTG
This sequence comes from uncultured Clostridia bacterium, assembly GCA_944386325.1. GTDB lineage: Bacteria > Bacillota > Clostridia > TANB77 > CAG-508 > CAMCHB01. Next base: position 100,207 of record CALXAP010000005.1, read on the forward strand.
AAGGAATTGGAAAAATTAATAATTTTACTGTTTTTGTTCCTAATGGTATAAAAGGAGAAGTTGTAAAAGTACTTATTATAAAAGTAACTTCTTCTTATGCTATAGGAAAGATAATAGAAATTGTAAAGAAATCACAACATAGAGTTTCAGAGTTAGACTGTGAAACATATATGAAGTGTGGTGGTTGCAATTTAAGACATATGGATTATGATTATACATTGTTATTAATTGTTTGAATAAAGAAAAGATATGTGATGTAAATGTAGGTAATACTATAGGAATGGGAAATCCATATAATTATAGGAACAAATTGCAGTATCCAGTTGGATTAGATAAAGAAGGCAATCCTGTTATGGGAGTATATTCTAGAAGAAGTCATGACATAATAAAAAATAATTTATGCAGTATACAAAATTTGAAAGCAAATATTATTGCAAGGGATGCTTTTGAATATTTAGTGAAAGATGGATATAAAGCATATAATGAAAAAAATCAAAGTGGCGATATAAGACATATAGTTGTGAGAAATGGAAATATTTCTAATGAAGTAATGTTGATTATAGTCATGAATAATAAAAAAATTAATATAAGTAAAAAGTTTGTAGAGTATATTACTAAAAAATATAATTGTATTGATACTATTGTTGTAAATTATAATTTAGAAAATACAAATGTTATATTTGGAAAAGAAAATAAAAATATATTTGGAAATGGATATATATATGATATTTTAGGAGACTATAAATTTAAAATATCACCATTATCTTTTTATCAAGTAAATTCAGTTCAAGCAGAAGTATTATATGAATTAGCAATTGAAAAAGCTAATATAAATAATAATGATGTTGTTTTAGATTTGTATTGTGGAATTGGAACAATTGGTATTTTTGCTAGTAAATATGCTAAGAAAGTTTATGGTGTTGAAATAGTTGAAGATGCAATAAATGATGCTAATGAAAATGAAAAAATTAATAATATAAAAAATATACAGTTTTTCTGTGGAGATGTAGAAAAAATTTTAGATGACACATTAAATAAAATAAATGATAAACCAAATATTGTTTTTGTAGATCCACCTAGAAAAGGACTTGATAAAAATACTATTAGTATATTAAATAAAATTAAACCAAGTAAGATTATTTATATTAGTTGTAATCCTGCAACTTTAGCAAGAGATATTAAATTGTTAATTAGCGATAATTATAGTGTGAATTATGTCCAACCAGTTGATATGTTTCCGTTTACAAGTCATGTGGAGTGTGTGTCTGTTCTTAAACTAAAGGAAACCATTGAAAAATAAAGAAAAATGAGATGTTTCTGGATAATAAAAAATATATAGATCCGTTTGATTCAAAAACAGAAGAATATGCAAGAAAATTTGACCAATATTATGATGAGAAAAATGTAAATACAACAAAAGAATTAATTAATGATATTTAACAACAATTGTCATATTTTGAAGTGATTTCAGTTTTAGATTTAAGATAATAAATTAATGGAAGGAGAAAAATGAGTAATAACAATTTAATTATTAGAAGCAGTAGTGCAGAATTTTTAATATTTGATAGACAGATTCATAAAAAAGGTATTGAAGTAAGATTTGAAGATGGAGATTTATGGTTAACACAAAAAGCAATTTCTGAATTATATAATATCGATAGAACAGTAGTAACTAAACATTTGAAAAATATTTTTGATGATTATGAATTAGATAAAAGTTCAGTATGTGCAATTTATGCACATACTGCAAAAGACGGAAAAACATATAAGACAAATTATTATAATTTAGATGCTGTAATTTCAGTTGGTTATAGAGCTAATTCAGATAGAGCTATACAATTTAGAAGATGGGCAACAAATATTCTTAAAGAATTTTCAAAAAAAGGTTACATTATAGACAAAAAGAGAATGGAAAATGGTACTTTTTTTGATGAAGATTATTATGATTCTTTACTAGCAGAAATTAGAGAAATAAGATTATCAGAAAGAAGATTTTATCAAAAGATAACTGATATATATGCAACAAGTATTGATTATGATAATAAATCTCCCACTACAATAAAATTCTTTAAAAAAGTGCAAAATAAAATGCATTATGCCATATCGCATCAAACAGCAGCAGAAATTATTTATAATAGAGCAGATAGTGAAAAGGAAAATATGGGCTTGACATCTTGGAGGAATTCTCCAAATGGAAAGATATTAGAAACAGATGTTGTAATAGCAAAAAATTATCTGAACAAAGATGAATTAGAAAGTTTAGAGCGTATTGTATCAGCCTTTTTAGACTTAGCAGAAGATAGGGCAAAAAGAAATATTCCAATGACTATGGAAGATTGGGCTAGAAGGATAGATAAATTTTTATTGGCAGATGATAGAGATATATTAAAAGATGCAGGTAAAATATCACATGAGATTGCTTGCGATAAAGCATTAACAGAATATGAAAAATATAGAATAAAGCAAGATAAATTCTATCAATCTGATTTTGATAAATTACTATTAGAAACTGATAATAAAAAAAAGAATAAAGAGATGTCTTTTATCAACAATAAAAATTATAAAACGAAAAATATTAAAAAATCGTTTTACAAAAATTTATAGCACGGAAAATTGAAAAAATCCGTGCTATAAATTTTTATAGAACAAAAAAATGGAAAAATCCGTGCTATAAAATTTCATAGGACGAAAAAATCAAAAAAATCGTCCTATAAATTATTTTGGGTCAAAAAAATTAAAAAATTTGACTTATGAAATTAAAAATCAAAATAGATTAAATCATATTACTAAAAGGCAGGAAAGAGATACAGAGTGTATCTCGCAAACACATAGAAAAACAAGTTTTCTAGCCCTCTGTAAAAGTTAAAAAGATACAGAAGAAGTACAGAATGATAAAAAGTGAAAAAATGATTAATTTTAAAAATCACTTTTAGAAACTTTTTTTCTAATGTTTTTTGAACTTTTAATAATTGTTTTTCTACAAATCTTTCAAATGTGTGACATTGCTAAAATTGCGTTAAAACCTTATAAGAAAAAATTAAATATTTATTAAGTAGTAAAAAAAGAATAATTAAAAACAAATATTGAAAATTATGTAAATTGATGCTAAATATAAATATATTAATTTTAGAGAGGATGGAACAAAATGAAAATGGCAAAACTCAATAAAAAACGGAGTATACTTATTATTGTTATAATTATAATAAGTATGTTTATTACAGCTTGTTCAAGATATGCTTATCCTGAGGAAGAACAAAATGAGCCAGAAGTATTGGAATTTGAATTAGTATCTTGTTATGTAGAAGTTAGGCAAACTACTAATTTTGTCGGAAGAGTTGTAGATACACAGAAATATTTTCATTATGGTTTCAAAGATGGAGATAGCATAATATTTAAAGAGAAACAAATGCTTAATACGTATGATTATACAAATTATAGGCTACGTTTTGAAATAACTGAGGATGAACCTAAAATAATACAAGAATATAACACTTATCAAGTAGTTCTTACATTTATGCTAAAAAAAGATATGTATGATTCTATTCAAAGAATGAATGAGCTATAATATCAATGCCTTTAAAAAGTGAAGGTGTTTCTAAAAAGAAGGCATTTTTATATGGGGCATTATCAGGCGTGGTTGAACCAATTGGAGCCATTATTACTATTTTACTTACAAGTTTAGTAATACCAATATTACCATATTTACTATCTTTTGCTGCAGGAGCAATGATATATGTAGTTGTGGAGGAACTAATACCAGAATCACAAAAAGGTGAACATTCAAATATTGGAACAATAGGTGTTGCTATAGGATTTATAATTATGATGATTTTAGATGTAGCTTTAGGATAAAGTAGGTTATAATACATAGAGATAGAAAAATGTAATTAAGATAAATAAAAAATATTACAAATTAATTTTGTTATGATATAATGTTATTAGATAAAAAAATTAATAAAAATATAGTAAAGTAGTAAGAAAATTATAGAACAAATGTAAGAGTAAAGAATAAATATAAAAATGATATAAATTTAATAATTTTTATAATATAGATTGGAGAAAAAATGAGAAAAATTATTTTCGATTTTAAAGAAGTAAAACAAGATGAAAATCCTATTCATGATGATAATAAAAGCAAGGATAAAATAAAAAAAGATAATACAGAAAAAATGTTTGATTATATAAATAGTATTATGGGAAATGAAAATTACGGTATTGGCTTACATTCGACATATGGAGAAAATATAAAAGATATTTTAAATAGCATTATGAAAAATGGATTAGAGATAGAAGAAAAGAAAAAAATACTTTCAACTGTTAGTTCATTTGGTACTCATACTGAAATTAGCCAAGACCATTTAAAACAACGAATGATGCAATATTATTATGGTGAACAAGGACAAACTAAACAAAATGTGATTGTTCTTGTGCCATCAACAATTTCAAATAGTAAGGGTAAACAAATTTATTTAGGATTTCCTCCATATGATATTGAGTGTTGTGGAAATGATTTTAGAACATCTTGTGTTTTAGATACAATTTGTACACACGAAGATAGCAAAGGAAAAATTCCACCAGAATTTATATTAGGATATTATTCTATTAATAATGATGAAGTAAATTTTACAAAAAATCCTAATTATATTAAATTATTATCAGAAGAACAAAAAGACAAATTTTTTGAAGACATGGAAGGAAGATTACAAGGAAAATATAAAGAGATAAGTGATGCTGTGATATCAAGAGATATACAAACATTAGAAAAAATGAGTAAGATAGAAAAACAAGAAATTACAGAGAAAATAAAAAGAGAAACAAAAAATAATATTTTAGAAAGAGGACTTAATAGACAATTAGCAGAAACTTTAAGTAAAAGTTCTGCTCAAATAAAACAGGATGATTCTGCTACACAAGCACTAGTATATATAAAAAAAGAAATATATATAGAAAAACAAGAAACACAACCAATAAAAAATAAAAAAAGAAAAATTTTATTAGATTCATACAAAGATATAAAATTATCAGATTTAATTAATGCTAAGGAAAGATTACGAGAAGGCATAAAGCAACCAGAAAGAAATTATGAAGGAAGAGAAAGATGAATATAAAAACAAAAGAAATTTATTCAGAAGTATATCAAGTATTGAATTTGTTAGGAAATGAATATATTGATAAATTACCAAATAGGTTGTTTAATTTATTAAAAGAAAAAAGAAATGTTAACTATAATCCTCAATATACAGAAGATATACCATTAAATAAACAGAATATAAAAAAAGAGTCAATAGCAATAATAGCTTTAATACATTTAAATTATTGGTGTGAAGATGAAAAAGAAAAATATGAATTAAAACAAATATTAAAGAATAACGAAAATAAATATCAACAAGAACTCAGAAATAAGTATAATCCAGAAGATATTTTTAAAAAGAATAATCCAGAAAATATTGTAGAAAATCAAACTTCAATAATAGAATATAAAGAACCATTATATAAAAAATTTATTAATAAAATAAAAAGTCTATTTCATATAAATTAAAGCAAATAAAAAAAGCTACTTGTTACAAAAGGTATTTTGTTGTAAAATGTCTTTTGTAGGTGATTAAAATGAATAAATCTGTTTTAGTATTAGAAGGCGGAGCAATGAGAAGTTTATATACTTCAGGAGTATTAGATGTATTTATGAATAATAATATAGATATAGATTGTACAGTAGGAGTTTCAGCGGGTGCATTGGTAGGTTCTAATTATGTATCTAATCAAAAAGGAAGAACTGCAAATATAAATATTAATTATTGTAAAGATTCAAAATATATAGGAATTGGAGCAATAAAAAATAATAAAGGATTAATAGGGTTTGATTATTTGTTTGGTGCAATAGCTAAAAATAATCCTTTTGACGAAGAAGAGTTTTTTAATACTAAGAAAAGATTTGTAATAGGAGTAACAAATTGCATAACAGGTAAAACAGAATATTTTGATAAAGATTTAAAAAATATATATAAATTATTACAAGCATCTTCTAGTATGCCGTTAGTTTCAAAAATAGTAGAGATAAATGGAAAACCATATTTGGATGGTGCAATAGATTGCAATGTACCGATAGATTGGGCGTTAGAACAAGGATATGAAAAGATTATAGTTGTGCTTACAAGAAATAAAGAATATAGAAAAAAACAATTATCAAGTAATATTAAGAGAATGTATAAATTAGTATATAAGAAATATCCTAATTTATTAAAAACTATGTATGCTCGACCAAATAAATATAATAAAACTTATGATAAAATAGAAAAATTAGAAGATGAAAATAGAATATTTGTACTTAGACCTAGAAATAATGTTGATATTTCAAGATTAGAAAGAGATCAAGATAAGTTGAGATGTTTATATAAAGAAGGAATAGACGAAACTAAAAAACAGTTAGAGAATTTAAAGAAATATTTATATGAAGATTAAAAGAGATAATAGCAATAAAAATTAATTTGTATGAGAGTAATTATATTAATAATTACTCTCATTTATGCTAATATACTATAATGATATTAAATATTGATTATATATTTATAAAAGTTATATATATAAAATTGAATAAAATGATAATAAAATAATATGTATAGATATATTATTTTATAAGGAAAGTTGATATAATAAATTAATGATTTATATATTATACATATGTTAAATTATTTTACAAATATTATATAGAAGACAATCATATATTTAAACTTAGAATGAAAAGTAATTTTATTGAACACAGAATAGAAAGAAAAAAGGGATGTTTTAAATAAAAAGACTTAATAAAAACAGGAGAGTTATATATGTTACAAATAAAAAATATTTTCAAACAATATAAGACGGGAAATTTAGTGCAAAAAGCTTTAGATGATGTAAGCCTAAATTTAAGAGATAATGAATTTGTTGCAATTCTTGGACCAAGCGGTTCTGGAAAGACAACACTATTAAATATTATTGGTGGTTTGGATTGTTATGATAAAGGAGATTTAATAATTAATGGTGTATCCACCAAAAATTATAAAGATAGAGATTGGGATTCTTATCGTAACCATATGATTGGCTTTGTGTTTCAAAGTTATAACTTAATACCTCATTAAACGATTTTGGCTAATGTAGAATTAGCATTAACTATTTCTGGAGTACCAAAAAATAAACGTAGACAAAAAGCGATAAGAGCTCTTGAGCAAGTAGGACTTGCAAATCAAGTTCATAAAAAACCAAATCAGCTATCTGGAGGACAAATGCAAAGAGTTGCTATAGCAAGAGCTTTAGTAAATGATCCAGATATTGTACTTGCTGATGAACCAACTGGAGCTTTAGATAGTGATACTAGCGTTCAAGTTATGGAACTATTAAAAGAAGTTGCAAAAGATCGTTTAGTAGTAATGGTAACACATAATCCAGAATTAGCAGAAAATTATGCTACGCGTATTGTTAATATAAGAGATGGAAAAATACGTTCTGACACAAATCCTTATATATTAGAAAATGAAAATAAAAAAATATCTAATAAAAAGTTTGGAAAAACATCGATGTCTTTTCTAACTTCACTATCACTTAGTTTTAATAATTTAAAGACCAAAAAGGGTAGGACGATTTTAACATCTTTTGCAGGTTCAATTGGTATTATTGGTATAGCACTTATATTATCATTATCAAATGGAGTAAATTCATATATAAAATCAGTAGAAAAGGATACCTTATCAGAATATCCTCTGCAGATACGAAGTTCAGGTATTGACATAAGTTCACTACTAATAGGAGCTAGTAATAATAATAATGAGAGTGAAAATGAAGGAGATATTAATGTTAGTAAACAATTAACTAATATGTTTTCAACAATAGGATCTAATGATTTAATGTCTTTAAAGCAATATTTGGAAAGTGATAATTGCCCTATAAATGAATATGCAAAAGATATTGAATATACTTATGATGTTAAACTATAATTTATAGCTCAGATATAGAAAATTTAAGGCAATTAAATCCTGATACTACATTTTCAAGTTTAGGAATAGGTTCAAGTTCATCTACTAATAGTATGATGTCTAGTATGATGAGTACAGATGTATTTTTTCAAATGCCAGCTGATGCAAATTTGTACAAAGATTTATATGATGTAAAAGTGGGAAAATGGCCTACTAATTATAATGAATGCATTTTAGTTTTATCATCAAAAGGTAATGTTAGCGATTTTTTACTATATACATTAGGCTTAAGAGAATACAGTGAGTTAGAGAGTTTAGTTACTCAATTTTCAAATGGTGAAAATGTAGATAGCCCAGATAATTTAGGTTCATATTCTTATAATGACATTTTAGGGATTACTTTTAAATTAATTAATAGTAGTGATTGCTATGAATATGATGAAGAATACAAAGTTTGGCGTGATAAAACTGATAATACTGAATATATGAAGAGTGTTGTAGAAAATGGAGAAGATTTAAAAATTGTTGGTATTGTGCAACCAAAAGAGGGAGCAACAAGCGCAATGTTATCTACAGGAATATGTTATCCTGAATCTTTAACTAATCATATAATTGAAAATGCTAAAAATAGTAAGATAGTTCAGGAACAATTAGAGAATCCAGAAGTTAATGTATTCACAGGTAAAAGATTTGATGATACTGAAAAAGAAAATTCATTTGATATGAATTCATTGATTGATATAGATACAAATGCTATACAATCAGCTTTTAAAATAGATCAATCTAAAATAAAAGTTGATTTGGGAAATTTAAATGATATATTTGAAAAAAATTCATTACCTGATATCAATATAAATGATATTCTAAGTAATATTAAATTTTCTATGTCAAGTGAAGATATAAAAGAAATACTAAATGACTTTTTAAAAGGTTATGAGTCTTATATTCAAGAAAATTCAGAAGTTGATTTTAGTAAAATAGGAGAACAATTATCAGATTATTTACAATCAAAAGAAGTTAATGATTTATTAAATAAAAAGATTGAGGAGATTATTAAAGAAAATGGTAGTTTAACTATTACACAAGAACAAATGCAAGATATTATTACAGAGATTCTAGAAGGATATAAAAAATATGTAGATGATAATGAGTTAATAAGTGTTGAAGATTTAGATAAATATCTTATGGAGTATCTTGAATCTGATGAGGCTAAAAGAATTATTACTAATAATTTAGCAAAAATAATAAAATCTCAAGATATAGAAACACAAATATCAAGTATAATGGAAAAATATATGCAAAATGTTATGAGTTCAATGAGTAAAAGTATACAAAAAGAAATGAAATCAAGTATTGCTAATTTGAGTAAATCAATAGCAGGAGCAATTAGTATAGATGAAAATACTTTTATGAGTGCATTTCATATAAAGATGGATGAGGAAGAGCTATCAGAATTATTTAATTCTCTTATGCCAAAAGAAAACGTTACTTATGAAAACAATTTAAAAAAATTAAATTATGCTAATCTTAATGAACCAAGTGGTATTAATATTTATCCAAGAGATTTTGAAGGAAATAAATCAATTACAAACTTGTTAAATGAATATAATAAACGTATGCAAGAAGAAGGAAAAGAAGATAAGGTAATTTCGTTTACTGATATGGTAGGAACTTTAATGAGTTCAGTAACGACTATTGTTAATACGATTAGCTATGTATTAATTGCATTTGTTGCAATATCTTTAGTTGTTTCTTCTATAATGATTGGTGTTATCACATATATTAGTGTATTAGAACGTAAAAAAGAGATAGGAATTCTAAGAGCAATGGTGGCTTCTAAACATAATGTTGCACAAGTATTTAATGCAGAGACTATTATTATTGGGGCACTTGCTGGAATATTAGGAGTAGGTATTACATTATTGTTATTAATTCCTGCAAATAAGATTATTTATGTGATTTCAAATGGAGCCAATGTTAAGGCTATGTTACCAATTACAGCAGGAATTATATTAATCTTGTTAAGCATAATTTTAACATTAATTGGTGGAATTATTCCTTCTAAATTAGATAAAAGGAGGAATAGATATGTCACGGACATAGCAAATGGCATAATATACAAGCAAGAAAAGGAAAAGCTGATGCAGCAAGAGGAAAAATTTTTACTAAATTAGGAAGAGA
>CALXAP010000006.1 GCA_944386325.1 uncultured Clostridia bacterium
AAACTTGGAGTTAAAGATATAATTATAAACTCAATAATCGGACATAGTAATGATGATGTTGGAGAAGATATTTATTCTCATGTTTCAATTGAAGAGAAATTTGAAGCAATAAAAATGATTACCTATAAAGAACAAAAAAAGTTATATATTTTAGCATCAAATCAATAACAAAAAACCTATTTAGACCTTATAAGTCCTATTCCGTTATCAACAAACTATCAACAAATAGTTAATACCAGGCTATAAAAAGCCTGGTATTTCAACGTTTTTATTATACTTCCATAATAATAGGAAGAATCATTGGATTTCTTTTAGTTTTTTGATATACATAATCTCTTAAACTGTCTCTTAAGTTTGATTTTATTGTTGTCCAATCTTTTATTTTATTTTCTTCACATTTTCTTATTTCTTCTCTAACTAATTTTTTTATATCATCCATCAAACTTTCAGATTCTCTAACATATACAAATCCTCTAGATATAACATCTGGACCTGCAATAACTTCACCAGATGAAGAATCCATTGTTAAAACAATAACAATTAATCCATCTTGTGATAAATGTTGTCTATCTCTTAATACAATATTTCCTACATCTCCAACACCTAAACCATCAACTAATATCCTTCCAAAAGGAACTGTACCTCCTAGTTTTGCATTCTTTTCATTCATCTCCAAAATTCTACCATTTGTCATCATAAATACATTTTCCTTTTCGACACCAACACTAATTGCAGTTTCCGCATGTGATTTTAATTGTCTATATTCACCATGTACAGGTATAAAATATTTTGGTTTAATTAATGACAACATCAATTTTTGTTCTTCTTGGCATGCATGTCCAGATACGTGAACATCTGCTAAAGAACTATATACTACCTCAGCTCCTATTTGCATTAAATCATCTATAACTTTTGAAACTAATTTTTCATTTCCTGGTATAGGAGTAGCAGAAATAATAACTAAATCGTTTGGTGTTATTTCTACCTTTCTATGATCACCTGCAGCCATTCTAGTTAAAGCAGACATTGGTTCTCCTTGACTTCCTGTAGTTATTATCACAAGCTGTTCATCTGTATAATTTTTAATCATATCTATATCAATAAAAATATTTTCAGGAAACTCTATATATCCCAATTCTTTAGCTGTATTTATCATATTTATCATACTTCTACCACATACAGCAATTTTTCTTTTATTTTCAACTGCAGCATTAACAATTTGCTGTACTCTATGAACATTAGAAGAAAATGTAGCTATTACTATTCTTTTAGTACAATTAATAAATATTTTATCAAAAACAGCGCCTACTGATCTTTCAGACATTGTATATCCTTTTCTTTCTGAATTTGTACTATCAGACATTAAAGCAAGTACTCCCTTATTTCCTATCTCTGCAAGTCTACCTAAATCCATTTTTTGTCCATCTATAGGTGTATAATCTATTTTAAAGTCTCCTGTATGAACTATTACACCAACTGGTGTATATATTGCTAAAGCAACCGCATCTGGTATACTATGACAACTTCTAATAAACTCAACTTTAAATTTTCCTAAAGTTACTGTTTGACCTTGCTTAACTGTTTTTATTTTTGTCTTTCTCAATAATTTATGCTCTTCTAATTTATTTTGAATTAGTCCTACTGTAAGCTTTGTAGCATATATAGGTACATTAATCAGTTTTAATAAATATGGTATAGCTCCTATATGATCTTCATGTCCATGTGTTATAACTAAACCTTTTATTCTATCTTTATTTTTCTCTAAATATGTCATATCTGGAATAACCAAATCTACTCCTAGCATATCATCTTCCGGAAATGCTAAACCGCAATCCACAATTATAATATCATCTTCATATTCAAAAACAGTTATATTTTTTCCAATTTCTAAAATTCCACCTAATGGAATAATTTTTAAATTTGATTTTTTAAAACTTACTGATGATGTAGACATTTCTTTTTTATTTGTATTTTCCCTTATTCTTCTTGTCCTTGTTGTTTTTCTTTCAACTTTATTTTCTCTATCAGATTTTTTTATCATCCTTTCTCTTCCTCTTTGTAATTTTTCTTTACCATTTGTTTCTTTTACCATTTAATCTATCTCCTTTTTTATATTTTTCATTATGTACAATATAATAATATAAAAAGGTATTTACTTTATTTTATATTTATAAATACAACACAATATATAATACATATTTAAATGTATTATTTCTCTCATTTTTATAATTAAAACATATTAAAATATAATCTCTTTAATTATTTTTTAAATTATACAAACTAATCTCAACATTAAAAATTATAAATTTGAGTCTCTCTTTGACTCTAACCGTTACATTATTATTTTATACATAAATCTCATTTTTATCCATATCGGACAACACTGTTTGCAATTATACTATAAAAATAATTGATTGTCAATGGGATTTTTTTCCTTTTGTAGTATAGTAAAAAAAGAGGATATAATAATTCTTATGTTTTATTATATCCTCTTTTTTATATATTATTTATATTATATGTTTATGCCTTATTAGCTAATTCAACAACTTTTTTAAAAGCTTCTGGATCGCTAATTGCAATTTCAGACAACATTTTTCTATTTATTACAATATTTGCTTTTTTTAATCCAGCAATTAATTTACTATATGTAGTACCATTTTGTCTAGCTGCTGCATTAATTCTTGCTATCCATAATTTTCTGAAATTGCTTTTTCTATCTTTTCTTCCTACATATGCATATGTTAAAGATTTCATAACTGCTTGATTAGCATTTCTGAATCTTATACTTTTTGCACCATAATATCCTTTTGCTAATTTTAATATTTTTTTATGTCTTGCACGAGTTGTTCTCGCTGTTTTTACTCTTGCCATCTATAATCATCCTTTCTTATTCTATTTATTAATTCCCATATGGTAATAATTTTTTTATTCCTGCTTCACAAGTTTTATCTGCATAACCTCTTTGTGCTCTTAATTGTCTTTTTTGTTTTGTTGATCTATTACTTAATAAATGTCTTCTATTTGCTTTTGTTCTTTTTACCTTTCCTGTAGCTGTATATGAATATCTTTTTTTAGCAGCTTTATTTGTTTTTAATTTTGCCATGATATATAGCTCCTTTCTATTTAATAAACTGTTTATTATTTTTCAGATTTTTTTGATAATATTACAAACATATTTTTTCCTTCTAATATTGGTTTTTTCTCAACTGTTGCAATATCAGCCAATTGTTCTGAAAATTTATTTAAAGTAGTTTCTCCTAATTTAATATAATTAAGTTCTCTACCTCTAAATCTAACTGTTATTTTTACTTTTGCCCCATCCATTAAAAATTTTCTTGCATTTCTACATTTAAAATCAAAATCATGTGCATCAATATTAGGAGTTATTCTTATCTCCTTCATCTCTACTATTTTTTGCTTTTTTCTAGCTTCTTTTTCTTTTTTTGCTTGCTCAAATTTATATTTCCCGTAATTCATTATTTTACAAACTGCAGGCTTTGCATTTGGAGCAACAAGTACCAAATCTAAATCTTTCTCTTCTGCAATTTCAATTCCCTTAATAGTAGGCATTATTCCTAATTTTTTTCCATTTTCGTCTATTACTTGAACTTCTTTTTCTCTTATTTGCCTATTAATAGTTAATTCTTGTTTTATAAAAAACACCTCCAAAAAAAATAATTGACTTAAAAAAGCCAATCCACACAAATAATATATACATATTATATTATTTAACCTTTTCCTAAAAGTAAAGGTGAGAAGTGGATAACTTCTTCTTAATTCTTATATATTTTATATTTTTTTCCTCGAAATGTCAAGTAATTTCTTAAATTTTTACTTGCGAATATACTTTTAAGATAGTATAATATTTGTGTAATTTATTAATTGGAGGAATATTTATGAATAAGCGGGTATTTTGTTTTGAAAATGATTTAGGTTTTATAAAGGAGGGAATATTTTATCCTATACATTTAGACAAGTTAGAATTTATGCGTATAATTTGTAATTTACGTTCTAATACAGATTATATATCAGCAGATTTATTGCTAAAAGATGCAATAAAATATTATACAAATATAGATATTGTGGCTGTGCGTTACAAAAATAAAAGCATTTCTGATAGTGTTTTTTACATGTGTTGGTTAAATAAAATACGAAATAATAGGAAATTTAAAATAACTTCCTCTGCACTTAAAGAAGAAAAAAAACGTATAAATCAAAAAATAAAAGAAGAAAGCAAAAAATACAAAATTTCCAAAGCTTATAATGTTCAATCTGCCGAAAAAATTTTACGAAATAATGGTTTTAGCAGATATAATAAGAACAAATAAATATTTTCATTTTTAATTAATTTGCGCAATAATTATTGTGTAGATTATTTTTATCCTTTAAGAATTTTAAGGAGGGTTTTCCATGTCAAATACAGGAATTCCAGAATATTTTGGTGATTTGGGTCAATTTTTGACAGTATCACTTAAAAATCAATGGCAATCTCGCCTTTTAAATAATAAAGTTGATTATAAAAAATCAATTTTATTGTCTTTACGCAAACTGTACCCTAATATAAAGGATGCCGAAAATGCTGGATTTTCACATTCCATGCTAAAGCATGCAGTTAGTATTTTAAGACAAAATGGCTATTATGTGGATTTAAAAAATTCACTAATAGTAAAAAAGACACAGTAAACTGTGTCTTTTTTACTATAGAAAATGTATAAGATAAAAAGTTATAATAGTAGTAAAATCGTAATATTTGTGATAAAATAGTTATAAAGTAAGGAGGAAATTTAATATGAGTGATAAACAATTAGTTTTAAATACAGTTCAAAATATTGATGATGCAACAAGTTATGAAGAAATACTTTACACTCTTTACGCACAATTAGAAGTTAAAAAAGGTATAAAAGATATGGAAGAAGGAAATACAAAAACTAGTAAAGAAGTAAAGGAGATAATAGATAAATGGTAATTTGGACAGATAATGCATTATCACATATCACGGAATTTATAGATGAAACAACAGAAGATACTGGAGGAACTGCTAAATCTTATATGAGAAAATTAGTCGATTATGTTGATATTTTAGAAACAATGCCAGAATTGGGGAAAAATATGGAATATATTATATCAAACTATGAAATAAGGCAATTAATTTATGAAAAACATAGAATTATTTATCATATTAAAGGAAATGATATCGTGATTTTATCTGTATTACACACAAAGTTAAATTTAGGAAAAGCATTGAGAAAATTAAAAAGAGATATACAATAAATAAATATAAAAGTATAACCAAATTTATAGAAAAGCGCATTAAAATATGTGCTTTTTTAAGTTTCAAAAGTAATAAGTAAGGAAAAACAAAAATTTGTATATTGTATGTATATTATAAGGGAGATTTATATAGATTTTCGCAGCACTAAATAGAGTAAGTCAAAATAAAAGAAACCCAATGCTTTCTAGCAATATAGGGTTTCTATAAAACTTTCCGAAATTTTGGAAAATCGTATTGTAATTATCTTTTACTAAATTGTGGAGCTTTTCTAGCTTTTTTAAGTCCGTATTTTTTTCTTTCTTTCATTCTTGAATCTCTTGTTAAGAATCCATTTGATTTTAATACTGGTCTATATTCTGAATTTACTTCTAATAAAGCTCTTGCTATACCATGTCTTATAGCTCCTGCTTGACCTGTAAATCCTCCACCTTTAACTGTACATATTACATCATATTTTTCTAATGTATTTGTAACAACTAATGGTTGTTTTACTATAACTTTTAATATTTCTGTTCCAAAATATTCATCTATTGATTTTTTATTTATTGTAATATTTCCATTTCCTGCTACAATTCTTACTCTTGCAATTGAACTTTTTCTTCTACCTGTACCACGGAACATTATTTTTTCTGTACTTGCCATTTATAATTTCCTTCCTCTCTTAATTCTAAATATATATTATTAAAATTCCCATTTTTCTGGTTTTTGTGCAGTTTGCTCATGCTCGCTACCTGCATATACTCTTAGCTTTTTAACCATTTGTCTACCTAATCTATTTTTAGGTAACATTCCTTTTACAGCTAAAAACATTGCTTTTTCAGGTGTCTTATTCATCATATCTCTAGCTTTTACTTCTTTCATCCCACCTATATAACCAGAATGATGTCTATATATTTTATTATCTAATTTATTTCCTGTTAAAACAGCATCTTTGCAATTTAAAATTATAACATTATCTCCTGTATCTACATTTGGTGTAAAAGTTGGTTTATGTTTTCCTCTTAATAATCTTGCAGCTTCTGTAGCAACTCTACCTAAAGGTTTTCCAGCTGCATCAATTATATACCATTTTCTATTTATTTCACTAGCTTTAGCACTATATGTTTTATTATTCATGGTAATATAAGCCTCCATTCATTTTATTATATATATGAAATATAAATTGACCACCGGGGAGAAGTCTTTTTATATTACATCACATTTTTGCGTAACTATTTTAATATATTTTTTTAGAAAAGTCAATATAATGGTAGAAATTATTGTCAAATTAATGTATAATAATAAAAAATAAAATGTAGGTGATTAAATGAATAAAACAAAAAGAAAAATATTTGAAACTTCTATGAAACTTTTTGCACAAAAAGGTTATGAAGCTACAAGTATAGAAGAAATAACAGCAACTGTTGGTGTTGCAAAAGGCACTCTTTACTATCATTTTTCTAGTAAAGAAGAAATATTTTATTTTTTAGTTGAAGAAGGAATGAAATTATTAAAAAATAGTATAGAAATAAAAACTTCTAAGTTAGATAATGCAATTGATAAATTAAAGGCAATTATTTTAATTCAAATAAAAGTATTAATAAAATACGAAAATATTATTACAATTATTTTAAGCCAGATTTGGGGAAATGAAAGTAGAAATTTAGCATGTAAAAAATATGTTTGTGAATATCTTAATACAATAGAAAAAATAATAATTGATGGAATTGAAAAAAAACAAATTATAGAATGTAACTCTACTCTCCTTGCGTCTTCTATATTTGGTGTTACATGTTCAAGTCTTATATATAAAATAAAGGCTCAAAAAGATATAACAATAGAAGATTTATATAATGAATATGTGAATATTCTTATTAAAGGTCTTTCTCCTAATAATGAAAAATAAGAAAAATCAATGATTTTTCTTATTTTTCATTATTATACTATTCTACTACCTCCATAGCATCTTTTGTTTCTAAACCTTCTAAATTATAATAACTATCAGGTATTGGTCCTACAATTACATTTTCAGCAACTAATATTTCATTTGCCATTTCACTTGCTATTGTTTTTATAGGTGTTACTATATTCACTCTACAAGTGGTATGCAAATATATTCTATGTATTGTTTGATTTATACCTGCACTACTAAATTCACTTTTAAACTCTGTTGTTACAGCTCCACTAGATGATATACTTATTGGAATTTTTGGACCCACATTATACAATATTTCATTTCCTAAAAAACTTCCCAATGGAATATATATATTAGTATCCTTTTCATCTTCTAATGCTTCTTGTATTTCTAATGTAAGTTCTGCTGCAATTCTATTTATTGAAATAACATTTGCCTTTACCATTGTTATATTTCCATTTGTATCTCTAATTATAGTTATTAAATCATTATAATCTACATTTTCAAGTGACTCTTTTGCTTCCCTATTTATAATCTTTATTGCTATTCCTCTAGCTTTTAAATTACATAAAGAATCAAACATTGGATTAATATAATTAAGCACTCCCTTAAAAACCATTATTGCAATAATAAAAATTATTAATATTAAAAATAATTTTTTATTTCTTCTTTTTGTAATATATTCAGGTAATTTTATTCGTTTTCTAGAATAAATCTTATCCATATTATTTAAGCTGATTTTTTATTAATATATTTTGGTATAAAAAGTTGCATTCCTTCCATTATAACATTAGGATCTTCTATATTATTTGCATTTACTATATCATTTACTGTACTTCTAAACTTTTTAGCTATTTTCCATAAAGTATCACCTTTTTTTACAAAATAAATTACCATACTATAATTTTTTTGATTGTTATCTTCTTCAATATTAATTGTATCTATTATATCAATATTAGCATTATTTGCTATATCTATATTAAATTCTAATTGCAATTTGCATTCGATATTTCCATTCTGTACAATAAAATTACTATCTTTAATCTCAATTTCTGTCTGTATATTTCTTGACATTTTTGTTTCATTTATAGATGTTTTAAAACTAAATTTTATGTTTTCTTTTCTTGTATTTAATGTTAACTTACTATCACCTTCATAAATAAAATTTAATCCAATTTCACCTTCATATAAAATTTGATTACCTAATTCAGTTTGCGTTGTAATTCTAGGCATAATCTCAACATCATAAAGTCTATTATTTGCCATTTCTGGAATTTGAACTTGCTCATTTATCGTACATACATCTTTTAATTTTTCTTTTTCCATCATTGCCCTTATATTTTTTTTAGTAAGCACTATGTTTTCACATGGAGAATATAAATCCTCTATCACGTCAATTTCTTTTGTTTCATACACAAAACATTCTATTCCAATTTGTGCCTCTACATATACACTATGTTCCTCAATTGAATTAGATTTAACTACTAAATTTTTCATATAATAATTTAAATCACAAATATTTTCATCTGATATATTAGGTATATCAATAAACCCCATAACAGGTATTATACCATTTGCCCTTCCTATTCTATCATCTTCTGTTAAATATAAAATTTTAACCTCTAAATCCGCTTTTGCTAAAACTTTATTATAACTTATTTTTATATCTTTATTAATAATTTGCACATCTGTTTTTAGTATTTCTACTAAATTATCTACATTATCTATATTAATAGTATCCTTTGCATATATCTTTGTACTTCCTTGGCCAATCAAAGAATTTATTTTTGTACTATTACTCAATTTTTGTAAATGTTCCATATTATTTATTTCTTTTATTATAGATATATTCTCATTTGAATAGACAACTATTCTTATTTTTAAGCAAACTTTTAAGCTTATTTTTCTACCATTTAATACTTTACATTCTATATCCTGAATTTGTATAATTTCTTTACTATTCATTCCCACTCTTGCTTTTTCTAAATCTATTATTTCTGTAAAATCTAAACTTGTCGTTAACCCCCTAACACCATTTGTTTCATCTTGACTTTCTGGTAAATATATTAAATTAATATTTATACTTCCATCTATTCTAATTTTTCCATCTAATATTTCTTTTTTATATATACACACATTTCCAGATGTATTAACTGGGCTAAGTATGTCTGGTTTTACATCTGGAATTATTATATCTCCTTCTATATTTACAATCTTTTCTTTTTCTTCTACTATTTGATTAATACATAAACTTTCTTTATTTGTATCTACTAACATATATAGACCTCCTTACTTTTTGTTATTATATATTATTATAAAATCAAAAAAAAATTCCTATAAATAGGAATTTCTTTATATAAAATATATATTTAATTATTTTAAATTATTTTTTGGTTCTAATGGTGGTATTAATGGAGCAAATTCTTTTCCATCAAACACCGCAACCTCTACTGTTCTTGTTAACACATCTGTATATGTGTAAGTTACATTTCTATCTTCATTATCATATTTAACAACAAAAATATTTGGATATGCTTTTTCTATTGTTGCTTCTTTTTCAAAAGGCTTGCTTCTACCTAGAGATCCTTTCACAATTATCTTTTGTCCTAATTTATCCCCTATATTAGCTTTTAGACTCGTAATATCACTTTTACAAATCATCAAATCACCTCTTCTTCTATCACGAATTATATCATTGGTGCTGAAAATTGTCAAAAATACTTATTTTTTGCTACCAGACTAAAAGCATTGAAATATAAGGTATTTTCTGATTTTTATTCCAAATATATTTTTTAGTTTACATTTATATTACATTTTTGTTACATTTACATAATTATCCTTTTCTTACCTTTTACTCCTACTCCTCCTATTCCTTCTCTTCCTTCTTTTATTTCATCTATTATTTGTTTTTCTGTTACATATTTATAATTTTCAGTTGTTGCTACTTTTTCTGCTACAATAAGTGGATCTATAAAATCTATCAAAATTCTTCCTGGTGATGATGCAAAATCTGCTCCTGCTAACATAATAGCCTCAAAATAACTTTGACATGCTCCTGCAAAAATTACTAATTTATCACTATTACTTCCCCATTTTCTTGCTTCTTTAACAGTATTAATAAAATGCCTTGAATTTCTATAATTATATATATTATTGTAATCAGAACCATTTTTTATCATTGAATCATGACCAGTTACAATTAATATGTCAGGTTTATATCTTTCTAATAATCGTCTCACTACATAAGGCTGTTGATTTTCAGCAATATTCCTTACTACAGCATTTAACCCAAGTTCTCTATAATATTTCATTGATTTTTCACTATATCTCCTGTCTCCATCTAAATGTAATATCTTTCCGATATACACATTATTTCTTTTATATTCTCTATTTGATATTTTTTTATAATTTTTTATTTTTTTTACATTATTTACTCTATTTTTTATTGTTTTATCTAATCTATTTATTTCTCTTTCTTTTTCTTCTTTACTTACTAAAACTAAATCATCTATTGGGGCATCAACTTTTATTCTAATTACTAATCCAGATAAAATTGCTGTAGCATTTCCTTTTGAATTTTTTATAATTTTATCTACTACAAATATTATATCTTTATTATATGACTTTCTTGCTACTATATCCCCTCTTTTCATATATATTATTCCACCTCTTTATTGCATTTATTGTTATATAATATTTTATGTTACTTTATGTTGAATTGTGTCATACTACCATTTTATATATTTTAATTCTTTTCTTTTTTATTGATACAATTACATCTATTCTATCTGAATTTTTACTTCTTAGATTTTTCCTGAATATACATTTTATATTTCTGCTATGCAAAAAAGAATGTATGTTTGTACATCGTTATTTTCGATTTTTCATACATTCTTATTTTTATAATTTATACATAAGAGTAAATTGACTTATAATTAATTTTATTTTAATTATTGATTTTTGTTTTTTATATAGCTTTCTTTAAATTCTTCTGCTAAGATATCCATTTCTATACAATCATAATATTTTCCATTAATAAACTTACATTTTCTTCTTCTTCCGTATTCTTTAAATCCACACTTTTGGTAGCATTTTAATGCTCTTTCGTTAAAACTCATTAAATCTAATTTTATATTATTTAAATTTAAGTAATTAAACCCATAATCTAATATTAGTTTTATTGCTTCTGTTCCATACCCTTGACTTCTGTATTCTTTATCGCCTATAAAAATTCCAAGTGTTGCTGTTCTATTTATAGCATCGAATTTTTCTAATCCCACTGTTCCTATAAGTTTATCATCATCAAGTGTTACTATAAAAAAATTATAATTTTTATCAATAGTTTCTTCAAAATATTGCTTTTCACTTTCTAATGTAATTATGTATGAACTTCTTCCTAAATAGTCTGTTGTTTGAAAATCATTTAGCCATTGTGTAAACTTTTCTATTTCTTCATTATTTCTTGGTGATAAATAAATTCTTTCTCCAATTAATTTTTTAAAATATTTCACACTAATCCATCTCCTTTATAAAATTTATATAATTTAAGAGCTTGACATAATTTAACAATAAAAAATTGAATTTTTTATTCAAAACAATATACTATATCTTTGCTAAGCATTTTTTATAATTTTCAATCTTTCTTATATAATAAAAAAGCCTTACAAAAAAATCTTTTAAGACTCCTTTGCAAGACTTTATATATCTTACTTTATAAGTGTAAGTAGTTATCTATATTTTATACTACCCTTTACAGCTCAAGCTATATGGCTCTATGTAAACTCTTAAATATGTTTTTTATTCTAGCATATTTAGTATTTTTTGTCAAATGTGACAAAAGTCAAACAAATTTATTTCAGTAAATTTATTTAACCTTTTCTTGTTACAAATATAATTATTACTATAATACTAAAAACTGGCAACTAATCATTTCTAACTAGTTGCCTTTTATATCAATTCTCTACTTTTAAGAAATTATATGTGTCACTTGAAGGATTATTTACATTTATTAAATAACCTGTATACACTCCACCTTCTGGACTTTGTAAATTATTATCTATTGATACATCACAAATAAATTTTTCACCTTGATTATTTATAATATTTATTCTAAATTGAATAACACTATTTAATTGACTTAAGTCTATATTTGCTTCTTGCAATATTCTACCATTAAATGAAACAACATTGTTATTTTGTTCTGATGAGTAATTAGTCAATATATTTCTATTTACATACCCCAATGATATTGGATTTGAGCAATCTGTATAAAATGTTGGATTATCATAATTATTTCCTTGATTATCCTTATTATTATAAACAATATTAAAATCTATTCTTTCTGCTTGTGATTGTATATCTTTAAATTTTCCAATATAGAATGGATTTTTATAATTCAATACTCTTTGACCTGTAGGATAATTATTTTTTATGACTATATTATCTATATAAAGCTGGCTTATTGTATTTTCATTAGTTAAACCTTTTTCTTTTATTCTGTTATTTATATATATTGCTATATCTGTATATTGACTTATACTTAAATCTGTTAAATTTCTTTCAGGACTATTATCAATTGCATCAGCACTACTATGCAAGACTATTTGATTTATTTTAAAAACAGCATTTTTATTTTGCTCAGCCATTTTTTCTATATGAGATGAATACTCATTTTGTTTTATTTTACTGCTAACTACATTATAATATCCAAAGAATAAACATCCCATCATAACAATTACTAATATTATCATTAAGTGTTCTTTTTTAAATCCAATATTAAAATCTCTCATAATAATAAACCTCTACTTTATGGTTCTAATTTTTTATATAAATTTTCCATTATTGTATAAACTGCATTTGCCCAATTTGTATCTGTTGCATATCTTACATTAACCCCTGAAACATTTGGTCCATTATAATATTTACCTGTTGCTAATTCACCATCATATACAGGAGTATCTTTTGTATTAAGATAATGTTTAACTAATACTTTTGCTACTAATTCTATTCCTTCTGTATAATCTTCAAATTCAAATGAATATGTATATGCATCACTATCATAAGCACCATAGCCGAATAAATTCTTTTTATCCATAGCAATTCTTGATGTTCCCCATTGACTTTCATGTATTCCCATTGCAGCTAAAAATACGCCATTCAAATTATATTTTTGTTCCATCTGATAAAAGAATGTAGCATTATTAGTAAATACTAAATTTTTATCCTGTGCATTTCCTGATAGCATTTTTTTGAAATCATCCTCTGTAAATCCACTAGGTTTATTTAATTCCATATTAAAATCTAATTTAGTTATAATTTTTTGCAATCTGTTTTTTTCAAGAACATCCTGATTTACAGCAGAAGATGTTAATTTTATATTTTTTACATATCCTTCTTTTGTTCCATCTTTATCTTCATATGAAATTTTTGCCCAATCTCCAGAAAGATCTAATAATTTTACATCTAAATATTTTTTTACACTTACAACATCTAATGATGCTTCATTATCCATTTGTTTTAAAGTTACATCTTCTATAAGATACATAGTATCTCCAATATGTACTTTATTATTCGCAAGAAACTCAGATGTTCCAACTTCAACTATTTCTTCTGTTGTTGGTTCTATTGTAGTTCTTTGTGTTACAATTTCTTCAACAACTTCATTATTTTCATATGTTCTTACTACAGTTACTTTATCTTTTCCTTTTATTCCAGCTTTCTTTACTTTTTCTTCACCTTTTGGTAATAAAGGATTGTCCACTTTAGTAACAGGATATTCTACTTCTTGTTCTTCTTCTGAAGTTATTATAGTTTTAATAGTACTTAAATTACTATTAAGAACTTTTTGCAAGTCTATTGCACTACTATTAGATTCAAAACTTTTTGTTTCCTGCATTTGTTGTGGCTGTTCTACTTTCATATCATTACTTGCCAAAATAATTCTATTGGTTGAAACTACTGTAATAGAAAGAGCACATACCGCTACCAAAATAATACTAAATCCTCTAATTGTTCTTTTGCTTGCCTTAACATTCTTAAACTTATATTCTAATTGCAGTTTTATTCTTTCTTTTGTATAACGTTTCCCCATATTATAAACCTCTCTTTATTTTTCTTATTTAATTCCATCTCTATTATATACTATAACTTTTTATATTTCCATTTTTTTTTACAAATTTTTTTAAGTAATTTATAGAAAATTTGGTTTTTTTTATTATCTTTTTTATAAAAAGCAAAAAATACTATATATAAAATTTATTTCCTTCATTTTTTATTGAATATGTCTTTATTTTTGATATACAGAAAATATATTTTGCTAATTTATCTCCCCATTCATAATATTTTAATTCTCCCATTGGATTAACATGTGCTATAATTATTTTTTTTATATTATTATCTTTTAGAATTTCTAATAAATCTTGAAGTGGTAAATGGGTTTTAGAATTCTTTGTATACATGAAACTATCAATATTGACAATTAATATATTGCTATCTTTAGCAAACTCTTTAATATAGCTATGATATGATTTTGATTTAGCATCTTTAAGATAATCTGTTATATTTGTAATAGGAACAATTGTATTATTTTTTGTTATTAATTCTTTAGTATAACTTGTGTCAGATAAATATGTATAATTATAATTATCTCCTGATATTTTAAAGCCATAACATTCAACACTATGTTGTAATGGGATAAAAGTCATCTTGTATCCATTTAATAATTCTATTTCACTATTCTCATTAATAATAATAGCTGAATGATTTACAGGAAATTTTTGTTTTAATCCTGAATGAAAATCACTTATTACTTTCTCTTCATATACTGATTTTGGTGCAATTATTTTTACATTTGATTTTGCTCTAATCATAAAATCCATTAAAACATTAGCATCTGCTGAATGATCAAGATGTGTATGGCTAATAAAAATATGTGTTATATTTGACAAATCAAATCCACTTTCGGTTAATCTTAAAACGAAATTAACACCTGGATCTACAGCAATTACATTATCTCCTTTTTTTAGTATAAATCCGTTTTGCAACCAAGACAATCCATATCTCAGTTGATAATTATTTTCACTTACTACACTTTTAGGAAAATATATGTAATCTTTTTTATTTAATTTTTTTTTAGAGTTTATCAATTTATTTTTATAATTTTTTCTTATATATAATCTTTTTTTATCAAGTTCAATTAATTCTTTTGCTAATTTATCTCTCATTTTCATTCAACCTTTCAATAAGATAATTTTACCATTTTTTATTATATTTTTACAAGTTTTTTGTAAAAATATTAAATAAATTTGCCTATAATATGTTATAATCACAGCTAAAATTTATATGTCTAATTTTTTGAGAATATCTCCGCGGGCGAACGCTGTTCGCCCCTACAACCATTCTATTATGTTTTATAGAATTTTAACTAAAAAATGAAAAAATCCAACTTGATTTAAGCTGGATTTTTATTTTTAACTATAATTATTCAATTGTAAATTCTGTTGACTCAAAATACATATCAGAATTTACTGTATAAACATATTTTACTATTCTATATGTACCTGTTTGTAATGTTCCATAAGTATTACTCCAATTTATTTCTTGTTTTATTTGATTATTATTATCTCTTTCATAAACTTCATCACTAAAAGTAATATCTGATGTTGCTTTTACTTCTTCCCATTTATCATTTTCTTTTTGCTCAATTTTATAATCTTCTTTCCAAATATATGGTACTTTGTTATTATCTGTAATAATTATTGTAGCACCTGTTGATGAAGCTTGTGTAATTTCTATTTTTACATTATCCATATTTCTGTCATATACTTTTTCTATTTCTTCCGCTCTTTGTATTAATCTCATATTTTCTGTTACAGCACTTACATATGCATCTTTAAAAAATAACCAACGATTTAAAGATATTATAATAATAACAATCAATATAACAATTATAGCTAAAAATATTTTGCTTAATTTATTCATACTAAAATACCCCCTTTATTTTTTATGGTATATATTTATTATAGCATATATTTATGTTAAATACAAAAATTAACAAAATTAATGAGACAATTTCAAATTGCCTCATTAATTTTGTAATATTATCACAAACTCATTATCCTATAAAATTATACAAATCAATCCTCCACTTCCTTCATTAATAATTCTTTCTAATGTTTCTTGTAATTTACTTTGTGCCTCTTCTGGCATTCTATATAATTTATTTTGAAGCCCTTCATTTACTAATTCATGTAAACTCTTTCCAAATATATTTGATTCCCATATTTTCTTTGGATCATTTTCAAATTCAGATAATAAATAATTTACCAATTCTTCTGACTGTTTTTCACTTCCGACTATTGGTGATACTTCTGTTTCAATTTCTGCTCTAATCATATGAATACTTGGTGCTTTTGCACGAAGTTTAACCCCAAATTTAGAACCTTGTTTTACCATCTCAGGCTCTTCTAATATAAGTTCTTCCATAGATGGTGTAACAATTCCATATCCTTTTGTTTTTACCTCTTGAAGAGCATATTGTATTTTACTATATTCTTTTTTTACTTTTGACAAATCAGAAATTATTGAAAATAAATCTCCATCATTATTAATTTCTACACCTGATATTTCTGTTAAAACTTTATAGAACAAATCTTCTCTTAAATTAATTTTAATATTTACTGAACCTGTTCCTAGTTCTATATTATCTAAAACACTATCTTCAATAATTTCTGTATTTTGTATTTTTTCTAAGCATCCTTTAATTTGTTTTATACATTCTATATTATTAAAACTTTCTCTTATTTCACTTTGTAATTCTTGTTTAATCCAATGTGTATCTTCTAAATTTTCTACCCATCTAGGAAAATCAATATTTATTCTTTCAACAGGGAATTCATATAGCATTTTAGCAAAAATATCATTTATATCTTTTATATCTAATCTAGCACAATTTGTAGCAACTACTGTTGTTTCATATTTTTGTTCTAATTTTTTGGCTAATTGCATTGTATATTCTGAATTTGGATCATCTGAATTTAACACAATTATAAATGGTTTATTTAATTCTTTAAGTTCTTTTACAACTCTTTCTTCTGCTTGAATATAATCTTCTCTTGGAATATCTGTTATACTTCCATCTGTAGTAACTAATATTCCAATACTTGAATGTTCTTGAATAACTTTTTTAGTTCCAATTTCTGCTGCTTTTTCAAAAGGCATCTCATCTTCTGACCATGGTGTTTTTACCATTCTTGGTAAATCATCTTCTAAATAACCTATTGCATTATTTACTAAATATCCTACACAATCAACTAATCTTACCTTCATTTTTATATTATTTTCAATAGATATTTCTACTGCCTCATTTGGAACAAATTTCGGCTCTGTTGTCATTATTGTTCTTCCTGATGCACTTTGTGGTAATTCATCTGTTGCTCTTTCTTTTTTATATGTATTTTCTATATTAGGTATAACTAACAAATCCATGAATTTCTTTATAAATGTAGATTTACCTGTTCTAACTGGTCCTACAACACCAACATATATATCACCATCTGTCCTTTTAGCAATATCTTCATATATTTGTAATTTTTCCATAAAAACCTCCATTCGAGCAATATTGCTCTAATTAATATAATTTTATTTAAACCTCTTTTTCTCCTAATCTTTAATAATGTTTTTTGTTTGTGAGAATGTTAGAGGTTTTTATTAACCACCAAAAAATTCACTGAAATTTTTATTTTTCACAGTTTATTTACCTCCTAAAAACCTTTGTACAATCAAACTTTACTTAATTATATTAACTTATTTAATTAATATTCCTATTTTTCAAAATTTTCCATAGTATATTTTTTATATATTTTTGCAAATAATAATATAAATTCCATTTTAGTTTAATTTTTTATTTTAAAGCTAATTTAGTTTAAATGGAGGTTATAATGAATAATTTTAAAAATAAAATTTTGTCTTTTTTAGATAATTTATTTATATATAAAGAAACAAATAAATATGATTTCTTTTTACCTGAAAAAGAATCATGTGAAGTAAATACTCAAAAAAAAGATGAAATGGATATATCAAAACAAACTGATTATGAAGATATATTTCCTAATATAAATATAAATTTAGAATATATGCAAATAAAATATAATGCTTTAATTAATAGTGATGTTGTAATTAGGGAATTTAATTTAATAGCAAAAAATAATGAATATAAGGCTTTTTTAATATATCTTGATGGTATGGTTGATTCTAATATGATCAATGATTTTATTTTAAAACCTTTAATGCTTAGAAACAGCGCAAATACTTATATTAAAGATAATCAAAATAAGTCTATTACCATTGTAAAAAATAATTATGGTATTAAAAAAGTTAAAAAATTTAATCTTGAAGAATATATTTTCAATTCACTAGTACCACAAAACTCTATAAAAAAATATACCAAATTTAAAGATGCAATATCTGATATTAATTCTGGAAATTGTATTCTATTTGTAGATACAATTTCAACAGTTTTTAGCTTAGAAGTAAAAGGTTTTAAAGCAAGAAGTATTGGAGAACCAAGTAATGAAATTATAGTAAGAGGTTCACAAGAAGCATTTGTAGAAGTTATTAGAACTAATACTTCTATACTAAGAAGATTAGTTAATAATGAAAATTTAATTATTGAAAATATCGATGTTGGCAAAATAAGCAAAACAAAAGTAGCTGTTTGTTATTTAAATAATATAGCAAATGAAGATTTAGTTTATGAAGTAAAATATAGGATTAACAACTTAGATATAGATACACTAATTTCATCTGGTCAATTAGAACAATTAATTCAAGATGATAGCTCTATTTTTCCTCAATTAATTTCTACTGAAAGACCTGATAAAGCTGTAAATTATCTTTTTGAGGGTAGAGTTGTTGTTATAGTAAATGGTAGTCCATATATTCTAATTGCTCCTGGAGTTTTAGTTGATTATTTGTCTTCTCCTGAAGATTTAAACTTAAAACATCAATATTCTAACATTTTGAAATTAATTAGACTTATTGCATATTTCTTTGCACTTTTATTGCCAGGACTCTATATTGCAATAACAACATATCATCAAGAACTCATTCCTACAGAATTATTACTAGCAATAGCATCATCAAGAGAAACTGTTCCATTTCCATTAATATTTGAAATTATCATTATGGAACTTTCATTTGAGTTAATAAGAGAAGCAGGTCTTAGAGTTCCTTCACCTATAGGTCCAACTATTGGTATTGTTGGTGCTTTAATACTTGGTGAAGCTGCTGTAAGTGCTGGAATAGTAAGTCCTATTTTAATTATAATTGTTGCTATTACTGGTATTTCATCATTTGCAATTCCTGATTTTTCTCTAAGTTTTACTCTTAGATTATTAAGATTTGTATTTTTAATTTTAGGTGCAGTTGGTGGATTTTTAGGAATAGCTCTAGGAATATTTGTATATTTATGCTTTATTTCAAATCTGAAATCTTTTGGTGTTCCATATACATCTCCATATATACCAAATAGCAATTTCACTAATAGTACAACATCATTTTTTACTAAACCAATTTGGAAAAGAGAAAAAAGACCTTCATTTTTAAATCCTAAAAAAGATAATGAGGAAGGAAAAATAAGTATGTTATGGAAAAAATCTAAAAAAGAAAAAGAGTAGGAGGTAATATAATTGGTTGCAAAAAAAATTTGCTTTGCAGAAGCTATCGCTCTTATTATAATTCTTGTTATAAATAGAATAATATTAGGTATACCTAAAAGTCTCTTAGTAAATAGTGCATTTAGTGCTACTCTTACAATAATTTTTGTTAGCATTATTACTATTCTTATAATACTTTTTATTAATAAACTCTTTAAAAGATTTATAGCCTCAGATATTTTAGACATATCAGAATTTTTAGCAGGAAATCTTCTAAAAAAAATTGTTGGAATTCTTTATATTTTATTATTTTTAGGTATTTCTATATTATGCTTATCTTATATTTGTGATGTACTAAAATCTATATATTTTGAAGATGCAGACAAATTATTTTTAGCATTATTTTTTATAATTGGAATTGTAATAGTCAACAGAATGGGATTTAGCTCTATAATAAAATCTAATTTAATAATTGTAATTTTAACTACAATTGTTATGATAGTTATGTTTGTTTTATCAATACAATTATTTGTACCTGAGAGATTATTTCCGCTTCTTGGATTTGGAATTAAAGAAAATTCCTTTGCTGGGTTAACTGATGTATTTGCATTTAGTGGTTTAACATATATTATGCTTATTTTTCCTTTTTTTAAAGATACTCAAGATTTCTATAAAACAAATATAATTTCTACAATACTAGTAACAATATATTTAGCAATAAGTACTTTATGTTTACTTTTAGTTTTTCCTAACTCAGTAATTTCTGAAAGTATTTTTAACATGTATATATTAGCAAGATTAACAGATTTAGGAGCATTTTTGCAAAACACTGATTTTATATATCTTCTTTTTTGGATACTTTCCATTTTTTCATATTTAAGTATAAATATGTTTTTTATAACAAATATATTTAAAAAAATTACAAATTTGAAAAATCGTACAGCTGTAGTTTATGCTTTTTCTTTAATCATATTTGTTTCAATATTGCTAATTAATAATATTACCTCATATAACTTTTTACTAAATAATGTTTATAAATACTATATGATTGCAGTTATTGTTCTTAGTATTATAATATTAATTTTAGCTAATATAAAGAAAAAGAAAAATTCTAATAAAACATAATTTATTTTCACTAATATATAGAAAATTTTATTAGTAGTAAATTTGCTCTAATGGAGGCTTATATGAATATTTTGAAAAAAACAATATCAATAATTTTAATTTCAATACTTATTTTACTTACTTTAACAGGTTGTAAATATGAAAATAATAGCATAGAGAATCAAGCATATGTTATTGCATTAGGAATAGACAAAGGAAAAGAAAATTTATTAAAATTATCATTTCAATTTGCAACTCCATCTTCTGATTCAACGTCATCAAGTTCATCAGGTTCAGAAACAACAACTACGACAGTCGAATGTTCTTCTATTAGTTCTGGTTTTAATTTGATGAATAGCTATATTAGTAAAAAATTAAATCTATCACATTGTAAAGTTATAATATTTTCTGAAGAATTAGCTTCTATTGGAATTGCTGAAGAAATTCAAACTTTAATCAATAAGATACAAATACGTCCTGAAGCAAGTATTATTATAAGCAAATGCTCTGCATCTGATTTCATAGAAAATGCAAAACCTAATTTAATGAGTCTTATTGCTAAATATTATGAAATTATAGTTACATCTGGTAAATATACAGGATATTACTATAATAGTACTTTAGAAAATTTCTATTCATCACTTGAAGAAGGTCTAATAGAACCTACTGCAATGTTAGGTGGAATCAATGTTGAAAATTTGCATTATATTGATAAAAATATAAATTATATTGATATTGATAGTAGTTATGTTGCTGGTACATCACTTGTAGAAGACGAAAATTTAATACAACTAATGGGAACAGCTGTATTTAAAGATGGAAAGCTTGTAGGAGAATTAAACGGACAAGAAACAATATCACATTTAATAATTACAAATAAACTAGAACAATGTATAATAAATATTCCTGATCCATTTTCTTCAGATAATCTAATATCTGTTTCTATTACTCTAAATAATACAAAAAATAAAGTAGAATTTGTCAATAATTCCCCTTTTATAACAGTAGATACATCTGTTGAAGCATACATTTTAACATATTCAGATGCATCTAATTATGGAACAGAAGAAGCACTTAAAATTATAGAAAAATATATTAATAGTTATCTTGCAACACATATTAGTTCTTATTTATATAAAACAGCAAAAGATTATAACTCTGATATTGCTGGATTTGGTAAAAAAGTAATTTCTAAATATACAAATATTAACAAGTGGAATGAATCTAATTGGTCAGAAAATTATAAAAATGCTTTCTTTCATGTAAATGTTTCTACAGATTTAGAAGGTTCAACATTAATGATAAATAATTAATAAGGAGGAAATTTTGAATATTATAATATCTATATTAAGTATTTGGGTTTTTACTAAAACCTTAAGCTATGGAGTTGTAGAAATAAAAGAATATAATAATAAATTTGCTGGAATTTCAGTTATACTTTTAGCTATATTTACAATTATATTTTGTAATATTGTAGTTTGGATAAGATAATGTGCGACTTTCAGTTTACTATTCAAATATTATAAAATATAAGATAAAGATTTTGAAATAATAATATTGAATATTCACATCTAATCTAAAATTTTTATATTCAATTTATTGAGAAATAGCTTTGTTGCGCGGGCGAACACTGTTCGCCCCTACAACTATTTTATTGGATTTTTTACAATTTATAAGTTTATATTTTTTCTATATTATTTCAAAATCGTATGTATAACATTTTAGTTGCAATAATAAAAAAACAAGAAAAATCATAATTTTTCTTGTTTTTTATTATTTTTATCTTTCCAATTCATCTTTATAATTTTTTCCTTTTTCCATTTGTTTTAATGCTTGCTTTTCTATATCTCCATTTTTATTATGTATTAATAAATAATCCATTTTATTTTCTATTAAATTAGCATCTTTACATTTTTCTATAAGTGATTTTTTTTCTTCATTTATATCATTTAAATATTTATCATACATCTTCTTTTCATTATTAGCTCTTCTATATTCATATTTTTTTGCAATTTCGATATTTTCACTTATTTTTATTCGCCTTTCTATACTTTTTTCACTACAATAATCTATATATTGTTTAAATTTATTTATTTTGTTTTTATATGTTTGATTCATTTTTTCGAAACTTGGTAAGTAATTTTTATCTTTTGTATTTATTATTGTATTTTTTTGCATTATAATTATATCTTTATAATATTTATTTAATTCGCCTGAAACATTTGTATCTGTAGGTAATTTTTCTAATTTCTTTTCATAATCATTATATATATAATCATATATATTAACTATTTTTTGTATATCATTTTCGTCTTTTATATCATTTATCATATTATATATTTTTACTAATTTATTTTCTCCATTTTCAAGATATTCATTTTGATAGTTTTTAAAAATCAAATTAAATTTATTTCTTTTATATAATAAATTTAAAGTAGAATATAAATTTCCCTTTATTCCATTTTCATTTGTATTTACTACATAATTATCTATTTTTTCTATATTATTTTTTTCTTTGTTCTGTAGAAATACATTTTTTACTATCTCATCACCGTCTTTGACTTTTTCTAAAGAATTATATTTTTTATAATCAACTTTTTTAGTCATTTCTTTTATTTCTGGATTTTTTCTATCTAATTTCTTACACATACTTTTAAATTTATTTTGAATTTTTTCCATTTCTTTTATGTAATCCAAATCCTTCATTTTATTTATATCCAAATTCCATATCATGTGTTCTTGCATATATTTTATTTCTTTATATACATTTTTTGCATCTTCTATATTAAAATCTTTATAATTTTCTAATTTTATATTATATGCCTTAAAACATGTTTTCATTGAACTTTGCAATGTTTCCAAAGTTTTTTCTTTATTTGTTCTTGCATTTTCCGATATGCAATTTGTATCTAATAACAATTTTAAATAAGGATATTTATAATAATTTTTTTCATTTTCATCTAAAGCATTTTTATACATATCATCAAATTCCTTCATCATATCTTCATGTGAATATTCTGTTTTATAATCCCTACTATTTAAATACATTTCTAATAATTTTTCTTTTGGAATTAAACATGATACCATATCAGACATATTTGTATAATTATCATAAAAAGCCCCAGAAGATAAATTTTTCATAAAATATCCATTTTCTAAATCTACAAAACCATACTTCATATCTTTTGTATGTGTTTTTATATTAAACCATTCTGTCCATTTTTCAATTTCATCATCTTCCAGTAAAAACTCGTCTAAAAATTTATCATAACTTTCTATTTTATATTTTCCATCTTTACTTTGTAATTTTTTTCTTTCTATTTTTTTATTATATTCATTTTTTATATATCCAATATCATTTAACACTTTTTTATATCTGTCAGATATATATGATATTGATTCTTTTCCCCTGTAATCCATTGTTTCTCTATTAAATGTATGCCATAATTCATGTTTTAAAACAGCTTCTAAATTATCAACCCCTTTTGTATATACTATACCTTCATTAAACATTGCAGAAGCTGACATATTACCTAAATATGTTTCATTTTCTTTTATTTTACTTGATATGATTTTTAAAGTTTCTTCTATATACTTACTATGTTTATAACCATATTTTTTTACAAACTCTTCATATGATTCATTCATTATTTTATATATTCTAGGATCTATATTTTTATCTGTTTGCTCTATTTTATCCATATATATTCCTCCTTATAATATGTATTGTTTACATAATACTTATTTATTATATCATATTCTTCCTTATATGTCATATTTTTTCAACTAATATGACATATAAGTTTTTTTAATATTTAACTTTGTGTAAATATTTATTATATTAAAATCGCATACCATGAATTATAACAAATAATAAATTTTCTATGATTTTAAAAATTAAAAAATAGAAGAGATTATTTTTCTTTAATCTCTTCTATTCTTTCAATTGTATGTAATGTTAATCTTCGTTACATAACTTTGGTGCATCAACTGGACAAACTCCAGCACATGTACCACAACTTATACAACATTCTGGATCTATAACATATCTTTCTTCACCTTGAGAAATACAACTTGCAGGGCAAGCTTCTGCACATGCTCCACAACTTATACATGCATCTGTTATTTTATATGCCATCTTTTTCACCTCCTATAATTATATCTCATCTTCTGTAACATTTTCTATTTTATCTAATTCTTCTAATTTTTTCAACTCATTTAAATCTTCTTCACTTGTTTCTTCATCATTTTCTTCTATTTCCTTTTCTATATTTTTAATTATTTTTACATCTTTCATATTATATTTTTTAAAAAAAGTTTCATCGTCTTCTTTAAATCTTACTTTTATAATCTCTTTTAATATTTCTATTCCTACTACTTCTCCTACTCCATCATCTGTTTCTACTATCGCCCCTATTTTAGGAAGTCTTTCTAATTTTTCTTCATATACATTTTGCTCATATTTTAGGCAACACATTAATCTACCACAATTTCCAGATATTTTAGATGGATTTAATGATATATTTTGTTCTTTTGCCATTTTTATTGAAACAGCCTCAAAATTTCCAAGGAATGAGCAACAGCATAATTCTCTACCACATACACCATTTCCTCCCATTCTTTTTATTTCATCTCTTACTCCTATTTGTCTTAACTCTATTCTTACTTTAAAAATAGCTGCTAAATCTTTTACCAATTCTCTAAAATCTATTCTACCATCTGCAGTAAAATAAAATAAAATTTTTGTATTATCAAATTTATATTCTACATCTATTAACTTCATTTTTAATTTATGTTCTTTTATTTTTTCTAAGCAAATTTTCATTGCTTCTTTTTCTTTTCTTTTATTATCTTCATTATGTCTTATATCTCCTCTTGTAGCTATTCTTATTACTGGTTTTAATGGTGAAACTATTTTATCTTCTGGTATTAATCTATTAACAATTACAGCTTCTCCATATTCTTCTCCACTACTTGTTTCTACTATAACATATGTGTTTTTTTCTATTTTTAGTCTACCTGGATCAAAAAAATATATTTTACCAGGCTTTTTAAATCTTACTCCTACTATATTTTTCATTCATTTCCTCCCAAATACTAAATAGTAAATTGTCTATACACATATCAAAATTTGAATTTGCTTTTAATCTCTTTTTAGTATCTTCTACTATATTTATGCAATTTATATAATTTAATTTATTTTCTATAGAATTCTTCATTTGATTATATATAAGTACATTAATGTATTCTAATATTTCTCCAATCTTTTCTTTTTCTTTATATAAAAATTCATTATTTCTAATAAACTCTATTTTATTTATATTTTTTATATTATTAAACAAACTTGATATTTTTTCATATAATTCTTTACTAGAAATTACTCCTATTGCCTTTTTTATACTTCCTTGTGATAAATTAAGGAAATTATTTTCTAATATTCCATAATTATTTAATTTTAAATACTCATTAATTTCTTCATTTGATAAATCATTAAATTTAATTTTTGTACATCTAGATTTTATTGTATTTAACAAATCATTTTCTTTTGAACATATTAATATAATAACAACATACTGTGGAGGTTCTTCTAATGTTTTTAATAAACTATTTTGAGCCTCTTTAGTCATTTTTTCACTGTCATTTATTATATAAACTTTTTTTTCTGATATAATTGGTTTTTCCATAACTTTGGAATTCATTTGCCTTATTTGATCTATTTTTATATTATTTCCATCTGGCTCTATAAATTCAAAATCTGGATTATTATTGTTATCAAATTTTATACATGCTTCACATTTGTTATTACATTCTTGTTTATTTTCATTAACACATAATATCATTTTAGCAAATTTTTTAGCAAAAATACTTTTTCCAATTCCCTCTGTTCCAACAAATAAATAACTATGTAAAATATTATTTGTTTTAATTGCACTTTCTAATATTTCTTTTATTTTAATATTTCCAATTATATCATCAAACATATTAGTCTACCTTTCCAAATAAGTTTAATGGCCAAAATCTAATCCAAACTTTACTTTCTATTTTTTCTAAAGGTATACAACCAAATCTTCTACAATCTGTACTTTGAGGTCTATTATCTCCCATTAAAAAAACTGTTCCCTCTGGTACAATAATATCTGTAAAAGCCCCATCTAAAGAATCTGTTATAACATCTTCTTGAAGATATGGTTCATCTAATTTTTCACCATTTATATATACATTTCCATCTTTTATTTCCACATGTTCTCCAGGTAATCCTATTACTCTTTTTATATAACTCGTTTTATTAGTTTCTAAAACATAATACACAAATTTAGAAAACAAACCTTCTGGCTCATTATTATATTCAGCAATTGGATTATCTAAATCTGCTTCGTATACTGGTATAAATGTTTCACTTGGAGCTTCAAATGTAACTATATCTCCTCTTTTTAATTCTTCATGTGTAGTTCTTGCTAATCTATTTAATATTAATCTTTGATCTTGTTTTAATGTTGGATACATAGAAGGTTGTTTTACTATAGTTGGTGTTGCAATATAATATCGCACTAATAAAGCTAAAATAATAGCTATTATTATGCAATATATCCACTCTAAAATCTCCTTTACTTTAGGATTTATTCTTAATTCCATTTATTTTCCTCTTCCTTATATGTAATTATTCTTTATTTATTTTAGTTGGTATTCTTATAACCACTTCTGTTCCTTTTTCTACGATACTTTTTATACTAATACTACCATCATTCTGATCCAATATCTCCTTTGCAATTGAAAGTCCAAGTCCTGTTCCTCCCATTTCACGTGTTCTAGATTTATCTACTCTATAAAATCTTTCAAATATTCTTGTTAAATCTTTCTCAGGTATTCCTATTCCATTATCTATTATTTTTATATATGCATCATTATAAACAAAACCTACATATATTTTTATATTTCCACCTTCTGGTGTATATTTTATACTATTTGTTAGTATATTTATTATTACTCTTTCTATTCCATATTTATCTGCATATACCATAGGAACATTAGCAGTAACAAAACATTCTACATTTAAATTTTTCTTTTTTATTTCTATATTTAGCCCCTCTTGTATTTTCTTTACTAATTCACCTAAATCAAATTCAGTTTTTTCAGCCTTATTTTGTTTATTATCATATTTAGATAATGTCAATAAATCACTCACAAGCCTTGCCATTCTCCTAGCTTCTGATGAAATAACATTTAAAAACTTTTCTTGCATATCTTTTTCATAATCGCTCTCAAGTAGCGTATCAGCATATCCCATAATTGATGTTATTGGTGTTTTTAATTCATGTGATACATCTGCTACAAATTCTTTTCTCATATTATCTAATTTCACATGTTCTGTTATATCCTGTATTACTGCTATAACACCAGCTGGTCTTTCATCTTCATCTTTAAATTGTGCAAATAGCATATTTACATATCTATCTTGCAAATCCACTTTTTGTTCAGAAGATGTCCAGTTTTCCAAATATATAATTTTTTCTATATTTATATTTATTCCAATTTTTTTAAATATTGTATCAAAATTATCATCTGTAGCATCCAATTTTAATAATCTTCTAGCTGCTGGATTAATATGTATTATTTCACCATTTAAATCAAATGCAATAATTCCATCTGTCATGTGTAAAAGTATTGTTTCTATTTGTTTTTTCTGTCTTGATGCCTCTGTAAATCTATCATTTAATTTAATTGTCATTATATTAAATGCATTTACTAAATCTTGTATATCATTTTTAGGATTATCTATAGAAATATTATTCATATCTACTTTTTTACCATCTGCAATATCTTTTGCATTTTTAGTTATTCTCTTTATTGGAGATATTATTACTTTTGATACAAAAATTATAGCAATAATAGCAATAACAACAAATATACTAATAGCATATATTGTTGTTTTTATTATATTAGATGCTTCATTTGTTAGTATTTGTTTTCCCTGCTCTATTGATACAATATCTATATTATTTAATTGATTTGAAAATATGAATCCCATTCCAGCTAATATTACAATTCCTAAAATCGTAAAAATAAGTATTATTTGTATTTGTATATTTTTTAACATTTTATCACCTTATGTCGCAATATAATAACCTACACCTCTTTTAGTAATTATTATTTTAGGATTTGATGTATCTTTTTCTATTTTCTCTCTTATTCTTCTAACTGTAACATCAACTGTTCTAATATCTCCATAATATTCATATCCCCAAACTTTTTCAAGTAATATTTCTCTAGTAACTACTTGTCCTGGTTGTGTTGCTAAATATTTTAATACTTCAAATTCTCTTAGAGTTAAATCTATAACTTTTCCATCAACTCTTACTTCAAACTTATCTAAATTAAGTATTACATCACCTATTCTTATTTCATTTTCTACAGAATCTTTTTCATTTTTACTATCTGCTACTAAATTATTAGCTTCAACTTTTCTTAAGTTTGCTTTTATTCTTGCCATTAATTCTCTTACGCTGAAAGGTTTTGTTACATAGTCATCTGCTCCTAATTCTAGTCCAAGTATTTTATCTATTTCTTCATCTTTTGCAGATAACATTAATATTGGTACATTAGGTAAAGTATGTCTTATTTTTTTACAAACTGTTAATCCATCCATTCTTGGTAACATTATATCTAATAATATTAAATCTGGCTTTTTTTCTAATGCAATATCTACAGCTGTTACACCATCATTTGCTTCTAATGTATTATAGCCTTCTTTTTGCAAATTATATATTAATATTTCTACAATTGGCTTTTCATCATCCACAATTAGTATTGTTTTTTTCTCGTTATTATTTTCTAACTCTCCCATTATATACCCCCAGTTTTTTTATAATCTTTAACATTTATTATATAACATATATCTAAAATTTGTATACCTTTTTTGTTAAAATTTTATAACTAATTTATTTATTTTACTTTTTATATAATTTTCTAATTTTTCCATAAATTCTTCTTGATTTATTTGTTTTTTTGCAACTAAATCTAAACCTTTTTCCCAACTTGCTGTTAATCTTGGGTTTAACATATCTGCCATTGATAAATTTACTACATCATATATTACTTCACCTTTTTTTGTAGGTGTAATTATTTGTGTTTTTTTATTTATACTTATATAATTTATTTTTTCTAATTTTTTAATTATTTCTGCTCTTGTTGCACTAGTTCCAATACCAGCACCTTTTATTTGTTCCCTTAATTCTTCATCTTCTATTAATTTACCTGCATTTTCCATTGCCAAAATAATAGAACCAGAATTATATCTCGAAGGTGGTGATGTTTCTGCCTCTTTTATATTTATATCTATTACATCTATTAAATTTCCTTTTTTTAATGTATTTAAAATATTACTTTCAACTTGTTTTTCTTGTTTTACTTTATTTTTTAGAATTTCTAAATATCCCTTTTTTATACATACTTTTTGACTTGTATTAAATTCCTCGTTTTCTATTTTTAAATTCACATTAATTTTACTGTATTCTGCTGGAGGATAAAAAATAGCTAAAAATCTTTTTACTATTAGCAAATATATATTTTTGTTAAGTTCATTTAATTTATCATAATTTTCTAAACCTTGTCCTGTTGGTATTATTGCATAATGATCTGTTATTTTACTATCATCAACATATTTTGTTTTTTGCAAATTAGTTGAATATTTTTCTTCAATCATTTTTTTTATATAACCTTGTATTTCATCATTTTTTAAATTCCTAGCTAAACCATTTAAATTTTTATTTATTTCTTTTGCAATCGCTGTTGATAATACCCTTGCATCTGTTCTTGGATATGTAACTAATTTTTTTTCATATAGATTTTGTATAACTTCTAATGTTTCATCTGGTTTTATTTTATATAATTTAGTACACTCATTTTGTATCTCTGCTAAATTAAATAGCAATGGAGGATTTTCCTTTTGTTTTATCTTTTTTACTGATACAATTTCTGCTTTTTTTCCTTTTAATTCTTCTATAAAATTTATTGCATCATCCTTCTTTTTAAAACCTGAATCATTATACAATTTATTAGATTCAAAATATTTAGATTTTTCACTTACTTTCCATTCAGCTGTGAATGTTTCATCTTCTTTTCCGAAATTTCCAACTAATTTATAATATTTAGTTTTCACAAAATTTCTTATTTCTCTTTCTCTTGAAACAACCATTCCAAGTACACATGTCATAACTCTTCCTACTGATATTACAATTTTATCTTCACCAATTTCTTTTGCAGCTCTTTTACCATATATTATTGATAATAATCTAGAAAAATTTATACCTATTAAATAGTCTTCTTTTGCTCTTAAATAAGCAGCATTTGCCAAACTATCATATTCTTTTAAATCTTTAGCTTCTTTTATTCCTCTAATCATTTCTTCTTCTGTTTGTGAATCAATCCATACTCTTTTTTCCTCTTTTCCTTTTATATTTATCATTTGTTCAACTAATCTATATATGTATTCACCTTCTCTACCAGAGTCTGTACATACATAAATTGTAGAAATATCATCTCTTTCAAATAATGTCTTTATTACATTAAATTGATTTTCTACTTGTGGTATTAATTCATATTTATATTTTTCTGGTAAAAAAGGCAATGTATCTAATCTCCAAAATCTATATTTTTCATCATATTTATCTGGATACGACATTGTAACTAAATGACCTACACACCAAGTAATAATCCATTTATCAGACTCTAAATATCCATTTTTTCTAATTCCATTTACCTTCAAAACTTTTGCAAATTCCATTGCAACAGATGGTTTTTCTGTAATTAATAAGTTTTTTTGCATTATACTCTTCCTTTATTAAACCTCTTTATCATTTCTTATTTTGTGATTTGATTCTATCTCCTCATTTATTTCTTTTTGTATTTGGGCACTTTCTTCTTTCATTTTAAAAATACTATTATAGCCTATAAACATTGCAGCAATTATCATTAAAGCAAATGATAATGCTTTCCAAATTCCACTATCTAATAGTATAATTGCAAACATTCCAAAAGTAGCACTTATTCCATATAAAATTAAAACTGCTTGTTTTTGTGTATATCCTTTACTTATTATTTTATGGTGTAAATGTCCTTTATCTGGCATTATTATTGCTTTTATTGACTTTCCTGTTACCACCCTTCTTATTATTGCAAAAAGAGTATCAAAAACAGGAAGTGCTAATACTATTAATGGTGCAATAATAACAATAGCTGTATATGTTTTTGCAACACCTAATATTGATATTACAGATAATGCAAATCCTAAGAAATTCGAACCTGTATCACCTATAAATGTTTTTGCTGGATTAAAATTAAATGGTAAAAATCCTACCAATGCACCACCTAATGCTGTTATTAGAATAATTGATATTATTGGTGAGCCATTTAATGAAAATATAATTAATAATGATAATGAAGATATAACTGATATTCCTGTAGAGAGTCCATCTAAGCCATCTATTAAATTTATTGCATTTGTTATACCTACAATCCATCCAATTGTTAATATTGTATAAAATGTATCTTTCCAACTTAATTGGTTTATAAAATCTATATCTATATTATCTATTCTTATACCACTTGCCACTACTATAATAGCAACTAATATTTGTGTAAATAATTTTACTAATGGATGTACTCCTCTTGAATCGTCTATAAAGCATACTACTCCTAGTATTATTATACCTGCACCAAATCCGAGTAGTTTTTTATAATATGTATCTTCGCCAAATAAATCAATTGTACCTTCTATACTCATTATAATTAATAAATACGTTATAGAAACTAAAAATCCAGCTATTACTGCTATACCACCGCAATCTTGGCATAGCCTTTTTATTTACTCTTCTATTATCTTTCGGTACATCAATTGCTCCTACTTTTATTGCTAGCTTTATAGTATATGGTGTTAAAACAAATGCTATTATAAATGCTAGCATAAAAGCAATAGCTATATCTCCCCACATATTTATCTCCTCTATTTCATATTATGATTTTCTATTTCTTCTATTTCTTCTATTCTTTTCTTATGTCTTCCACCTTCAAATTCAGTATTAAGCCATGCATCTATTATTTTCATTGCTTCATCTATATCTAAGTAATTTGCTCCCATTGTTAATATATTTGCATTATTATGCAATTTAGAAAGCTTGGCTGTTTCTTCATTATAGCAAGTAGTAGCTCTTATTCCCTTAAATTTATTTGCAGTAATACACATTCCAAAACCTGTACCACATATTAAAATTCCTAATTCACATTTTCTTTCTTGAATTGAACTTGCTACTTTTTCCACTATTATTGGATAATCTGTTTTTTCTTCTGAAAAAGCTCCAAAATCTTGATACTCTATCTTTCTATTATCAAAACATTTTTTTATTTTTTCTTTGAGTTCATACCCTCTATGATCTGATCCAATTGCTATTTTCATGAGAACAACTCCTTTCATTTTGTTATTATAGCATAAATTAATATTTATATTCAATTAATTTAAAAAATAAAAATATGATTTACCAAAAAGTAAATCATATTTTTATTTTTAACTATTTTTTATTAACATCACACACCACCCAAGCTGTTGCATCTTCAATTCCTAATTTTATGGAATTTATATTTCTTACAAAAGATAGAGGAGCCCAATTTGACATATCATTATAGCAACCACCAACAATTGAAAAACCTGTTTCTGAAGAATTATTTTTTACAATTTTAACAGTATTTGCTAAATCCGCAAATTCTCCTATTTTATTACTTCCTGTTGGTCTCATTTTTCCTAGATATGGATCTTTTAAACAATCTATATCTGAATCATAATAATGCCCTAGATTTTTACTTTTATTGCACACCTCATCCCAAGCTCTATCAACATCATATCCAATTACTTTTACCAAATAATTTATAAGATATCCAAGATACGCATAATATTGTTTAATATCTCCTAATCTACTATTTCGTTCTGGTAGAATATTACTAATTCTTTTATACCACCATTCTACCGACATACCCACTACTGGTTCCATTCCTTCTTTATATATAATGTTTCTATTA
The DNA here is from genome assembly GCA_944386325.1 of uncultured Clostridia bacterium. Lineage (GTDB taxonomy): Bacteria > Bacillota > Clostridia > TANB77 > CAG-508 > CAMCHB01. The sequence goes on from CALXAP010000006.1 coordinate 33,989, forward strand.
TAATCCATTGAAGGATCTATTCTAAAAATCATGAAATCTTTTAATTTCATATCTATAGCTTTAAAAATATTTTTCTTAACCAGCTTTTCGTCTACAGTCTTAGGTGAATACCTAAATACTTTATCTCTTTTAGATAAAGAACTAACTTCAATTAATTTTAAGTAATCTTCTATTTTATTATTAGCATAAAACCGAACATCTGGAACACTATAATATTCTATTGCATCTCCTTCATTAATGATTTTTACTTCTTTAATCATCATTCCTGGTTTTGCCTTAATTATTGTTTTTTCTTCTTTGCACATGATGTTAAACCTCCAAAAATTATTTTGTAAAGATAATAAATTTTATCCTTGTATATTATATATCAGCTTTACATAATTTTCAAGAGAAATAGAAAATTTAAATAACTACTTGCAAAATAACTGTATACATGATAAAATATTTAAAGCAAATTTAGAAGAAACATTATAAGGAGGTGCTAATAGATGCCAAATATAAAATCAGCTGAAAAAAGAGTAAAAATAATAAAAAAGAAAACATTAAGAAATAATATGATAAAATCAGGATATAGAACAGCTATAAAAAAATTCGAAACTGCTATTGCTAGTGGAGATAAAGAAGCTAAAAATTTATTTATAGATGCTACAAGAAAAGTTGACCAAGCTTGTTCAAAAGGTGTTATTAAAAAGAACACTGCTTCTAGAAAAAAATCAAGATTGTCTAAATTATTAAATACAGCAAATGTATAATAAATTAAGAAATTAATTAAAATACACCCAAAATATTAAATATAAAATTTAATATTTTGGGTGTATTTTTGGATTATATTTCCTTTGTTTTTCACTAGTAATCATGTTATCATTTATATATAAGAATTTATTTTTATTATTTATTATATAACTTAGTCTCATATTATTATCTTTAAAATATATAAACGAAAGATGAGGTATTTAAACAATGACTGAAAAATTTAAAAATATTTTTAAATTTGATGATAAGATATTAAAAATTATAAAATATTGTTTTAGATTATCTATATTCATTTGCTGGACTTCTATAATAATAATGTTAATATATAATACATATTATATTTCTCACAATTTATACTTATCAGGCATAATTTTATTTCAAACAAGTCTAACAATTGCTATTGGTTCAATAATCTCTGGAATTGTTATAAATACAATAAAAAATGGATACTAATATATCCATTTTTTATTGTATTATTACTATTCACAGCACATAAAATATAAAAAGAATTTGATATAATAATATTGATTATTCACATCTAATCTAAAATTTATATGTTTAATTTATTGAGAAATAGCTTTGTTGGGCTGGCGAACACTGTTCGCCCCTACAGCTGCTCTATTTTTATTATTTTATAAAAAGACTAAAAAGCCTAAGGGTGGGGGCGAAAATAAAATCCACCAAATGGGGTATGGCCCATTTTGAGCCGAAAAATTTATAAAATATTATTATATCCAAATCATATACCGTGAATTTTAACATTGTATCTATTATTTATTTAATTCTTCTAAAAACATCTTATTTAGCATTCCTGGGTTTGCTTTTCCCTTTGTAGCTTTCATTGCTTGTCCAACTAAATATCCAAGAGCCTTATCTTTTCCAGCTTTATAATCATTAACTGATTTCTCATTTTCGCTAAGTACTTTTTTTACTACTTCTTTTATAGCACCTTCATCTGAAATTTGTATCCATCCGTTTTTTTCTATTATTTTATTAGGATCTTCTGGTTTTTCAAACATTTCAGCTAAAACTTTTTTTGCTATACTAGAACTAATTGTTCCTTTATCTATTAATTTAACAAGTTCACCCAATTGCTGTGCTGTAAAAGGTATTTCCTCTGGTTCTAACTCTTTTTCATTTAAGAATTTTGTTATATCTGTCATTATAAAATTACTAACTGTTTTTGGATTATTGCAAACTTCAACTGCTTCTTCTAATAAATCAGACAAATATTTTGATGCAGTAATTAATCTTGAATCATATTCTGGCAATTTATACTCTTCCATGTATCTTTTTTTTCTACTGTCTGGAAGTTCTGGTAAATTACTTTTTATATTATTTATATATTCATCAGAAATTTTAATAGCAACTAAATCTGGATCAGGGAAATATCTATAATCTTGTGCATTCTCCTTATCTCTCATAGAAAATGTTTTTCCAGAAATATCATCCCATCTTAGACTTTCTTGCTCTACTTCTCCACCACTTTCTATAACATCAATTTGTCTATTCGATTCATACTCAATAGCTCTTAAAATAGACTTAAATGAATTCATATTTTTCATTTCTGTTCTTGTTCCAAACTCTTTACTACCCTTTTTTCTTACAGATACATTTACATCTGCTCTTAAAGAACCTTCTTGCATTTTACAATCAGAAACTTCTATATATTCTAATATTGATTTTAATTTTCTCAAATAACTTTCTACTTCTTCTTTTGATCTTAAATCTGGTTTAGAAACTATTTCTATTAAAGGTACTCCTGCTCTGTTTAAATCTACAAAACTTCCTCTTCCATATTCATCATGATTTAGCTTTCCTGCATCTTCTTCAATATGAATTCTCTCTATTCTTATTGATTTTGTTCCCTCTTCAGTTTCTATATCTATATGTCCATCTACACAAAGTGGCATATCAAATTGTGATATTTGGTATGCTTTTGGTAAATCTGGATAGAAATAATTTTTTCTATCATTTTTGCTAGTTCTAGCAATATCACAATTAGTTGCAAGTCCAGCTTTTACTGCATATTCTACAACCTTTTCATTTAATACTGGTAATGTACCTGGCATAGCCATACATATAGGACAACAATGTGTGTTTGGCTCTCCTCCAAATTCTGTTGGACATGAGCAAAATATTTTTGTCTTTGTTGAAAGTTCACTATGTACTTCTAGTCCCATAACAATTTCATAATCTTCTCTTGCCATATTATTCACTCCTTATTTTTTAAATGTTGGTTTATATTTTTCTCTAAATTTAGTTTCTTGCTCATAAGTAAATGCTGCTTTTAATATTTTTTCTTCTTCAAAATGATTTCCTATTAATTGGCATCCTATCGGCATACCATTACTATCTACTCCACATGGTATAGATATTGCTGGAACACCTCCTATATTTATAGATACAGTACAAATATCTGCTAAATACATTTCTAATGGATTATTAGACCTTGTACCAATTTCAAAAGCAACAGTTGGAGATGTTGGAGTTAATAATATATCATATTTTTCAAATAACTTCTTAAACTCATTTTTTACAACCTGTCTAACTTTTAATGCTTTTTTATAATATGCATCATAATATCCAGAACTTAACACATATGTTCCCAATATTATTCTTCTTTTTACTTCTTTTCCAAAACCTTCACTTCTAGAATTTTTATAAATGTCTGTTAAATTGCTAAAATTTTCTGTTCTATAACCATATCTTATACCATCAAATCTTCCTAAATTAGAACTTGCTTCTGCACAAGCAATTATATAATATGTAGCTAAAGCATAATCTGTAACACTTATAGAACATTCCTCAACAATTGCACCCATTTTTTCATATTCTTTAGCAACATTCATAACTGCATTTTTAACTTCTGGATTTATACCCTCACCAAAATATTCTTTTGGTAATCCTATTTTCAATCCCTTTACATCTCTAATTAAGCTTTTTGTATAATCTTTTTTCTCAACCTTTGCAGATGTAGAGTCCATTTCATCATGCCCTGCAATAATATTTAATAAAATTGCACTATCTGTTACATCCTTTGTAATAGGTCCAATTTGATCAAGTGATGATGCAAAAGCTACAAGACCAAATCTTGAAACTAATCCATATGTTGGTTTTAATCCTACTGTACCACAAAAAGCTGATGGCTGTCTTATAGAACCTCCTGTGTCGCTTCCCAATGCCCATGGAACCATTCCTGCTGCAACAGCAGCTGCTGATCCACCACTAGAACCTCCTGGAACCCTTTTCAAATCCCATGGATTTGAAGTTTTCTTAAAATAAGAATATTCTGTAGAAGCTCCCATAGCAAATTCATCCATATTTAATTTTCCTAGCATTATCATATTTTCCTTATTAATCTTATTCATAACAGTTGCATCATATGGAGAAACAAAATTTTCAAGCATTTTTGAACTACAAGTTGTTTTTACATTTTTCGTACATATATTATCTTTTATTCCGATAGGTATTCCAGATAATTTAGAAACCTCTTTTCCATTTTTTATATCATCATCTATTTTTTTAGCTTTTTCTACTGCATCCTCATCTGTTATTGTTACAAATGCTTTTACTTCATTTTCTTTTTCATTTATTCTTTCTATATAACTTTTATTTATCTCCTCTAAAGTTATTTCTTTATTTTTTAATTTATCTAATAATTCATGTACAGTTAAATCATATAAATCCATATTACCCCTCCTATTATTTTATTACTTTTGGTATTTTAAACATTCCGTCTTCTTGAGATGGGGCATTTTTCAATAATTCTTCTCTATTTCCAAAAGCTTTTACTTCATCTTTTCTAAAGACATTATAGTTTTCTTCTAAACTTGCTAACTCATCAATATTATCTGTATTTACATTATTAACAGTATTTGCAAATGTTAGAATTTCCTCCATATCATTTGTATACTTGTCTATCTCCTCATCTGTTAAACTTAAATTTGCAAGTTTTGCAATATGTATAATTTCTTCTCTGTTTATTTGCATAAAGACCTCCATTCTAGCAATTATATGCTCTAACAAAATTTTAATTAAAAACCTCTAAATTTAGAAGGTTTTTATTAGCAATCCCAAAACTCTTATGAATTTTGAGGGTGAAAAAGCGATTGTAATGTAAGTAGTGAAAAACTTATTTTTTACTGTTTACATCATCTCTCTATCAATTCAATGCAAATTATTATATAATTATTTACCAAAAAAAACAAGTATTTTTAATTTTTTATTTTACATTCAACTCAAAAAGTGCTGATAATATTTATCAACACTCTTTTATATCTACTATTATGTATATTTACTAATCTTTTTTTATTAAAGATGCTGGCATTTTTGGTTGATGAAATAACCCCAATATCCAACATGTTGTATTTGTTGTTCTAGCATATTTTTCTGCTACTTTTGCTAATAATTTTAACATATAATTTTCCTCCTTAAAATTTTTATATACTTACTTATATGATATCTACCGGTTTAATATCATATAAAATTGTAATTAATTATTATAAACTTCATGACCATATTTATTATTTGTAATTTTATAAGCTAATCTAGATATAATTAAGCTTTGAAATAACATACCAAAAATAATCATATTAGAAATAACGCTATCTTGTATAATACAAGCTATTACCAAACTAATTGTTAATGCTATATATGATAGTTTTTGTTTTTTACTTCTTTCTTTTTTACTAATTATAGGTACATTTTCTGTATCAGCTGGTGCATATAGTTTACACATTGCTATTCCAAAAATCCATATAAATAATATAATAATATATTTTATATAAACTGGTTCCAAAACAATCATTTTACTTAACATTACATCACCACAATAAAATAAAGTTGTTCCAACTATACAGCCCAAATGAGATTTTAGATGTAATCCACCAGAAAAAACTTTATATGGTAATATTAAAATAAATGCTAAGAGTGTGAGCCACCCCACTCCAAGAAGAAATGCAATAAGTATTAGTACAAAAATTTTTGGTATTTCTCCTATTACAATTTGTAAACCATAGTTAATTATCTCAGCTTTTTCATCATCTATATCTGGTAATTTTTTTCTTATTCTATTAGTTAAATAAAAACAAATTTTTTCAATCATTATATACCTCTTCTTAACTTGTTTTTATTTTATATTAAAAAATACTAATAAATATTTTTTATATATGAAGATATCTAAAAAGTTTATATAAATATAATTTTTTCATTTCACATATATTTTCTCTATTTTCATAAAATTAATGTAAAAAAATAATATTAGATTTTTTCTAATATTATTTTTTTATTTATATTTCTTTTATATCCTCTAATATTTTCCAACTTTTCTCGAATTTTGGTAATACTTTAAAGGTTAATTCTTTTTTACTAATTGGATGTATAAAACTAATTTTATATGCCCATAAATTTATTTGTTTACCTTTTCCACGTGTTCCATATTTATTATCTCCATAAATACTATGACCTCTACTTGCTAATTGTACTCTTATTTGATGATGTCTACCTGTATATAAATTTATTTTTAAAACAGATAAATTTATATCTTTACTATATTTTAATACTTTATATTCCAATTTAGCATATTTAGCATTTTTCTTATTTTTATCTACTACTTTTGATAAATTATTTTTTTCATTTTTTAAAAGATAGTCTTCTAAAATATCATTTTCTTTTTCCCATTTTCCATCTGTAACAACTAAGTATTCTTTTTTAAAATCCTTATTTCTTACCTGCTCACTTAATCTTGAAGCTGCTTTTGATGTCTTAGCAAATACCATAACTCCACCAACAGGTCTATCTAATCTATGTACCAATCCCAAATAAACATTACCTGGTTTATTATATTTTTCTTTTATATATTCCTTTATTATTGTTAACATATCTATATCACCAGTTTTGTCTTGCTGTGATGGTATATTTACTGGTTTTTCTACTACTATAATATGATTATCTTCATATATTACATTTAACTTCATAATTATTTTTTCTCCCAGCGACCATAAATTCCACATGGTAATACTAATTTTGAATTTTTCATTGGTAAACCGATTTCACCAAAAGAAATAATACCCTTTTGTTTTATATTCATATTTAACAAATTACCAAGTACTGCTGATGATATTCCTGTTGTATACGAATTAATCAGGAAAAATAATGGATCTTTTGATAATACACCTATACATAAATTAACTAAATCAGCTATATTTTCTTCAAACTTCCATATCTCACCTTTAGTACCTCTTCCATATGATGGTGGATCCATTATTATAGCATCATATTTATTACCTCTTCTTATTTCTCTTTGTATAAATTTAACAACATCATCAACTATATATCTAACTTTCCTATCTTGTAATTTTGAAGATATAACATTTTCCTTTGCCCAAGATACCATTCCTTTAGAACTATCAACATGACATACTTCTGCTCCAGCCTTAAGACATGCTACTGTAGCTCCTCCAGTATATGCAAACAAGTTTAATACTTTTATATTTCTTTTTTCAGATTTTATTTTATCCATACACCAATTCCAATTTACTGCTTGTTCTGGAAATAAACCAGTATGTTTAAATCCCATAAGCTTTATGTTAAAAACTAAATCTTGATATTTTATTTTCCAACTATTTGGTACATTATTTTTATATTTCCAAGCTCCTCCACCTTTTGAACTTCTATTATATATTGCATCATATTTTTTCCATTCATTAGAAAAAGTTTTTTCTTTCCATATAATTTGTGGATCTGGTCTAATTAATCTAAAATTTCCCCATCTTTCTAGTTTTTCTCCATTTGCCATATCTATAATTTCATAGTCTGTCCAATTATTTGCTATATTCATATATTATTTCCCCTTTATATATTCTACAACATCCATAATACTTTCTTTTGGTGTTGAAGCACCTGCCATTATACCAACTTTACTTACATTTTCTATTTCATGTATTTCATCTTTTGTTTCAATCCATATTGTATTTTCACAATTTGATTTTGCAATATTGTATAATTTTTCTGTATTAGAACTATTTTTTCCACCTATAATTATCATCATATCTACATTTTTAGAAATATCATCAGTTTCTTTTTGTCTTATAACAGTAGCATTACATATTGTATTTATAACCTCTATTTCATATTCTTTACCAATATCATCTTTTATTTTGTGAACTAAATTATTAAATTTTTCAAAATTAAAGGTAGTTTGCGCTATAATTACCACCTTTTTTAAACCTGTTTTCTTAAAATTTTTTATAGCCTCATTTATATCATCTTCATTTAGAATAACACTTGCATTTTCTCTGCAAAATCCACATATTCCAACAATTTCTGGATGTTCCTTTTTTCCAATTACAAAAATATAATTACCTTTATTTACAAAATCACTAACAAGATTATGTATTCTTAAAACACTTTTACATGTTAAATCTACAATATTTAAATTTTTTTCTTTAGCAATCTCGTATATTTTTGGTGGAACTCCATGAGCTCTAAATATTACAGTTGAATTATCAGGTATATCTTTTATGTTTTCCCTTACAATAAGACCTTTATTTTCTAGTTCATTCATAACTTGTCTATTATGTGTTAATTCTCCTAAAGCATATACTTTTTCATTCTTATTTAATTCATTTTTTGTATTATTAACTGCATTTTCTACCCCGAAACAAAAACCCGCTGTTTTTCCTAATATTACTTCCATTAATACATCCTCTCTAATTTATAAATTAACTAATATTTCAAAAAACTTTACAATTAAATATATATTTAAAATCGAAAATAATAAAGTAAAAATAATTGTAAACAAAAATAATTTATTATTACCTGCCCATTTAATAAAACTATTTTTTCCTTTACTATTTATTCTCCTTTCAATATATTTATCTTTTGCAAATTCCATTCTAACTCCCCCTTTATATTATTATATATTCATAGGGGATATATTATATTCATTAATTTACAAATTTATTATAATAATCGTATTACATTATAACATAAATAATTTTTAATTTCGATTTTTTATTAATATATTCTACTTAATTGCCTCTTTTATATTTTCTGCAATTTTTCTTGTTATTCCATTTATTTTCATTATATCTTCAATATCCGCTTCCTTAATTTTATCTATACTACCAAATGTTTTTAACAATTCTTGTTTTCTCTTTTTGCCTATACCATCTATATCATCTAATATAGATTTAGACATCTCCTTATCTCTCAATTTTCTATGATATTCTATTGCAACATTATGAACTTCATCTTGAAAATTTGTAATTACCATCATTAATTTTTCTGAAATTTCTATTTCTCTTCTTTGTTCATCAATTAAAGCTCTTGTTCTATGTTTATCGTCTTTTACCATACCAAATACGGGTATATTTACATTTTCATATTTTTCTATAGCTCTTTTTATTGCTCTAATTTGGGTTATTCCACCATCTGCTAAAATTAAATCTGGTAATTCTCCAAATCCTCCTTTTGGACTTTCTATAGAATGTTTTATCCTCCTTGTTACAACTTCTTCCATACATTTAGGATCATCTTGTCCAAATACATTTTTTATTTTAAATCTCCTTGAAAGTTTTCTATTAACTATTCCATCTTTCATTACACACATTCCAGCAACAATAAATTGTCCAGATATATTAGATATATCAAAACTCTCTATTTTCCTTGGCATCTTACTTAGATTTAATTTTTCTTTTAATTCTAATAATATATCTGTTTTATCTTTTAATTTATTCTCTAAAGTAATTTGCGCATTTTTTTCTGCTAATTCTACAAATCTTAATTTTTCTCCTCTCTGAGGTGTTTTTATTTCAACTTTCCTACCAGCTTTTTCCCCAAGCCATTGTTCTAATAATTCTTTATCTTCTATTTCTTCTTGAATCATAATTTTTGAAGGCAAATCTGGTTTATCTATATAATATTGTTTTATAAAACCAGATAAAATATCACTATTTTCATCATCTTTAAAATCATCAAAATAATAATGCTCTCTTGCAATCATCTTACTTCCTCTTACAAAGAATATCTCAACACAAACAGACAATTTATTCTTATACAATCCAATAACATCAATATTATTTTCTGTAATATTTGATACTTTTTGCTTTGTAGAAATTCTCTCAATTGCAATCATTCTATCTCTAACCTCTGCAGCTTTTTCAAATTCTTGTTTTTCAGATAATTCTACAATTTCTTCCTTTAAATTTTTTATTATTTTATCTGTTTTTCCTTCTAATAACATAATAATATCATCAATTTGTTTTCTATACTCTTCTACAGAAATATAGCCCATACAAGGTGCTGGACATTTTTTTATATGATAATTTAAACAAGGTCTTTTATTAGATTTAAAATTTCTACATTGTCTAATTTTAAACCTATCTCTAATAAAATTAACCATTTCTCTAGCACTACCTGGATTTGCATATGGTCCAAAATATTTAGAACCATCATTTATAATTCTTCTTGTTATAAATACATTTGGATAATCAGATTTAACATCTATTTTAATATATGGATATGTTTTATCATCTTTTAATAATACATTAAATTTTGGTCTATTTTCTTTTATTAAATTACACTCTAATATTAAAGCTTCTGCCTCATTATCTGTTACTATATATTCAAAATGGTCAATTAGTGAAACCATTTTCAAAATTCTTTGTGTTTTATTATTTTTCATAAAATACTGTCTTACTCTATTTTTTAAAGAAATAGCTTTTCCTACATATAAAATATTATCATCTTTATCTCTCATTATATATACACCAGATTTATCTGGTAGTTTTTTTAATTCTTCTTTTATATTAAACATATTTCCTCCCAGAATATCAACTAGTATTATTTTACACTAATATGATTACTTTATCTATATTTATGTAATTTTTTTATATAAAATTTAAGTACGGTTAAATATTATTTTATATATAGAAAAAATTAAATATACTTTTTATGAAGTAACAATTCGTAGGGACCAGCAAGCTTACAGTCTGTTGATAAAAATCTAAAATAACAAAATTTAAAACACCTTGTAAAATTAATTAATAATTTTACAAAGTGTTTTATTGAGATGTTTTTAATTAATAGTATTCAATTCCTTCATAATTCCATAGGCATTTACTCTGTAGCCTATTTTCTTATTAAGAATGTATGAATTTTTGCTTATTTCTTTTTCAAGGTATTCCTTGAATTTAAGTTTTGCCTCGTTATTTCCGTGATTAATTAATACTGCCTTTATATCGGAAAATTGGCTTATTAAACTCAACAGCACATCCTTTTTAGCATGTGCAGAAAATTCAGCTGTAAATTTTACAGTATTACTATAAACGCTTTCCTCCTGCAATTTCCGCCCATACGTTCCCTGTGCACAATATCCAGTAAATTGAATTAGTGAGTTTTGTTTTACTATAAATTCCGGAATATAAATCTGGGCTGGTCCATATTGCCCCATTCCAGAAGTTGTAACAATTATTTTATTACTTCTCGAATTTATAATTTCACTTCTCATTACTGAATTCACAACATATGAAAAATTTCCAGGTAAGAAATCTTGTACTTTAAGATTTTTTATTCGCCCTAATTTTAGCAATTCAGTATATATGATGGCTAAAGATCCATCTAAATATACAGAATAATCTTTTAAGTATCCTTGTTCTTGAATACATCTTATTCTATATAAAATTTCTTGAGTTCTCTCAAGTGCAAACGCTGGAATCAAAATACTTTTATTTTCTTTTGATGCTTCTATAATATTATAATCGAAATTATTCCCCCCATTTTCTTCCAAACATTCTTGTGTTGTCTTGTCTCCATATGTTGACTCCGTTACTATAGTTAAAGGCAAATCTTTAACCCATTGAGGTATAGATTTAACATTGAAAAAAACGTTTTTATTGTTATAATCACCTGTGAACAATAAATTTACATTTTCCTCATCTTCAATTTGAATCAAAATTAAAGATGCTCCTAACAAATGACCATTTTCTAAAAATGTTATTTTAACCTTTGGATGAACACTAAAAGTTTCATCATATTCTTTTTTTTCAATTAATTGCATTGTTTTATTTACATCTTCTGCAAAATATAAAACCTTTTCATTATTTCTTCTTGATTTATCCCGCATTATCTTTAAATTATCATGCAATGCATACGGTAGAAACTCTGCTGTACCATTAGTACAAAAAATTTTTCTCTCATAACCTTTGTTAACCAATAATGGAACTCTACCAGCATGATCCATATGTGCATGTGTTATGCACACAAAATCCAATTGTTTTGGATCAATTATTAATTTTGAATTCTCTGCTTGATAATTTGGCTCTTGAAATGCTCCACAATCAATTAAACCTTTGACTATTTTCCCACTAGATAGCCTTATTATTAATAGTAAAGTACTTCCCGTTACTTCAGTATGCTGAGTTAATACATCAACATATGTCCGGCATTTTGTTGTCATTTTAAACACCTCTTTAAATTTTTTATTATAAAGTTTTTCCTTATCTATTTTACCATTATTGTAAACTAAAGTCAATTTATAACTACTATTTATTTGTATTAAATAAATAATTTTATTAACATTTTTAATTTTTTTATTATATAATATAGTAAACTATATTAGGAGGTAATATATGTGTGGGATTGTAGGCTATATTGGTAATAATTTATCAAAAAAAATTTTATTAAATGGATTAACAAATTTAGAATATAGAGGTTATGACTCTGCTGGAATTTCAATACTTAGTAATGGTAATATACATACACTAAAAACAAAAGGTAGAGTTAAAGACTTAATAGATTTATCTAATTTAGACAAAGTAGATGGATATTGTGGAATAGCACATACAAGATGGGCAACACATGGAGAACCATCAGATATAAATTCACATCCTCATAATAATCAAAATAATACATTTTCTGTTGTACATAATGGAATAATTGAAAACTATTCTGATTTGAAAAATTTTTTAGTTTCTAAAAATTATAAATTTATATCACAAACAGATACAGAAGTTATTCCTAATTTAATTGATTACTATTATAAAGAGGGTAATGATTTTCTTCATTCTGTTTATAAAGCATGTAAACATCTTAAAGGAAGTTATGCTATATGTGTTATAAGTAGTATTTTTCCAGATAAAATAATCGTTGCACGAAAAAGTAGTCCATTAGTTTTAGGTAAAGGAATAAATGAGAATTTTATCGGCTCTGATATTCCAGCACTTTTAGAATATACCAAATCTTTTTATTTTATAAATGATAATGAATTTGCAGAAGTATTAAAAAATAATATTATATTCTATGATGAAAATTTAAGCAAAATAGAAAAAAAATGTAAAGAAATAAACATAGATTTCTCACAAATAAATAAAAATGGATACGACGATTATATGCTAAAAGAAATTTATGAGCAACCTAAATCTATTTTTCGTACTCTTAATAATCTGAATTTTGAAAATTTAAATATTACTAAAGAATATTTAAAAAGTTTAAAAAAAATTTATATTATAGCATGTGGAACTGCTATGCATGCTGGTCTTGTCTCTAAAACACTTATAGAAAATTTATGCAAAATTAATGTTGAAGTAGATTTAGCCTCTGAATTCAGATATAGAAATCCGATTATAGATAGCAATACTTTAGCAATATTTATAAGTCAATCTGGCGAAACAGCTGATACTATAGCAGCTTTAGAACTCGCTAAAGTTTCTAATGCTCAAACTATAGCAGTTACAAATGTTCCCGAAAGTAGTATAACAAGAATTGCAGATAAAGTATTATATACAAGTGCTGGACCAGAAATAGCTGTTGCTTCAACAAAAGCATATACTTCACAAATATCATTAATGTCGTATTTTTCTTTATATTTAGCCAAATTACTTAATTCTATTAATGATGACTTACTAAAAGAATTAGAAACTGATTTAAACAATATTCCTAATAAAATAAAAGAACTTTTCGATAATTTAGATTCGCAAATAAAAGATATTGCTAAAAAAATATATTTAGAAAAAGATATATATTATATTGGTAGAGGATTAGATTACTATGTTGCCTTAGAAGGAGCTTTAAAATTAAAAGAAATATCTTATATACATGCAGAAGCATATGCATCTGGTGAATTAAAACATGGTACAATTGCTCTTATAGAAAATAATACCACTGTTATATCTATAATTACAAATCCTTTACTTGTTGAAAAGTCAATAAGTAATATACAAGAAGTAATTTCAAGAGGTGCAAAAACTATAATAATAACAAATCAAAGCTTAAATAAAAATGAGTTTAACCATATTATTAAAATTCCTGAAATTAACTCATACCTTTCTCCAATATTATCAATAATACCTTTACAATTATTAGCATATCATATTGCAAAACTAAAAAAATTAGATGTCGATAAACCTAGAAATTTAGCTAAATCTGTCACAGTAGAATAATTTTGATACAATATGAAAAAGTACTGATAAAAATCAGTATTTTTTCATATTACCAATTTTAATATTACTAAACAGATACTACCGAGGAATACCCAAAACACCTATAAATATTGCAGTAAAAATATTTAAACCAATATGAAAATCAAATGCAGCTCCAATAAAATTTATTATATATATTAAAAGAGCTCCTAATATTGAATTCATAACAATTTTCAAAATAATTTTTAATGGTACTATAAAAATTCTTCCTATTATAAATAAAGTAATAATACATGCTAAATATATAAGTATAATATTATTGTCCATATTCTATCACCCAATAAATCTTATGTTTAAAAATGGACAATTATTCATACATTATATTACCTTATCTTCATACAATCTTATTTTCAATTCATTTACCATATCTAAAGCTATTGATTTACTTTTTGCTTTTTTCATAAGATAATCCAATTTTGCTCTATTAGCTTTTATTTCATAAGCATAATAATCAATTAAATCACCCTGTGCATATTCAAAGTTTTTATTTGCATAATCTAATTCTTGTTTAGTTTGTATTATAGATTTTAATATTTCATTTTGAATTTGTAATTCTGTTTTATCTTTTATAATTTTTTCCTTTATGAAATTATCTTTCATATATCCTCCATAAATATATATTAATACATAGCTAATTTATGTACTATATTTAATATATGCTAGAAATAAAAAAATATTCCTAAATTTGAAAATTTAGGAATATTTTTTCTAATATCCATATGCTGAAAATAAGAATGTACCCATATATACTTGTATTAATGGAACTAATACAACTAATACAAAGAATATTAGGACAATTCCAACAAATAGATAAACAACTTCTGGTAATGCCTTCATAATTTTTTCTATAATATTATCTATATCTACTTCCATATATAGCAACAATTTATCCATCATTTCAGCCAAATCTGTTTGCATACCAATTTTAAGCATTTCTATTTCCATTTTTGAACCAAAACCAGATTTTTCAAAAGGCTCAATCCAAGATTGTCCAACTAATATATTATTTATAGCGGATTCTATAATTGAAAGCATAACATAATTATTAGCAACATTTTTACTAACCTCTAAAGCATCTTGTATTCTTACACCATTTCTTATATTTAACAATACAGCTCTTATAAATCTAGTAAAATCTAAAGCATATATTAATTCTCCAAAAATAGGCATTGTATATTTGAAATAGTCAAATCTATATTTACCTTTAGGTGTTCGTATATACCAAATTATACTTATAGCTATGATTGCTATTATTATTACAGGAATATACCAATATAAAACTAAGTTATCTACAACTCCAGAAAACCAAATTGTTATAGCTGGTAATTTTTCTTTTGTTCCAACCTCATCAAATACTTTTTGGATATTTGGTATTGCAACAACTACACCAACAAACAAAAGTATTAACAAACCAACAAATTGTATTATATTTGGCATAAGTATCTTTTTTATTCTTGCATTTATACTATTTGTATCCTCCAAATATTTTACAGCTTGCTTTAACGAATTAGTCAAAGAACCTGATTGTTCTCCTACTCTTATCATATTAATATATATATATGGAAACACTTCTGGATAATATTCCATAGTCTGATACATATTCTCTCCAGCTTCTACTCCTGCTAAAATATCCTCTAATATTTCCTTAAATCTTTCATTTTCAGTACTTTCTATTATAGTAGTCAATGCATGAATATTATTAAAATCCGCTTTTTTTAGTAAGTAAAAATTTTGAGAAAATACAATCAAATCTCTTGATGTTATCTTTTGATTACCTATAGAAGTATTCAATATGTTTTTTTTCTTTTTTCTTGTATTTACAAGTTCCCCACTATTTAAGTTTTTAAGTATATCATCTATATTTTTAATATTTCTTTTATTTTTATTTGTTTTATTTCTTCTACCTTTTAATTCAACAATTTCTATAGGTGTTAATTCATTTCTTTTTAATTTATATAGTAAAGAATTTTTATTTGTATCTTCTACTTTATTCCTGACTATATTTCCAGATTTATCAATAGCTTTATATACATATAAAGGCATTCATTTTCACCTCTTTGCTAATTTGCTTTTCTTATTTTTAATTGCATTATTGTTCTATTTAACACATCTATATTTTTTTCCTCAATTTGAGCTTTTGCTTGTTCTAAAGAAATTTTATTTTCGACAAATAAATTTGCTAAAGAATTTATTAAACTAATACTTCCTTTTTCAATACTACTTTGCATAGAATCTTCTATTTCTGAAACACTTAATTTTTCTTTTCTTATACAACCTGCTATTACATTATCTACAACCATTACCTCTGGCACCATTATTAATTTATTTTCTGGATTTGTTAATAACCTTTGTGATATAACTAATTTTAATAAACTTGCTATTAAATATTTTACACTTCCTTGATCACTTATATCATAAAAATTAATCATTCTATCAATAGTTTCTGCACATGATTTTGTATGCAAAGTACCAATAACTAAATGACCAGATTCTGCCATTTCTATTGCAGCATCCATTGTTTCTCTATCTCTAATTTCTCCGATTATTAGTATATCACAATCTTCTCTTAATGAATTTTTTACACCATCACTAAAAGTTAATACGTCTTTACTTAACCCAACTTCTTTTTGTACAATAACAGATTTTTTTGATTTATGTGTATATTCAATTGGATTTTCTAAAGTAAGTATTTTTCTATTTTGACTTTCATTTATTTCATTTATTAAAGCATTCAAAGTTGTTGTTTTTCCTGAATTTGTTTTTCCAGTAACAAGCATTAATCCTTGTGGTTGAAATGTCATTCTTCTAACAATATCTGGAACTCCCAAATCCTCAAATTTTGGCAATTCTGGTTTTATTAGTCTCAAAGTTACAACTGGAATATCATTAGATAATGATATATTTCCTCTCAAACGTATATCTCCATATACATATGAAAAATCTAATCTTCTTTGTTTTTTAAATAAATTGTCTTTTTCTATATTTCCTCTTATAAAATAATCATATACATCTAACATATCTTCATTTTTAATAACTTCACCTACTTCAGATTCAATAAGTGCTCTTGCTACTCTTAGCATAGGTTTTATTCCTGATATTAAATGTACATCAGATGCATCTTTTTCTATAGCCTCATCCAATATCTTTTCGATTTGTATCATCTATATTTCCCCCTATTCTAATAAAAAATTATTTTTCTATTTAATTCATCTAAAGTTATTTCACCATCTAATACTTTATTTATACCATCAACTATAAGTGGTTTATATCCATCTTTTATAGCTTGTTTACGTATTTCTATTGTTGAAGCATTGTTTATAATTAATTCTTTCATATCTTCTTTAATTTCTAAAACTTCAAATACACCTGTTCTTCCATAAAAACCTGTATTATTACATTTTGAGCAACCTTGTGGTTCATAAGTATGTTTATCACTAAAATCAATATTTATTCCATATTTATTCATTATAGAATTTATTATATTTTTTTCATTGTTTGAAAATTCTCTTTGTCTTGCACAATCTTTACATATTTTTCTTACAAGTCTTTGAGAAACAGATACTGCTAAAGTACTTGCTATATCGTAATTAGAAACTCCCATTTTTCTTAATCTAGTAACAACTTCTATACTATCAATAGTATGAATTGTAGATAATACATAATGACCTGTTTGTCCAGCCTGCATAGCTATTTCGGCAGTTTCTCTATCTCTTATCTCACCAACTAAAATTATATCTGGATCTTGTCTTAATACAGTTCTCAATGAATCTGAAAAGGTATTTTTAGAACCTATCTCAATTTGATTTAAACCATTTATTCTAATTTCTACTGGATCTTCAATTGTTGTTATATTAATATTAGGACTATTTAATAAATCAATAATACTATAAAGACTTGTAGTTTTTCCTTCTCCTGTTGGAGCAGCAATAATAGTTATACTATTTCTTTTATTAAAGATCTTTCTTGTTTCCATTATATTTCTTTTAAAACCTAATTCATTTAAAGCTTGTATATCTGTATTCTTTTTTAATAACCTAAGAACAAATTTTTCTCCATATACATTTTTTTGTGAAGATACACGTATATTATAATCAGGATATATTAATATTCTTCCATCTTGAGACTCCTGTTTTTCCTGATGCATATTTGATATTGCTTTTAATCTTCCTATTATTTGATTTTGTTTTTCTTTTTCTATATTTGCAACAGTTATTAGTTCTCCATCTATTCTATATCTAACTCTTATAACATCGTCTTGTGGTTCTATGTGGATATCACTTGCTCTTTTATCTATACCATTTTTAATTATATTATCTATTAATGTTGTAACATCTCTTATATTTTCAATTTTGTCACTTGTTTTACCTTCTAGAAATTTTAAAACTTCCTCTATATTTGTTGCAAAAGTTATATATCTTTCCATCGTTAAACCTTTATTTAGTAATAATAACCTTACAGTATCTATAGCACGTTTATCAAATGTATCAGCAAAACATACTCTAACTCTTCCATTAACAATATCAAAAGGCACTGCCATACATTGCTTTGCAACATCTAAAGATATATAATCCAAAACATTTATTGCAATATCACTTGGTTCTAATAAAATTGCTTTTTCATCTAAAATTTCTCCCATAGCTTTTATTAATGAATAGCTATCACATAAACCTAAAATATTTATTATATCTCCCAATTTTCTACCTGGATGTTCTTTTTGATATTCTATAGCTTTACTAACATCATTTTCATCTATTAATCCTCTTCTAACCAATTCAACACCTATAGGTACTTTATTTCTACCTTCCATCTATATCACCTCTCCATTATATTTCAATTGGTCCATAAACACTACTATTTAAAATTTTCGAAGCATTATTTGTATCTATTTCTGATGAATTTATCCAAATTCCTGATTTGTCATTTGAAAATTCACTTGGCACAACATATCCTGATGATATATCAACTAAATTACCATTTTTATCTACAGTTCTATTACCACTTCCATATATGAATTCCACATTATTTCCATTATATGCGAATTTAGGTATCCAAATATATATTGTTGCAGGACCTATAATTGTGCCATTATTTGTAATATCGCTTTTCATAACTGCCATAGGCCATTTTTTATTAAGATAATTATACCAATTCTTATCTGTTGAAGTAGTTTTTATTAAATTATTATTTGAATCATATTTTACAGGAACCATTTCACTATCTACATCTGGAACATTAGGTACAATAATATTTTCTTTTTCCTTTATTTTTGTAAAATCTATGCTTCTTTGTTTATTTCCAACTTCATAACTTAATGTTAAATTTATAGTTTTTACTACATCTATATCTCCATCTTCTGGTTTATATGTTTCAATATTTATATTTACATCATAACCTCTAGCTATATCTATTCCTGCAATACTCTTTTCTCCATTACTTTCTTCTATTACTTTAAAAGTTTCATTGTTTACTTCATTATAATATAACTCATCAGTTTTTTCTAATATTGATATAGCATATCCTAGTGCTTGTTCCCTTCTTAATATTTCTACATTTGATGTATATAAATTTATATATAATGATGTAATTACAGACATAAATATAGTAATTATTAAGACAGCTAGCGCAATATCTATTCCAGTAAAACCATTATTTTTTTTAAAATATTTCATTTATATTATCACATCCCACTATTTGTAAAATTATTCAATATCATAAATCCAATATTAAAAATGCATATATATGAGCATATTGGAATTGCCTTATTTTCTATTTTCTTATATTTATATATTAATATATTAATTGCTGTTATTAATAAAACAAATATTACTGTTGTAAATACAACTGTTGTTCCTGTAAATAGTAATGTAAAAAATAAAATATAAAATATTGAATAAATATATTTATCATTTTGTATAACATATATTAGCAGTAATAATATATAATATATAACATATCTATATATATTAATATCTACTATATATAGATATAGTATATAAATTAATGCAATAACAAGTCCGAATTTTTTTACTGATTTTATAATAGTATTACTTTCTCTATCTATACCAATAATAATTATTAATGTAACTATATATATTGTCATAATTAATATATATATTAATTCTTTATATCCCATAGTCAAAATATTTAAATTTAATGACATTATAAATAACATATATATAATTCCAGAAAATACTTCTAATATCAAATATCTTATTCTTACTTTATCTTTACAATATCTGCATTTTCCTCTTAAAAAAAGATAGCTAACTATTGGTATCATATCTAAAAAACCTAGCTTGTGATTGCAGTTTGGACAATATGACCTTTTATTTAATATATTTTCCCTTCTTGGTATTCTATATACTGCTAGTGTAGTAAAACTACCTAATAATGTTCCTATTATAAACGCAAATACATATATTATAATATTTAACATTTTCACTCCTATTTATACTAAATTGAGCATATACATTATTGCATATGCTCATTTAGTTTAGTATTTAAAAATATTAATTATTTATCCTTAAGAATTTAATTCTTGTATTTTATTATCTATTGTTTTATTGATAAAGTTGATTATTTCAGCTTCATTTGTTGATGCATTATCATATTCATTTACAGCTGTTTGTGCATTATTTAATATATTTCCTTGTAATGCAAATGTTATTGATACACCTGCTAAAATTAATAATACTATAATTGTTATAATTAATGCAACTAGTGTGATACCTTTGTTTCCTTTAAACATAAAAAATCCTCCTTTATTTATTTTATTATATATTTAATACAATAAATATATATTATTTCATACCACTATCTTCAAAGAAAGTTCCAGTTGAATTTGGATTTTCTTGTTCTTCTTTTGTACTTGTAGTATTTGAATTATTTATTGTATTTTTAACATTATTATTTTTTGTACTATTACTAGTACTTGAACTACTTGAATTTGTAGTTGTATTATTTTCATAATTACTTATACTAAAAGGATCAACTTTTCCTTCTTTATAGCTACCTTGCTTTTTATAACCACTTAAATCAGAATCATCAATTTCATAAGTAACTATTATTCTCTCTTCTTCATTTTGAACAGCTTTATTTAATTCTTCTTTTACTTCACTTAAACTTGCTGGCATAGTATATTCTACTGGTTCTGGTATTGTTTTATTTATAGGTATATAATCATAAAATATTACTGCCAAAATTAAAACAAGTGCTATACATAATAAAATAGTAATCATCAATTCCTTTAGAAAATTTTTCACTCAAATAACCTCCTTATTACTTATTTATTAGTATTTGTTGTATTATTCTGTGTAGAACTATCAGTAGAATTTGTGCTATTTGTAGTATTATCAATAGTATTATTTGTTGTTTTTATATTATCCAAATTTATTGCTACATCTCTAACATTAAATTTATAATTTAATATAGATCTACTATTTTCATTTTGAGTACCTGTAGGCTCTAATTCAAAATCTTCTATTGTAAAATTCAATTTATCATCTTTTTCAATATCAGCTATAAAATCAGATATATTGTTATATTCACCTGAGCCTTCAAATATTATATCAGACATATTAGGTGTGCCTGTACTACTTTCTGCAATGCTTAAATTTAGTTTCAAATTATTTTCTGTTGCATAATTACCAATCTCTACCCATAACACTTCAATTTCATATTTTTTATACTCTGATATATCTTGAATATTTGAATCTTCACCGATATCTACCAAACTTAAATATTCATTCTTAGTAGATATTAACTCTTTGCCTGCAGCACTTAAATCTGATAGTGTTGTTGGATAAGTTTTATTTTTTAAAGTATCTAATTCTAATATTTTATTATCTAGTTCATTATTTTTATTTTTTATTTCTTGTAATGACGCTATTTTTACTCCTGAAATACTAAAACCATTTACAACTATTGCATATGAAAATACTGATATTATTAAAATAATTAATATTAATATAATTTTTTTCATGGTAAATCACCTTCAATCGTAATATTAATATATTCACCACTTTTATTTCCACTTGTAGTAGTTATATTTAGTAAATATTCTTTAGCTTTTAATTGTGCTAAGAAATAACCTAATTGTTCAATTTTCTTTGATCTAGCAGTAATAACAATATGTGAACCTTCAGTATTCTTTAGAGAAGTTAATTGTGCTTCCTCTGGTATACAGAACATTATTCTATTTAATAAATTAGGTATTGCATTTTTTGATTTATATTTTTCACTAGCTTTTTCATTTATTTCATCTATTTGTTTTATTAAATTATTATAATCATTTGTTCTTGTTTTTATATCATCAATATCACTTTGTACTGCTGCAATTTGCTTATAAAATCCCTCTTTTGCATTATCTGACTCATTTATTTTAGCTTGTAACTGATTATTTACTGCGATAGAAAATACAGAGTATAATATAATAGCAGTTAAAATTGTACCAGCTATTCTTGCCAATACTCTATCTGTTCCATCAAATTCTTTTCCTAAATCTACTTTTGCAGTTAATAGAGACATTAATTTTTTGTTAGATGAACTTCCACTTGAAGCTCCTAACTGTGGTAATTCAATCTTATCTCTCAATGTTAATTCCTTGAAATTAACACTACTAATTCCTAGTCCTAGTCCTTGAAGAGCTAATGCAACTGCTGAATTCACTTCTATATATTCTTTAATATTTACTTTTAAAGAAGATGTTTCTATAAAATATGGTTTTAAAATTTCACATTTTATATTATTTAAGTTTTCTTGAAAATATAAGTCGATATTGTTTATAACAACTCCAGCTCCTGTAAGATATATTTTATCTACATTTAATTTATTATCTGATAATATTTTTTTGAATTTTTTAATTATATTATACAATACAGGCATTATATCTTCTAAATATTCATTATCTGCTATTTGTAAATCCTTACTATTTGATGTATATATTGTTGTATTTTTGCATAAATCATATGCTTTAGAATAAGAATTTTCTCTTATTCCAATTTTATCAAATATTTGCTTCATTCCATCTGATAATACCTTAATTTCATATAATATACCATCTAATATTATTGTAATAATAGTTCTATCTTCAATATTTATTATAGCAACATTTTCTTTTGTGTTTGTTTCTATTAAATTTGTAATACTTGTAGATAATGGTGTTATATTTCTCAATTTATACTTTTCTAATTCTTTAACTTTTCTTGCAATTTCAGTTTTATTTGCTGATATATATATAGCTCTTAATTTTTCATCATCATCTCTATTTGGCACACAAAAATATCTTGAATCTATAACATTTTTATTTATTCCATTTTCATCACAATAAAATTCAAATTCTGTTTTTATAGCTTTTTCTATGTCCTTTTTACTAAGCATAGAAAATACATTAAAATAATTATACATTTCATCTGATAAATTAATACTAATTGGTGTTTTAAAACTATATGTTTCGCTTATTATTTGATTTAATACATCTTCTAACATTTCGTATTGTTTTACACCATATGACTCTATTTTTATATTATTACGTTCTTTAGATATCTTAGCATATTTTATCATATTACTATCTATATATAACCCCAAACATTCCGCCATAATATTCTCCTTATTTTATAATAATTCAAAATATTTTATAAGTATTGTATGCAAAAAAAAACAAATTATGATGTTTTTTTACAAATTATCATTAACATATTTATAGATATCATATAAAGCATTTATAAGTCAATATTTTTATCTGAATTGTAATGTATTTGTAATTTTATTGTAATACTTTTTTTCATGTTTTTTGTATATTTATAGAAAAAAAGGAAAATATATTATTAACACTTATTTATGGAGGTAAAAACATGGTTACAGAAAAACATATAAAAGTTACAGGAATGTCAACTGTATCTTGGAAAGATGCTATAGTTCAAACTATTGCAGAAGCTGCAAAAACAATTGATTATATATCAACTGTTACTGTATTAGAACAAACAGCTAAAGTAAATGGAAAGAAAATTGTAGAATACTATTCAACATTAGATCTTTCATTTGTAGTTGATAGAGAAAGAGAAGATTAATTTTTAATTTAAATTTGCTTAAATGGAGGTTTTTTATGAATTCTTCACCACTTGATACAAAACAAGATTATGAAAATTATGTTAATTCAAAATCACCTAATTCTCCTATTTTAAAAAATTGTTTCAATGCTTTTTGGGTTGGTGGACTAATTTGCACTATTGGTCAATTAATATCAAGTTATTGTCAATATCGAGGTTTAGATCAAAACATGAGTAATACTATTGTTTCTATTATTTTAATATTTATAACAGCTTTTCTAACATCTATTAATTTATTTAATAAAATAGGTAAATTTGCAGGAGCTGGCTCATTAGTTCCTATAACTGGATTTGCAAACTCAATTGTATCTCCTGCTATGGAATATAAATCAGAAGGATATGTAATGGGTGTTGGTGGAAAAATGTTTACAGTTGCAGGTCCTGTATTAGTTTTTGGAATATCTGCTTCTATATTAGTAGGAATATTATATTTAATATTCAATACACAATCTATAATTATAATGTAGATTAAATCTATTAAAGCTATTTAATTAGCTATTTTGGAGGTAAATGTGAATAGAATAGGAAATCAAACAATTAAATTTAATAACCCACCAACTATATTAGAAACAGCCAGTATTGTTGGTCCAAAAGAATCAAATGGTCCTCTTGCAAAATATTTTGATAAATGTTTAGAAGATGAATTCTGGGGAGAAAACAGTTGGGAAAAAGCAGAAAGTAAAATGATTAAAGAAGCATCAAATCTAGTTATATCTAAATCTAATTTACCAATTGATGATATTAATTTTTGTCTAGCTGGTGATTTGCTAAATCAATGTATATCTTCAAGTTTTGGTTTAAGAGAAATCAATATTCCTTTTTTTGGAATATTTGGTGCATGTTCTACATTTGCTGAAAGTTTATGTTTAGGTTCTATATTAGTTGAATCAAATGCTGCAAATAATGTTTTATGTAGTGTCTCTAGTCATTTTTGTAGTGCAGAAAAACAATTTCGTTTTCCACTTGAATTAGGAAATCAAAGACCTCAAAGTGCTCAATGGACTGTTACAGGTTCTGGATGTGCTATACTTTCTAAAACTGGTCAAGGTCCTTATATAACACATATAACTCCTGGTAAAATTATTGATATGGGAATAAAAGATTCTAATAATATGGGTGCTGCTATGGCACCTGCAGCACTTGACACTTTAATTACTCATTTTAAAGATACTGGTAGAAACCCTAGTTATTATGATGGTATTTTTACTGGAGATTTAGGTTATGTTGGAAAAGAAATTTTAAAAGAATTAGCCTTATCTAAAGGTTACAATATAAATTCTAATTACAATGATTGTGGAGTTTTAATTTTCGATAAGGATTCTCAAGATACTCATTCTGGTGGTTCTGGATGTGCTTGTGCAGCAACAGTATTTTCAGGATATTTATTCAACCAATTAAAAGAAAAAAAATATAAAAAAATATTATTGATTGCTACAGGTGCTTTAACAAATTCCACAACAGCACAGCAAGGAGAAAGTATTCCTGGTATAGCACATGCTGTAAGTATTGAAATTTAATGGAGGTTCAAATGGAATTTTTTCAAACACTTGATTATATGATGCTTTTAAAAGCATTTGTTGTAGGAGGATTAATTTGTATTGTTGGTCAAATATTAATTGATAAAACTAAATTAACTTCTGCAAGGATACTAGTTATATTTGTTACAACTGGTGTAATTCTTGGTGGATTAGGAATATATAAGTATTTAGTTGATTTTGCTGGCAGTGGTGCAACTGTACCTCTTACTGGATTTGGTAATGCACTTGCAAAAGGTGCAATTGAAGGAGTAAAGCAATATGGTTTCATTGGAGCTTTTACTGGTGGAATTACAGCAGCTGCTGGTGGAATTGCTGCTGCTGTTTTCTTTGGATATATTGCTGCATTAATTGCAAAACCAAAAATGAAAAAACAATAGGAAACTTCCCTATTGTTTTTTATTTTCTATAATAATTTTTTCAAATTCTTCTATTGGTCTTACACCTGATAATCTACCTAATTCTACACCATTTTTGTAGAATATTATTGTTGGTACTACTTCAATATTATTTTCTCCTGCTAACTCTTCATTTTCATCAATATCTACTTTTGCAACTCTTACATCATTATTATATTTTTGTGCAATTTCATCTATTATTGGAGACATCATATTACAAGGTCCACACCATGTTGCGAAAAAATCAACTAATAATAATTCTTTACCTTTTAATAATTCTTTAAAATTATCTTTATTTGGGTATAATATTGACATATATTATCCTCCTTTTAATAATATTATTTTCATTTTTTATAATATTATGTATTTTCTCATTTACCTCAAATTACATAACATTATTCTATTACACATACAATTCCTAATACAATAGTTAATATTGCAAATATTATGCCAAATATTATAGTCCATTTTTTTAATGAACCTTCTTTTGTTCTTCCTTTATTTTTTTCATAAAAATTACCAGAAGATGATGAACCTACTATTGCACCTGATAATCCTTCTTGTCCTTTTTTTTGTAATAAAGTTAATATAATTATTACTACACATACTAATATATATATACCTGATAAAATATATTTTAATATTTCCATTAATTTTCCCCCTACGTTTTTTATCTTTCATATTTTAACATATAATATTTAAAATTACAAGTATTTAATAATTTACTTCTACAAGATACAGTCCCTGTGGTGGTAAAGTCCTTCCTGCCAATTTTCTATCTTTTGCTTGTAAAATTTTTTTAATATCTTCTGGTTTAATTTTTCCCATTCCAACATCAACAAGAGTACCTGATATTATTCTAACCATATTATATAAAAAGCCACTTCCGACATACTCCATATAGATTCTTTCACCATTTTTTTCTATATTGATATTATATATTGTTCTAATGCTATTTTTACTGCTAGTTCCACTTGCTTTAAAAGATGCAAAATCGTGTTCACCTTCTAAATATTTTGCAGCTTGTTTCATTTTTTCTATATCCAATTCATTTGTTATATTATATTCTAATGCTCTATATATTGCACTTCCTGTTTGAGAATTATTTATAATATATCTATATTTTTTTGATTTACAATTATATCTAGCATGAAATCTCTCATCTACTTCTTCTGCAAATTTAATTCTTATACTTTTTTTAAGTTTAGAATTAATTGCATTTGGTATTTTTTCTATAGGTATATTACAATTTGTTTTAAAATTTGCAGTTTGTCCCAAACTATGAACACCCGCATCAGTTCTACCAGAAGCAATTAAGTTTACCTTTTCTCCTGTAATCTGCTCTATTGCAAATTCTATTTCACCCTGTATATTTAACTTATTAGGTTGCTTTTGCCAGCCATTAAAGTCTTTTCCGTCATATTCTATTATCAATTTAATATTTCTCATTTTTTTATCTCTTCTTTTTTATTTGTAGAATTATTCCTATTCAATTTATCTTTTATCCTATTTAATAAATTTATTTGTTTTTTATCATTTTGAGGCATTCTTTTTGTTACGATATTTTTTATTAAAATTCTTTTTAAAGCTTCTTCTTTTACATCAGCAATTAATGTTCCATCTTTTGCAATAGAAATTTTTCCAGTTTCTTCTGAGACAACTACAGCAATACTATCTGATTCTTTAGAAATACCAATTGCAGCTCTATGCCTTGTACCTAATTCTTTTGCAATATCTTTATCACTTGCAAGAGGTAACATACATGCAGAAGCCATTATTTTATTATCACTAATAACAACAGCACCATCATGCAAAGGAGTATTTGGTGTAAATATATTTACCAATAGTTGTGGAGAAATTTCAGAATTCATATATATACCTGTACTTATTATATCCTTAATTTCAATATCTCTTTCTATAACTATTAATGCTCCTGTTTTAGTTTTTGCAAGTTCTGTTGCAGCTATTGCAATTTTATATATATTTTCTTTGGTTTTTGTCGCAATATCTTTATCTATTCCAAAAAACTTTGTTATTTTACTTGTTCCTAATTGCTCCAATGCTCTTCTAAGTTCTGGCTGAAATATGACTATTATTATAATTACTCCATATGTCATAACAGAATTCAATATAAAATGTAATATATTTAATTGTAATAAACCACTTAATGCTGTTGCAATTATCAAATAAACTATACCTTTTAATAATTGCCATGCCCTTGTTTCTTTTACCAATTGTAAAACCTTATATGCTAAAAAAACAACTATAGTTATATCAATTATTAATAGTATTAATTTTATAGGATACTGGTGTAAACTCAGTAGATAATCTGCTATATTTTGTTCATAAAAATTTTCAAACATTATTTTTATATTTTCTAACATATATTACCTCACATTTATGCTGCAAATATATAATATACTAATGTAAATATAGATGCAGAAGCTAAAGCTATTATTAATATTGCAGCTATAATTTTTACCCAAATTTTATTCATTTGTCATCTCTTCCCTTCTTATGTTTTTTATTATACAGATTTCATAATAACACAAAAATAAATAGAATTCAAGATTTTTCATTTGAATTCTATTTATTTCCAATATTTATCTTTACAATTTACAGCTAAAATTTATATGTTAATTTTTTCGAGAAATAGTTATTTAGGGCGGGCGAACACTGTTCGCCCCTACAACTATTCTATTAGATTTTTTACAATTATAAATAGTTATTTTTGTAAATATTATTGTATAATGCAAATTGTAACGATATCTATTATTTTCTCAATTCTGCTCCTAATTCATCTTCTAAAGCTTTGATTATATTCTCCATTACTTCTGATATTTCTTCATCATTTAAAGTTCTATCTTTTGCTCTAAATTTAAGTGCATATGCTACACTTTTTTTGTTATTCCCTATTTTTTCATTTCTATATATATCAAATAAAACTACATCTTCCAATATTTTTTTAGCTTTTGATCTAATAATTTTTTCTATCTTCAATACTTCTATTTTCTCATCTACTAAAATAGCAATATCTCTTTCAACAGCTGGATATTTAGGAATAGGTGTATATTTTTTTTCTTTTTTACTATATTTTTCTAATTTTTTCATATTTATTTCTGCTATATAAACTTTATCTAAGACATCATAATTTTCTTGCACAATTGGATGAATTTGCCCTAGTATTATTATTGGATCATTTCCAATTTTTATAATAGCTGTTTTTCCTGGATGATAACTCTTATTTTCGCTATATTTTGATATATCATATCTATTTAAATTAACTGTTTCTAATACATTTTCAACTATCCCTTTTAATATATAAAATTTTTCTTCTTTTCCTGTTATTGCAATAGTTAATATTTGCTCTTCATCAGGTAATTCATTATTTTCTATATTTGATTTATTTCTATATACTTTTGCATATTCAAACAATTTTAAATTATTATTTTTCTTTGCATAATTAGATGAAATTGTTTTCATCATTGTTGGAATAACAGATGTTTTCATTATTGAATAATCTTCACTTATAGGATTTCTTATTTTTATAATTTCCTTATATAAGTCACTGTCTTCTAATATATTGCTCTTTGTAAGCTCTTCTGGATTAATAAATCCATAAGTATATATTTCAGAAAATCCTTTATTAACTAACATATTTTTTATATTGTCTTCCATTTTTTGATATATAGATTTTCCACCTACAGTATTTCCAGAATTATCTAAATTACTTTCCAATTTATCATATCCATATATTCTTAAAATTTCTTCTGCAATATCTGCTTCTTGCTCTAAATCTTGTCTATAATATGGTGGTATACAATATCCATCTGTAACTTTAATATCTAATTTATTTAGTATTTTTACCATTTCATTTTCTGAAATATTTATACCTAATAAATTATTAATCCTATTTGGTGAAAAATCTATTTTTATTTCTTTTTGCTTTTCTGGATATTCATCTATAACTCCATCAATAATTTCTCCTGCTCCAAGTAATTCTACTAATTCTACTGCTCTGTTTACTGCTCTTAATGCATTTTCTTGTGGTAATCCTTTTTCAAATCTACTAGATGCTTCTGTTCTCAATCCTAATTTTTTAGCTGTAAGTCTAACACTGCCTCCATTAAAAACAGCTGATTCAAAAACAACCATATTAGTTGTATTTTCTATTTCTGAATTTTCTCCTCCCATAACACCTGCTATAGCATCTATTTTTTTCTCATCAGATATAACAAGCATACTATTATCTAGTTTTCTATCTATTCCATCTAATGTTTTTAATATTTCACCATCTTTGGCTCTTCTTACTATAATATGTTTATTTTCTATTGAATTTATATCAAAAGCATGCATTGGTTGCCCCATTTCCAGCATAACATAATTTGTTATATCCACAATATTGTTTATTGGTCTTATACCACAAGCTTTTAATCTTTTTCTCATCCAATCTGGTGATTCTTTTATAACTATATTTTTTACAACTCTAGCTACATATCTATAACATAAATCAGGTGCATCTATTGTTACTTTTAAACCTTCTATACTATCTTTTTTAGTTATATTCAAATTGTCTATTTTTTCATTTGGATTTTTATATTCTTTATTTAAAGATACTGCTGTTTCTCTACCAAGTCCTTCTACAGATAAACAATCTGGTCTATTAGGTGTTATTTCAAATTCAATAATATCATCTCTTAAATTTAAAACATCTACAATATCTTCCCCTAATTTACTTTCATATTCCTTTGGTAAAATCATTATTCCATCTTCTATTTGATTTGGCATATCATCTAATGTTAAACCAAGTTCACCTATAGAACACATCATTCCACAAGATTCTACTCCTCTTAGGCTTCCTTTTTTTATTTTTACATCTCCTGGTAATTCTGAACCAATCTTTGCTATTGGAATTATATCTCCTACATTTATATTTTTTGCACCTGTTACAATTTGCAATATTTCATTTTTAACATCTACTTTTGTTACAACTAATTTATCTGCATCAGGATGTTTTTCTATTTCTAATATTTTTCCTACAACAACATTTTTTATATCATTTCCTTTACTTTCATATTCCTCAACTTTAGAACCTGTCATTGTAAGAATTTCTGATAATTCTTTTACATCAACATCAATATCTGCATAATCTTTTAACCATTCTACTCCAACCTTCATAATTTCCTCCTTATACTTTAATTAAAATTGTTTTAAAAATCTAATATCATTTTCATATAATAATCTTAAATCTTCTATGCCATATTTAGCCATTGCAATTCTTTCAACGCCAAAACCAAAAGCAAATCCAGAATATTCTTTTGGATCTATTCCACAATTTCTAAGTACATTTGGATGTACCATTCCACATCCTACTATTTCTATCCAACCTTCTTGTTTACATACTCTACAACCCTTTCCACCACAAACAAAGCAAGAAACATCTGCTTCTGCACTAGGTTCTGTAAAAGGAAAATGATGTGGTCTAAATCTAATTTTTATATTTTCTCCTAAATACATTTTTGTAAAAGCTTCCAAAGTAGCCTTTAAATTTGCCATTGTTATATTTTTATCAATTGCCAACCCCTCAATTTGGTGGAATACTGGTGAATGTGTAGCATCTACTGAATCAGCTCTATATACAGCTCCTGGGCATATTATTTTAATTGGTGGCTTTTGCCTTTCCATAACTCTAGCTTGAACAGGTGAAGTTTGACTTCTTAATAAAATATCGTCTGTTATATATATAGTATCTTGTAAATCTCTTGATGGATGAATTAATGGTGTATTTAATTGGTCAAAATTATAATGTGCTGTTTCTATTTCTGGACCATCTTCAATTTTATATCCCATTCCTATAAAAATCTCTTTTACTTCATCAATTACTTTAGTTATTGGATGAATTGAACCAATACTTTCCTTTTTACTTGGCTCTGTTACATCTATACTTTCTTTTTTAATGTTTTCTTCTAATATATTTCTTTTTAATTCTTTTTCTTTTTTACTAATTAAATTTTCAACCTCGTCTCTTACTTCATTTACTAAGCTACCTATCACTGGTCTTTCCTCTTTTGAAAGTGCCCCCATTCCTCTCAATATTAATGTCAATTCACCTTTTTTTCCTAAATATTTTACCCTAATATCATCTAGACTTTTTAATTCATTTACTTTATTAATATTATTTAAAGCTTCTTCTTTAATATTTTTAATTTTCTCTTTCATTTTTACCTCCTTATATGACAAAAAATTAAGACCTCCATCCATAGGACGAAAGGTCTTTTCCGCGGTACCACCTAATTTATCAATAAAAATTATTAATCTCTCATATGCTATAACGTAGCAACCGTTTTTGCCTACTAATATTCAGCAAAACCCTCCAAAGTGAAACTTCAATAAAATATTATTAATGGACTTTCAGCTTATAATCCATCTCTCTTTAAATAATTAATTTTATCTACTAAACTTTTTCAACAGTTTTAATATTTCATATATATTATCACTATTCACAGTTAAAATTTATATTTCTACTTTTTGAGAAATAGCTCTGTAGTGCGGGCGAACACTGTTCGCCCCTACAACTACTCTATTAGACTTTTTGCAATTTATAAAATATTATTATTTCAAAAACGTATGCTGTGAATTTTAACTATATATTATCACTTTTTTTATTTTTTTACAATATTTATTGAAAAATTTTTTTCTACATGTTAATATAAAATTGTTATTGCTTACATTGAAAAAGATTTTGAAATAATAATATTGAATAAATTTTGAATGCGATTGGAGATGTTTTTAGAATTTGTTATATAATTTAATGAGGAATGTTCATGGGCAAAATCTTTGATTTTGAGCCTGAATGAAAGAGGCTCATTAAATTATTTTACAAATTCTTAAACATCGTATTGAGCCGAAAAATTTATGAAATATTATTATTTCAAAATCGCATTCCGTAAATTATAACATAAAATTAGATTGTTCAATGAATAATAATTCACTTGAACATAAACAATATTACAAAGGAGGATTAATTTTGAATAAAAAATTATTAATTATTATTCCAATTATCGTAATCATAATAATAATTGCTATTATATTATTTTTTGTTTTTAATAACAAAAATGAATCAGATGATGATTTTATAGTTGGTTCAAATCAAGCACCTGTTCATAATCCACTTGAAGATGCTACTCTTTCTAATGGTAAATGGCCTACAACTGGATTAATGGCTAAGATACCTCAAATTTCTGTAGGAACTGTAGGAGATGTTGTTGAAACAGATTCTGGAACTTCTGTTAGTGTATTTAATATTAGTTTATCAGATTATCAAAATTATATAGCTCAAGTTCAACATGCTGGTTTTAATATTAATGAACAGTCTACTTCAACTACAAATTCTGTACTTTACTCATCTAGCAATGCAGAAGGTGTTTTAATAAAAACTAGTTATTCTACAGAAACACAAAAAATGTCTTTAGTTATTTCTCAAACAACAAATTCTGTAGATAATACTAATAATGTAACTCAATAATCTAATATTAGCATTATTTTTTATTTACACAAAGACAAATATAGTTTGATAGACCTTAGAATGCCTTTGTAGTAGAGAAAACAACGTTTTCCCTACTGCAAAGGCATTCTTTCAAAAAAATACTAACTATTCTCACTTAAATATTCATTTATTTTTTCTATAACTAATTTTTTTGCTTCCTCTAAGGTCAATTCATGTAGCTGTGCTCCAGCAACAGTAATATGACCACCTCCACCTAATTTTTCTAAAATAACTTGAACATTTATATCCCCAATAGAACGACCACTTATACAAATTTTATCTCCAACATTTCCTATAACAAATGATGCTGTTATATCACTTATAGTAATTAACTCATCTGCTGCTTTAGCACAAATTATTCCTGCATTTTTATCTACCTTATTATATACTGCAATTCCTATTGTATCATTAATTAATTCTGTATTTTTCACAATGTCAGAAATAATATTATAGTTTTCTAAATCAATCTGAAACCATTTTTTTACTTTTATAATATCTACACCTAATTTTCTTAGATACGCTGCTGCCTCAAAAGTTCTCACTCCTGTTTTAAAAGTAAAATCTTTTGTATCCACCATTATTCCTCCGTATAAAGCTTCTATTTCTTGATCTGTAAGTTTTATATCTTGGTTAGAATATTGCAAAATTTCAATAACTAACTCAGCTGTTGAAGAAGCATATACTTCATGAAACATGAGTATTGGTGATTCTATAAATTCTGTACTTTTTCTATGATGATCTATTATAACAATTTTTTCAGTTTCATCTAATAAACTAGGTACTTCAACATAATTTTTCCTATGTGTATCCACAATTATTAATAATGTGTCTGGACTTATTTTAGCCATTGCTTCATTTTTATCAATAATTGCTTCTGCATATTCATCATTAGTCTTTAATGATTCAATAAAGTTCGCTAATGTTATATCTGCAGTTGAACTAATTACATGAACTTCTTTTCCTAAGCTTTTGGCTAATCTATATAATCCTAAACTAGATCCCATTGAATCTATATCTCCATTCATATGTCCCATTATTAAAACATCTTTTGATTCATTTATAAGTTCTTCTAATGCATGTGCAATTATTCTTGCTTTAACTTTAGTTCTTTTTTCAACCTCTTGAGCTCTTCCTCCAAAGAAATTATATTTACCATTTGTACGTATAACAGCTTGGTCTCCACCTCTTCCTAATGCAATATCTATTGCTGAAAGTGCAGTTTGATATTTATCATAATTTGAATCTCCTTCATCTGTTATTGCAATACTTAAAGTTAATTGTAATTTTCCTTCTATATTTATTTGTTTTATAGTATCTAATATATCAAATTTATCTTTTTCTATTTGCTCTAAATATTTTTTCTCAAAAACATATATAAAAGTATCTCTATCTTTTTTTATTATAAGTCCACCAGTTGGATTTACCCAATTATATATTTCTTTTTCAACTGTAGCAATAACTTGTGGTGTTGCTTCTGTTGATATTCTCTGCATTATTTCTTCATAATTGTCAATCATTATAATACCTATACATGTTTTAGAATCATTATATTTTTTTAAAATTTCTATATTTTGAGTATTATCAATAAAATATAAATTTACTAAATATTTTTTATTATTATTTGTATTTTTATTTTTTACATATTCCCCTATTATTTTATATGATTTTTTTCCTATTATAATATCTTTTTCTATTGTTTTTTTATTACTATCCTTTATTATTTCTTGTTTAATTTCTTTAATAATATCTTCTAAATAATTTTTTATATCTATATTTATAAATTCTTTAACAAATTTACTGTTTTTCCATATAATATTTCCGTCTGTCTCCATTATAATTAAAGGAAATGGTGAATTAATTAAATTATTCTTGGCAGCTGAATCAACATCTAATGTTAATTCTTGAATATGCTTAAAGAATTCACTTTTTTTTCTCCCATTTGTCCAAAAAGTATATAACATAAGTAAAATATACAAAATTATAGATGGGATTATAAATTTCACTTCATATATACATAATAATATTAACAAAATTAAAATTATTGCTAAATATATTTTAGTTTTAGATGTTATCTTATCTAAAATTTTCTTATTTATTGGCATAATTTTCTCCTTATTTATATTTACTAATTTATACTCTAGCTATAATAGCTTTTATCTTTATTCCTTCTTTTGTATACATTTCTTCATGTTCTGTTGTAAAATTTTCAGCAAATATATTATTACTATGTAAATCATCTGTATATTTTATTATTTTATAATCAGCTTCATTAAAATACCTGAAACTTGAATTATATAAATCTTCATCATCTGTTTTAAAATATATATCTACACCATCTTTTAAAAATTGTTTATATTTTAATAATAATCTAGTATGTGTCAATCTACGTTTTTGATGCTTTCCTCGTGGCCATGGATTACAAAAATTAATATATATCCTTTCTATATTATCATTTTCTGAAATTATATCATTTATTTGCTCTATGTTTTTTTGTACTAATATTATATTATCTATTCTTTTTTGTTCAAATAAATTCTCTATATTTCTTTTTGCAACACCTAAAATATCAATTTTAATATCTATTGCTATATAATTTATTTCTGGATGTGCTTGTGCTATTTTAGAAATAAATACTCCTTTACCACATCCAAGCTCAAGATGAATTGGTCTATTATTATTAAATCTTTCCTTCCAAGCTTCTTTATACTTTTCTGGTTCTTTTTCAAAAAAATAGCAATTATTTAATTCTTCCTTTGCCCATGGTTTACTTCTTATTCTCATAATTTCTCCTTATAATTTAACAATAAGTATTTTACCATTTATTTATGTCAATTTCAAGAGGGAAATATTGTTCCTTTATAGGAAAATTAAATGCAGAAATAAGATAAAAATCATCTAATTTCTGCATTTATAATTATTAATGAAGTAATCTACTTCTTTCTAAATCTTTATTTAATTCTTCATCTTCTGCCAAATCTTCTGTACTTATATGAATATCTTTATACATACTCATTCCTGTACCAGCTGGAATTAATTTTCCGATTATAACATTTTCTTTTAATCCTAATAATGGATCTACTTTTCCTTTTATAGCTGCATCTGTTAACACTCTTGTTGTCTCTTGGAATGACGCTGCTGATAAGAAGCTTTCTGTAGATAATGATGCTTTTGTAATTCCTAGTAAAGTTCTCTTGCCTTTTGCTGGTTTTTTTCCTTCAGCAATCATTCTATTGTTTTCATCTTCAAACTCATACATGTCAACTAATGCTCCAGGGAACATTTTTGTATCTCCACTATCTTCTATTCTTACTTTTTTAAGCATTTGTCTTCCTATTACCTCTATATGTTTATCATTTATATCAACACCTTGGTTTCTATAAACTTTTTGTACTTCAGATATTAAATATTCATAAACACCTTGAGGGCCTTTTATTTGTAAAATATCATTTGGATTTATAGAACCTTCTGTTATTGGATCACCTGCTTCAAGGTAATCACCTTCTTTAACTTTTAATTTTGAACCAAAGCTAATAGTATATGTTTTTGCATCATCTTCACCTTTTACAGTTACTTCTTTTCTCTTTTTATCATCTGATATACTAACAGTTCCTGCAATTTCAGTAATTACAGCTAATCCCTTTGGTTTTCTAGCTTCAAACAATTCTTCAACTCTAGGTAAACCTTGTGTAATATCTCCTCCTGCAACACCACCTGTATGGAATGTTCTCATAGTAAGCTGTGTACCTGGCTCACCTATTGATTGAGCAGCAACAATTCCTACAGCTTCACCTATTTTTACTTCTTCTCTTCTTGCAAGACCCATTCCATAACATTTGCAACATACACCATGTTTTGATCTACAAGCTAAACTTGAACGCACTTTAACTTTAGTAAATCCTGCTTTAATTATATTTGTTGCTATATCATCATTAATCATATCCTCTTTATGTGCAACAATATTTCCATTTTCATCTTTTAAGTCATCTAATAAATATCTACCAATTAATCTTTCATGTAATGTTTCAATTACTTGATTTCCATCTTTAATATCAGATATTTCTATACCTTCTGTTGTTCCACAATCTTCTTCTCTAACAATAATATCTTGGCTTACATCAACCAATCTTCTTGTTAAATATCCTGAGTCTGCAGTTCTTAAAGCAGTATCAGCAAGACCTTTTCTAGCACCATGTGAAGATATAAAATACTCTAAAACATCTAGTCCTTCCCTAAAGCAAGATTTTATTGGTATTTCAACTGCTTTACCAGAAGTATTTGCCATAAGTCCACGCATACCTGCAATTTGTCTTAATTGATTCATATTACCTCTAGCACCAGATTGAGCCATCATATAAATTGGATTCAAATCATCAAAATTATCCTTCATAGCTTCTGTAACTTGGTTTGTTACATCTTCCCATATTTTAATAACAGCTTCATATCTTTCATTTTCTGTTATTAAACCACGTCTATATTGCTTTAATATTTCATCTTTATCATGTTCTGCTTTTTCTAATATTGCTTTTTTAGCTTCTGGCACTGCAACATCAGCAACACTAACTGTTATAGCACCTTTTGTTGAATATTTAAATCCTATTGCTTTTATATAATCTAATACTTCTGCAGTTACAGATAATCCATGTTTATTTATACATTTTGCTATAATTGTTCCTAAATTCTTTTTAATAACAGGAAAATCTATTTCTAAATCAAACTCTTTTTCTGGATCAGATCTATCTACAAATCCCAAATCTTGTGGTATTCCTTCATTATATATAACTCTACCAACTGTTGTTTCGATTGCTTTATATTTAACTGTTCCATCATCTAATGTTTTAAACATTCTTATTTTTACTTTAGCATGTAATTCAACATCATTATTTTGATAAGCCATTATAGCTTCATCTGTACTACTAAAGTACATTCCTTCACCTTTTTCACCATCTATTTGCATAGTTAAATAATAACTACCTAATATCATATCTTGTGTTGGAACTGTAACTGGTTTACCATCTTGTGGTTTTAATAAATTATTAACAGATAACATTAAAAATCTAGCTTCGGCTTGTGCTTCTGGTGATAAAGGCACATGTATAGCCATTTGGTCTCCATCAAAGTCAGCATTAAATGCAGTACATACTAATGGGTGTAATTTTATAGCTCTACCTTCAACTAAAATTGGTTCAAATGCTTGTATTCCCAATCTATGTAATGTAGGAGCACGGTTTAACATTACTGGATGATCTTTTATAACATCCTCTAATATATCCCATACTTCTGGTCTTAATTTTTCAACCATTCTCTTTGCATTTTTTATATTATGAGCTATTCCTCTTCCTACTAATTCTTTCATTACAAAAGGTTTAAATAATTCTACTGCCATTTCCTTTGGAAGTCCACATTGATATATTTTTAATTCTGGACCTACAACTATAACAGAACGTCCAGAATAGTCAACTCTCTTACCTAATAGATTTTGTCTAAATCTACCTTGTTTTCCTTTAAGTAAATCAGAAAGTGATTTAAGTGGTCTATTACCAGCTCCTGTAACTGGTCTACCACGTCTACTATTATCTATTAATGCATCTACAGATTCTTGTAACATTCTTTTTTCATTTCTTACAATTATTTCTGGAGCACCTAATTCTAATAGTCTTTTTAATCTGTTATTTCTATTTATTACTCTTCTATATAAATCATTTAAATCTGATGTTGCAAATCTACCACCGTCTAATTGAACCATTGGTCTCAATTCTGGTGGAATTACTGGTACTACATTCATAATCATCCATTCAGGTTTGTTTCCTGATAATCTAAATGATTCTACAGTATCTAATCTTTTTATTAATTTTACCTTTTTTTGCTCACTTGCTTTTTCCAATTCTTTTTTTATTTGTTCTGATAATTTCTCAACATCTACTTCTGATAATAATTTTAATAATGCTTCTGCACCCATTTGAGCCTTAAAAGAACCTTTTCCGTATTTTTCTTCTGCTTCATGATATTCTTTTTCAGTTAATATCTGGCATTTTGTTAACCCAGATGTTCCTTTATCAGTAACAATATATGATGCAAAATATATTACTTTTTCCAAACTTCTTGGTGAAATATCTAATATTAATGCTATTCTGCTTGGTATTCCTTTAAAATACCATATATGTGCAACTGGTGCTGCAAGTTCAATATGACCCATTCTTTCTCTTCTAACCTTTGATTTTGTTACTTCAACACCACATCTATCACACACTATTCCTTTATATCTAACTCTTTTATATTTTCCACAATGACATTCCCAGTCTTTTGTTGGTCCAAATATTTTTTCACAA
Source organism: uncultured Clostridia bacterium (assembly GCA_944386325.1). GTDB lineage: Bacteria > Bacillota > Clostridia > TANB77 > CAG-508 > CAMCHB01. The sequence goes on from CALXAP010000006.1 coordinate 74,134, forward strand.
AATAATCCATCTTTTTCTGGCTTTAATGTTCTATAATTTATTGTCTCTGGTTTTTTAACTTCCCCTTTTGACCATTCTCTTATTTTTTCATCGGAAGCTAATCCTATTTTTATTTTATCAAAAATTTCTAATTCTTCCATTAAAATTTTTGCCCCCTCTTAATTAACATTAAAGTTTTTTGAATATAAACTACTATTTAGATATACACCGCTCGAGCAGACATGTTGCCATCTTCATAGTATGTTTATATTCTATTCAATTAATAGTTTTTACATTTTATCTTCATCATCTAATATATCTTGATCATTTAATATATTATCTTGTGCTAAATCATCATAAATATCTTCATTTAATATATCACTTTCTAAAAAGTCTTCACTATCTTCATCTTCTTCAACTATATCATCATCTACTGGTTCTTCAACATCTTCTACTGGATCTATTTTTGGCTCTTTTAAATTATCTAAATTAAAATCTATAGCATCGTCTATATTTTCTTTAATTTCTATTTCTTTATCATCTTGAGAATATAATCTTATATCTAGCCCTAAACTTTGTAATTCTTTTACCAAAACTTTAAAGCTTTCTGGTACTCCAGGTTCTGGAATATTTTCACCTTTAACAATTGCTTCATATGTTTTTACTCTTCCTACAACATCATCTGATTTTACTGTTAAAATTTCTTGTAATGTATATGCTGCACCATATGCTTCTAATGCCCAAACTTCCATCTCTCCAAAACGTTGTCCACCAAATTGTGCTTTACCTCCTAGTGGTTGTTGAGTAACTAATGAATATGGTCCTGTTGAACGAGCATGTATTTTATCATCTACCAAGTGGTGAAGTTTTAACATATACATAACACCTACTGTTATAGGTTTATCAAATGGTTCTCCAGTTCTTCCATCATAAAGTATTGTTTTTCCATCTTCTCTTAATCCAGCTTTTTTCAATAATTCTTCTATATCTTCTTCTGTTGCTCCATCAAATACTGGTGTTGCAACTTTTATTCCTAACATTCTAGCAGCTGCACCTAAGTGAACTTCTAAAACCTGTCCTAAATTCATACGAGATGGCACACCTAATGGGTTTAACACTATATCAACTGGAGTTCCATCTGGCATAAATGGCATATCTTCTTCAGGTAATATTCTTGATATAACACCTTTATTTCCATGACGTCCAGCCATTTTATCTCCAACAGAGATTTTTCTTTTTTGTGCTATATATACTCTTATTACTTGATTTACTCCTGGTGCTAATTCATCTGAATTTTCCCTTGTAAATACTTTTACATCAACTATTGTTCCAGCTTCACCATGAGGTACTCTCAAAGATGTGTCTCTTACTTCTCTTGCTTTCTCACCAAATATTGCTCTTAATAATCTTTCCTCTGCTGTAAGTTCTGTTTCTCCTTTTGGTGTTACTTTTCCAACTAGTATATCTCCTGGTCTAACCTCTGCTCCTATTCTTATTATTCCATTTTCATCTAAGTCTTTTAAGCTATCTTCTCCTATATTTGGTATATCTCTAGTTATTTCTTCTGGTCCTAATTTTGTATCTCTACATTCACAATCATAATCTTCTATATGTATTGAAGTATATACATCTTCTTTAACTAATCTTTCATTTAATAATATAGCATCCTCGTAATTGTAACCTTCCCAAGTTGTAAATGCTATTAAAACATTTTTACCAAGTGCCATTTCACCATTTTGTGTTGAAGGTCCATCTGCAATTACATCATTTTTATTAACTTTTTCACCTTTTTTAACTATTGGTCTTTGATTAATACATGTTCCACCATTTGTTCTTTTGAATTTACGTAGTTTATATGTGTCTCTATTTCCATTTATATTTTTGATAACAATTTCGTCACCTGTAACTCTTTCAACTGTTCCAGATTCTTTTGCTAAAACCATTATTCCAGAATCTTTTGCAGCTCTATATTCTATACCTGTACCAACAATAGGTGAATCTGAAATCATTAAAGGAACTGCTTGACGTTGCATGTTTGCACCCATCAACGCACGGTTAGCATCATCATGCTCTAAGAATGGAATCATCGCTGCTGCAACAGAAACTAATTGCTTTGGCGAAATATCTACATAATCTACTTTATTTTTTTCAACTTCTGTTACTTCATCTAAGTATCTAACTTTTATTCTATTATTTATAAATCTTCCTTGTTCATCAACAGGTTCTGTAGCTTGTGCAATTATTTTTCCTTCTTCTTCATCTGCAGACATATATACAACTTCATCTGTTACTTGTCCTGTTTCTTTATTTACTTTTCTATATGGTGTTTCTATAAAACCATATTCATTTATTACAGCAAAAGATGATAATGCAGATATCAATCCTATATTTGGTCCTTCTGGTGACTCTATAGGACATAATCTACCATAATGTGTATAATGTACGTCTCTAACCTCGAATCCTGCTCTTTCTCTTGATAATCCACCTGGTCCTAATGCTGAAATTCTTCTTTTATGTGTTAATTCTGATAATGGATTTGTTTGATCCATAAATTGTGATAATTGTGAGCTTCCGAAAAACTCTTTAATTGATGATGTGATTGGTTTTGTATTTATTAATGTTTGAGGTGTTACAACATCTAAATCTTGTATTGTCATTCTCTCACGAACAACTCTTTCTAATCTTGTTAAACCTATTCTAAATTGATTTTGCAATAATTCCCCAACACATCTTATACGTCTATTACCTAAATGATCTATATCATCTACATTTCCTAAATCATATTGTAAATTTAATAGATAGTTTACAGAAGCTAGCATATCTTCTGTTGTTACATGTTTTGGAACTAATTCATGTATTCTATTTTTTATTTCTTCTTTTAATTTTTCTGGCTCTGTTGTTTCTATTATATTTTTTAATACTTCATAATTTACATCTTCTTTTATATGTAAATCTGATAAATCTATATCTAAATACTTATTAATATTAACTGTTCCATTTCCTATTACTCTTACCTTTTTATCATTTACTTTTATGTCTACTATATTTATTCCCAAGTTCTTTATTTCTTCTGCTTTTTCAGGTGTTATTACTTCATCTTTTTCAACAATAACTTCTCCTGTTTCTTTATTTATTATGTCTTCAAAAGCAATTTGATTTTTTATTCTACTTGCTAAGTCTAATTTTTTATTATATTTGTATCTACCAACTTTTGCTAAATCATATCTTCTATTATCAAAAAATAATCCATTAAATAAATTTCTTGCTGCATCAACTGTTGGTAATTCTCCTGGTCTTAATTTTTTATATATCTCTATTAATGCTTCATCAACAGTTTTTACAGGGTCTTTATTTATTGTTGCTATAATTTTTTTGTCATCACCAAAGAATTGAATTATTTGTTCATCTGTAGCAAGTCCAATTGCTCTTAATAAACATGTTACTGGCAATTTTCTTGTTCTATCAATTCTTACATAAAATACATCATTAGCATCTGTTTCATACTCAAGCCATGCACCTCTTATTGGCATTACAGTAGCAGTAAACAATTTAGCACCTGTTTTATCATAATCTGATGCATAATAACATCCAGGTGAACGAACCAACTGACTTACTACAACTCTTTCTGCACCATTTATTATAAATGTTCCACTATCTGTCATAAGTGGGAAATCGCCTAAGTATATTTCTTGTTCTTTTATTTCACCAGTTTCTCTATTTATTAGTCTTACTTTTACATGTAATCTTGATGAATATGTAGTATCTCTTTCTTTTGCCTCTTCTATTGTATATTTTGTTTTGTCTTCCATATAGTAATCGAAAAATTCAAGAACTAAATTTCCTGAATAATCCTCAATTGGAGAAATGTCCTCTAAAACTTCTCCTAGTCCTTCTTTTAAAAACCACTCATATGAATCCTTTTGTACCTTAATTAAATTTGGCATTTCAATAAAATCGCCAATTCTTGCAAATGTTTTACGTATAGCTTTTTCATGTATTACATCTGTTAACAAAAAAATCACCCCTATTTAAGTTGTGAATACTCACACTTTAATAATTTTTTAGCAGATTTATATTACTTAAAAAAAGCACAAAAAAGTCCCTCTTAAATAAAAATGTTATATAAAATAAAAATTTTACTGCCTATCAATTTTTACTCCATATAATTATTTCTATTTAATTCCTCTATTTTTGTATTTTTTAAGTTGTTATCTAGGCAACAAAAAGGCATGTTGGCAGATACTTTTTTTACCAACTTACCTTTAATATTTTTCTTTATTTAATTAGTATAACAAACTCTTTTTTTATAATAATCACCTTAACTTTTAAATTTTAGAAAAGTATACTATTTAGAATTTAAATATTTTTGAATTATCTTTAGAATTTAAATGTATTAATAAAAATGTCGTTTGTCATCTCAATATAGCTTTGTTTACTATATCACAATTACTATATAATTGTCAATATGTGTGTTAATATTTTTATGCTAATTTTGTATGTATAGGTTACAATTCACAGCTAATAAAATATATAAAGATTTTGATATAATAATATTGAATAAATTTTGAATGCGATTGGAGATGTTTATAGAATTTGTTATATAATTTAATGAGGAATGTTCATGGGCAAAATCTTTGATTTTGAGCCTGAATGAAAGAGGCGCATTAAATTATATTACAAATTCTTAAATATCGTATTGAGCCGAAAAATTTATGAAATATTATCATATCAAAATCGTATGCCGTGAATAGTAACTATGTATATTTATATTATCTTTCTATATCTTTTTCCATCATTTTCTTTAAAATTTTTCCTTCTTTCTCTATATCATTGATTTTTAAGTTTTCAGTGTTTTTATTTAAAGAATACATTTGCATTTTTCTTTTCGATGCATATTCTTCATCAAGTTTTCTTAATCTCATATAATTTATTTTTTCTCTTATCTTACTAGCTTTTTCTTGTACCAATATACTTCCACTTCTTTTTATTATTTCTTTTCCTATTCCTTCTTCTTCCAACACTTCTATTATTTCCTTTATTTCTTTTGCTTTGCCTCGTGCTAATATAGTTCCATTTGTTTTTATTATTTCTTTTCCTATTCCTTCTTCTTCCAACACTTCTATTATTTCCTTTATTTCTTTTGCTTTACCTTTTGCTAATATATCTCCATTTGTTTTTATTATTTCTTTTCCTATTCCTTCTTCTTCTAATACTTTTATTATTTCTTTTATTTCTTCTGCTTTACCTTGTACCAATATAGTTCCATTTCTTTTTATTATTTCTTTTCCTATTCCTTCTTCTTCTAATACCTTTATTATCTCTTTTATTTCTTTTGCTTTGCCTAGGGCTAATATACTTCCGCTTCTTTTTATTATTTCTTTTCCTATTCCTTCTTCTTCTAATACCTTTATTATCTCTTTTATTTCTTTTGCTTTACCACAAGCTAATATACTTCCGCTTCTTTTTATTATTTCTTTTCCTATTCCTTCTTCTTCTAATACCTTTATTATCTCTTTTAT
>CALXAP010000007.1 GCA_944386325.1 uncultured Clostridia bacterium
TATTTTTATTTTTGTATTTTTATTTTTGTATTTTTATTTTTGTATTTTTATTTTTGTATTTTTATTTTTGTATTTTTATTTTTGTATTTTTCAAATATATTTAATAAAATTAAATATATTTGAATTTGCTTTTTTTTAATATCAATTATTTATTTTTAAAAATAGAATATATAAAAATTTATTTATAATTTAATAAAAAGCAGAAAAAAGCAATATGTTTTATATTGTAACATTTACTAACATAATTATATTGCTTTTTTTATAATAATTTTTTTTTTTGAGAAATATCTTTGTAGTGCGGGCGAACAATGTTCGCCCCTACAAACATTCTATTATATTTTTTTATGTTATGATTTATAGATTTTGATATAACAATATTTCAAAATCGTATGCCGTGAATTGTAAAATTTACTAATAAAATTATATTACTTTTTTTAAACTAATTTTTTATAACTATACATTAATATTTTTTCATATCTCATCTTTATAATTTTTTTATAAAAATCTTTTCTAATTTCTGATATATAATCTGTATTATCTATTATTTTATTTATTTCTTTTAAATTAATCTTACTAAATAATCTTACTAATGCATCATTGCAATCTTTATTTTTTAAACTACTTATGTATTCGTAATAATTTATTTTTTTATCATTTATCTTTAATGCTGAAGTTGGAAAAACAAATACTTTTGCTTCCATTTCTTCCTTATCATTTATAATTTCTTCTATTCTTTCATCTGTTAATTGTGGATATAAACATGAAGCACAATCATATATTGGAGCAATTTCAATTTTCTTTTCTGCTTCATTTATTAAAAATCCCCAATTTCCATTATGTCTATTATAATTTCCTAATAAACAATCTGCTATAAACATATTCCAAAAGAATTCTTTCAAATTTTTTACATCATATATTTGTTGTTGTTCAATAGTTTCTATTACTTCACTTAATTCTGTCCCATATCCATTTTTTAAGCTTTCTATTTGACTATTTTTTAATTCTGCAAATTGTTTTAATATTGCCCCTTTTGTTGTAAAATCTTTACATGCCACTACAACTTTAATTATATTATTTGATTTATATGTACCTAATATTGTATTTTGTACTTTTAATCCCAAAGTTTTCATAATATTACAAGATATATATTCAGAAATACAATTATTTGAATATCCATGTTTTGATATTCCTTCATTTATTACTGGAAATTTTAACATATAATTTTCTCCATTATATATTATACATATCTTTCTACCATTTTTTCCCCCATAATATTTAAATCTATTCATTTCACATTCTGTAAAATCTATCATACCAAACCTCCACGTATAATTTATAATATCATTTTTATTAATTTTTAATTATACTTACTATTCTATAATAGTAAATTTCTATATACTATTATTAAATCGAGTAGTGGAAAAATCCTCTACTCGATTTATTTAAAACTCTATTTTTATACTTCTTTTTCAGATATTTTTTCTATACTTACTACTTTACCTTCATTTGTTCTCATTAAAGTAACACCCTGTGTTGATCTTCCAAGTATACTTATATCTTTTACATTCATTCTTATAATAGTACCTGTATCTGTTATAAGCATAATGTCATCTGTTTCATCAACAATTCTTATTCCTACTAAATCACCTGTTTTTGGAGTAATTTTATATGTTATTACACCTTTTCCGCCTCTTGTTTGTACTCTATATTCATCTAATTCTGTTCTTTTTCCAAATCCATTTTCCGTTATTGCAAGTAATGTTGATTTACTTCCACCTATTATAGATTCCATTCCAATTACATAATCATCTTCATTTAATTTAATACCTATTACTCCTTGAGATTTTCTTCCCATTGGTCGTACATTCTTTTCATCAAATGTAATTGATAAACCTTTTCTTGTTACTAAAACAACATTATCTTCTCCATCTGTTAATCTTACATCTATTACTTCATCATTTTCTCTCAATGTAATTGCTTGCAATCCTGTTTTTCTTGCTGTTTTATATTCATCAACTGGGGTTTTCTTTATAAATCCATTTCTTGTTGCAAATAATAGATATTTTCCTTCAGCAAACACTGGTATAGGAATAATTGCTGATATTTTTTCTCCTGGGTCTAAACTTAATAAATTAATAATTGCTGTACCTTTTGCTGTTCTTCCTGCCTCAGGAATTTCATATCCTCTTAATTTATATAATTTACCCTTATTGCTAAAGAATAATACTGTATCATGTGTAGAAGCAGTAAATATTTCTTTAACAAAATCTTCATCCCTTGTAGTTATACCTAATATTCCTTTTCCTCCTCTTTTTTGGCTCTTATATGTATCTACAGGCATTCTCTTTATATATCCAAAATGTGTTAATGCTATTACATTTTGTTCTTCTTTAATTAAATCTTCAATATTTATTTCGCCTTCTTTGGCTACTATTTTTGTTTTTCTCTCATCACCAAATTTTTCTCTTATTTCTATTAACTCTTCTTTTATAATATCAAAAACTAATTTTTCACTTGCTAATATTTCTTTTAAATGAGCAATTAATTTCATTAATTCTTCATATTCTTCTTCTATTTTTTCTCTTTGCAATCCAGATAATGTTTTTAATCTCATATCTAATATTGCTTGTGCTTGAATATCTGTAAGACCAAATCTTTCCATTAATCTTTCTTTTGCATCATCATATGAAGACCTTATAATATTAATTACTTCATCTATATTATCTAATGCAATTTTTAATCCTTCTAATATATGAGCTCTAGCTTCTGCTTTATCTAATTCAAACTTTGTTCTTCTTAACACTACAGTTTTTCTATGATCTAAATAATAATCTAAGCATTGTCTTAGTGTTAAAATTTTTGGTTCACCATCTACTAAAGCTAATAATATTATTCCAAAAGTGTCTTGCATTTGTGTATTTTTATATAATTGGTTTAATACAACTTGTGCATTAGCATCTCTTTTTAATTCTATTACTATTCTTACCTTTTCTTTTCTATCTGATTCATCTCTTAAATCTGCTATTCCTTCTATTCTTTTATCTCTTACTAAATTAGCAATGTTTTCTATTAATCTTGCTTTATTAACTTGATATGGTAAAGATGAAACAATTATTCTTTGCTTATTATTACTCATTTCTTCTATTTCAGTCTCTGCTCTTACTGTTATTTTTCCCTTACCTGTTGTATATGCTTCCTTTATTCCTTCTCTTCCTAAAATTATACCTTCTGTAGGAAAATCTGGACCTTTTATAACTGACATCAAATCTTCATCTGTTACATTATCTTCATCAATTATTTTTATAATACCATCAATTACTTCTTTTAAATTATGTGGTGGAATATTTGTTGCCATTCCAACAGCAATTCCTGAAGAACCATTTACTAACAATGCTGGTATTTTGGCAGGTAAAACAGTAGGTTCTTGCAATCTATCATCATAGTTTGGCATAAAATCCACAGTATTTTTTTCAATATCTGTTAACATATGTTCTGAAATTTTAGCCATTCTTGCTTCTGTATACCTCATAGCTGCAGCTCCATCACCATCTATAGAACCAAAATTTCCATGTCCATCAATAAGTGGATATCTCAATGAAAAATCTTGAGCCATTCTTACCATTGCATCATATACAGAACTATCACCATGTGGATGATATCTTCCTAAAACTGATCCAACTGTGTTTGCACATTTCCTGTATGGTTTGTCAGATGTTATTCCATCTTCATACATAGAATATAAAATTCTTCTATGCACAGGTTTTAGTCCATCTCTAACATCAGGTAATGCACGCATTACTATAACACTCATAGCATAATCTATATAGGAGGTTTTCATTTCTTCTTCTATATTTCTTTGTATAATATTTTCTTGTATTTCGTCCATTACATTTACCTCTTTCCACAATTTATTCTACTTTTGTATTATACTAAACTGTAAGGAAATATGCAAGTTTTATACAAAATAGAACTTAATATATTGTAAATATTCAGAGGTAGAATTAATATTTTAAATTTTTTTGAGAAATGGCTCTGTAGTGCGGGCGAACACTGTTCGCCCCCCTACAGCTGTGAGAGTGAAAATAAAATCCACCAAATGGCGTATGTCCCATCTATTTTATTATATTAGTAGAACACTTTACCTACTATATTGATAATATAATATTTTCACTTACAATTAATATGCCAATACTTTTGCTAATTCTAACTCCTCATTTGATATTTCAAAATTTCCACCTCTATTTTTTATTAACATGTGTAAATTTTCAATTTCTCTTGCCTTTTTTATTACATTTTCTAAAGGAACTAATTCCTCTAATTTATTTTTTATTTTATTATATTCCTTGTCCATTTTATTAAAATCTCTTTCTTCATAATATGTATTCCACTTTTCTGAATATTCATTTACTTTTTCCACTGCCTCAATTTGATTTGTAATAGATTTTTCTATATTATCATTCACAGTTTTAACTATAGTTTCCTTACCCTTTTTCAACAGTTTAGCAACAGTATTGTTAATTAAATCTTTACTCTGTGCTTTATCTATTGCTTTATCTAATAATCCAGAAATTCCATCTAATATTCCACCATTTTTTACTACTGTTTCTACTTGTGAAATATTTTCAAATTTACCTGTGAAAATTCCAAGTGTACTTTTTCCTAAATCCACAGCTGAGTCTATCAGTGTTTTTACTCCATCTTTTAAGCCCTCGCTTAATAATACATCTTTTACTTCTATTATTTGATCTTCTATAAAATCTGGTAATAAAGCTTTTATTGCAATATCTATTCCTGCATTTATTGTTTTTCCAAATGTTGTTTCTAAAAAACTTTTTTGAGCATCTATTGTTATATTATTTTCTTCTATATTATTATTTATTTCTTTTTCAATATTTTTATCTAATATACCTTCCATAATCCTCCTTTGTAATTATTTTTTATTGTATAATTTTTATAACATTTAAAAATTCTCTTTTTATTTTGTTATTCATATAATAATTAAAATTTTTATTTATTAATGTATTATAATTATCACTGTATTTTATTTCTCCTATAATATTAAAATCTGTAAATATATTTTTTAATATTTTTTTATATATAGAATTTTTATTTTGTTTATTCATTATAATTTTTATTTTTTCTTTTTTTATATTCCAATTTTTTATATACATGTCCAATAATTTTTTTGATTTTTCTATTTCTATTAAATTACTTTCCACAAGAAATAAACTAATATCAGAATTTCGTATTATAAATTTTGTATAATCAAAAAAACATTCTGATGATGTATCCACAATTATATAATCATAAATATTATTTAATTTTGTAAAAATATTTTTTATTTCTTCTTCTTTTATTTTTTGATTTTTTTTATAAATTAAATCTAATCCACATATTAAATTTATATTATTATTTATTTTTATTATTAAATCATCTATCTCTATTTTTTCCTTATTTATATTTACTGGATATTTTTTTACACCGAGTAGTGTATGAATAGAATTATTAATTATATCAAAATCGATTAATAAAACTTTTTTATTTTTTATAGATTTAACTAAATTAATTGAAAAAACACTTTTTCCACTTCCATGTGTTCCAATTATAGAAATAATTTTATTTTTTTTATTTTTATTTTTTAATTTTTTTATAATTCTAATTATTTGAAATAATTTATTATCATTTATTTTTTGTATCTTATTTTCTATTTTATTTATTTTATTTTTTTCTTTTATATTTTTTATAAATTCATTTATATTTATTTTATTATCATAATATATATCATGTATTCCTTTTGAATATAAAAATATTTCTAATTCTTCCTTTTTTTCTTTTAAAAAAATTATTATTTTTAAATTTTTATTTTCTTTTTTTATTTTATTAATAAATTCATATATATTTAATTCTCCTGGAATTGTTTCACTCATTATTAATATATCAACTTTATGTATTTCTTTTAATGTTTCAATTACTCCTTCTTGATATTGTATATCTTTTGATAATATATTAAATTCATTTACTTTTTTTAGTTCTTCATGTAATTCTGTATTAGATAAAGCTGTAATTATATTCATATTTAATTCTCCTTTTATTTTATTATTTCTTTTTCAAAATCATCACTTTCTATTTTTGTAAGTATATGATCATTTCCTGCAAATAATAAACATTCACCTCTTTTTAATGATTTTATTTCTATTTTTTCTTTTTCTGATAAATTAGTATATTTTTCAAGTAATAAGATATTTTCTTCCTCTAATGAAAAAAATGTTTTTATGCTAGAATTATTTAAAATACTTTTTCCATATGTTCCATTATCTAAACTGAATAAATCAGATACGTCTTGTGTAATAGCAACTGCACTTCCTCCATACTTTCTTATTGTTTTAAATATTTTATATATAAAACTTGCTACATCTTTATTTGATGTAACTCCTATTAGTCTCCAAATTTCATCTAAGTATATTGCTTTTTTTATATTTCTATCTTTTTTTATTTTATCCCAAAATAGCTCGATGAAAATATACATTCCAAATTTTAAATTTTCTTCACCTAATTCATAAACATCTGCAATTATTAATTTATTATCTAATTTTACATTTGTATAATTATTAAAAAATTTTAAAGATCCTTTTACAAATGGTATTAATTTTGTTTGTAAATTTTTTGTTCTTATATCTCTTCCTAAAATTCTATATAAATCTTCTAATATAGGCATTTGTTTTGTTCCTTTAAATGAAGGGTTTATATTAATTTTATCTTTTTCTATATTGTATAATGTTTTATCATCAAAAGTAATTCCTTTTTCGTTATAGCAAATAATTAATTTTTCTTCTAAAATTGCTTTTTCTTCTTCATCTAAACTTCCAAAAATCAAATTAAAAAATCCAATTAATTTTCCTATTTTTGTAGCTAAATACCCATTGTTTTCTTCTATACTTTCTTTTCTTATATCAAAAACATTTATATATGTATTAGATGATGGTCCTATTTTTAGTATTGTACCATCTATTTGATTACAAATATTTGTGTACTCTCTATCTGGATCAATAATATATTGTTCTAATCCTAATAATCTATATCTTAATATTTGCAATTTTACATAGAATGATTTACCTGCACCACTTGTACCAAATATACACATATTAGCATTTTTATATTTTTCTTTATTATATCTATCTATAAAAACTAATGAATTATTATATATATTTGTTCCTATAAAAATACCATTTTCATCAAATATAGATGATGATATAAAAGGATATGTAGATATTAAACTACTTGTTAAAACATTTCTTTTTGCTGTAATTTTAATATCCTCACTATTTATCATATATGGGTTACATGATAAAAATGTTTGTTCCTGCCTGAAATTAGCTGACCTCGGCATCATTCCTATACTTTGGCAAATTCCTTCTATTTTGTTTAATAAATATTTTAATTCTTTTTTATCTTGTGAAAAAACAATTATATAAATATATAGAAAATATAAATCCTCATTATTTACTTGCATTTCTTTTCTAATGTATTTTGCATCATCATATGTAAAGGCTGCAATGTCTATATCTTGTCTATTTTTATTTATTGTTTGTAAATCTACACTAACATTTCCTATATGATACGTTAAATCTCTTATTGTTTTATATGTGTCTTGTTTTTCATAAAATATTGATATATTCATATTTATATTTGTATCAATTAATTTTCTTAATAATAAATCATTAAAACTTCTATTATAATTTGATATTATTAAACCTGAATAATATGTGTTATCTATTTCAATATATTTTGGATATTTTGTATTAATATAAGAACATGCAATTTTATCTTTTATGTTTATACAGCCTTCATAAAATTTTAATTTTTCTTCTTTCACTTTACCTCCTTATTGATTTGTATTATTTAAAAATGAACTAATTATTTTTTCCACCTCCTCTTTTTCATTACAATCTACAACTAAATTTCCACATCTTGATAAACATTCTTTTATTTTAAAATATTTATCATTTAAATTAGATATTAAAATTTTTTCATTATTTTCATTTATTTCTTTTTTGTTTTCATGGATATTTTTAATTAGAATATAAAAATTTTTACAAGATGATTTTTTTTCAGAATTAATTTTTTGAATATAATTAACATATTTATTTGCAAAAATATTTAATTTTTCATTTTCTTTTTCACATTGTTTTAATATTTTGGAAATATGTTTAGATAAATCTTCTTTATTACTTTGAATTAAAATTTGAATATCAAAATCACATGTTTTTAAAAATAATTTATAAGAATTTAAAATTGCTTCTTTTTCTAAATTGGATTTTAAATTATAATTTATTGGATATACCTTTAAAATTTTAACATAGGACATTTCTTTTAATTTTATAATTCCATCTTCTGTTATATTAATAAAAGGTAACCAATTTTGTACTGATTCTATTTTCTCTTTCATTATAACTCCTTTTGTCCTATTATAATTATTTTTATACTGTTAGTCAACAAAATTTGATTGACTTTTTTCGACATTCTCTTCTATAATTTATATTTTAAATTTTTGAAGAATGCCTCTGTAGTTCGGGCGAACACTGCTTTCCCCTACAACTATTTTATTAGATTTTGAAATAATATTATTTCAAAATCGCATACTGTAAATTGTAACATCTACTTATAAATTTTTAATAAATAGTTTACTTAAAAAAAATATATAGTATAATATTCTAAAACTTAAAATTAAATTAATAAAAGGAATTGAAAAGTGGAATTTTTAAATTTATATTATAAATATTTAGAAATTAAAGAAGATAAAAAAATATGTTTAAGAAAAAGGAAAGAAATTATAAACAATAAATATCATTATCCTATTATAATTTCTTTTATTGATGATAAAGTATTTTTTTCTTTAGAAGAAAATTATTATGATATTTTTTTAAATAATATAAAAATAAAAAATATTACAAATAAAGAAGAAATTAAAGATAATATCAAATTATTATTTAAAAATGAAATTCAAAAATTTAATATAAAAGAAATGTATAGAATGTATAAAAATGAAGTTAAAAATAATATTGATATTACAAATGTTATAAACATAAAAAATGAACACAAAAAAGAATACTACAATTCATTTAGTAAATCTAGAAATAATGAATATAAAGAAAAAAAATGGCAAGAACTTTCTAGAAATTTTTTTCTAAATGGAATTATAGAAGATAATAAAATTGTTTCAATGGGTTATATATCTAATATAAATTATGGTATGGGAAATATTATAATACAAACAGTTGATAAATATCAAAATAAAGGATATGGTAAAATGATAGTAGAAAAAATAAGTCGAGAAGCATTAAAAAATAATATCCTACCTATTTATTGGGTAGAAAACAAAAATATATTTTCCATAAAATTAGCTAAAAGTTTAGGCTTCAAAAAGATATCAGATGAAATAGTTGTTTCTAAAAATGATTTTTAAAATATTAAGTATAAAATACTCTGCTAATTTAACACAATATTTTCAATCTGATTTATTAAGTACTTATAATCAATTTTCCCTACCCTTTTTCCACATTCTATATACATTATCTTATTAAATTTCATCATTTTTTTAAACTTATTTAAATAAATTATCTCACTTTCTGAACATTCATTTACTCCTGGATAATCACAAGGACCAGGAATACACATCTTCTTTTTTGCTAAATATTTATATTTCTTTTTCCATAAAAATTTATTATTATATAATAAATCCACACCTCTTATATTTGCTTTCCACATATCTAAATTATCCTCATATGGTTTCCAAATATAATTATATCTATTATCTAACATTACACCTTTATCTCTAAGGCATAAATCTATTCCATCTGGATTTAACATTGGTATAAAATAAAAACTATATTCATTCCACAATTCTTCAAGATTATACCCAATATAAATTTCTTTATTTTTCAATTTTTGCAAAAACTTTTCTATAAAACACATTATTGCTAAACTTATATAATAATCATTTGCATTACAACCTGTAATTATTAATTTCTTATTTTTACCTATTCCTAATCTAATAAAAAATATCTTTCTACCTAAAACACTTTTCCCAAAATCATTATAGAAAAAATTTTCATACTCATAACTCATATATTCACAATCATTTTCTAATCTATAAGAATAATATTTCTTATCAGTTTTTATAATATTAAAACTCATATACATCAATCCTTTATACAATCTATTTTTGTTAAATAAAAAATATTCAAAAAAATTTTTTATTTTGTGTATATAAATTTTAATTTCGCATATAATATTGACATAAGGTTTCTATTAGTTGAACAAAGAGTATTATTAGATTTATAATAGTTTAATAATATTCGAGCAAAGATTTATTGTGGTTTATTAAAAATAGATTATAATAAGTCGGCGATAAGGTTATATTATGTGTATGTAAGCTATTTGGTATAATGGTTAAATTATATGTAATATAGCTGAGTTAAGATTATATTAATATCTAATTATTAATGGTTATTATTAGTCCTTTATGGATGAATATAGTTATTCGTGGTGTTTTTATAGTCGAGCAACTGATTAATATATGTGGTTTATTGCTTATTTATATAGCAATATATATTAGGTGAAAAAACTATGTATATTAGTTTGAGCAAAGATTAATATTAGCTTTATGATAATAGCATGTAGGTTATAATTTCCTACATGCTATTAATTTATATATCTAAGTTTTTAACATATTTTGCATTTTCCTCAATAAATTTTCTACGTGGTGCTATTTCATCTCCCATTAATATTGTAAAAATTTCATCTGCTTTTATTGCATCTTCTAATTTAACTTGTACTAAAATTCTTGTTTCAGGATTCATTGTTGTATCCCATAGCTGTTCTGGATTCATTTCTCCCAAACCTTTATATCTTTGAATATTTACATTTTCTCTACCGATTTCGTTTAATTTTGCTGTCATTTCCTCATCTGTATAGCAGTATATGTCTTTCATACCTCTTTTTGATAATTTATATAATGGCGGTTGAGCTAAATATACATTACCATTTTCAATGAGTGGTCTCATATATCTAAAGAAAAATGTTAATAATAAAGTTCTAATATGTGCACCATCAACATCGGCATCTGCCATTATTATAACTTTTCCATATCTAATTTTTGTAATATCAAAATCATTTCCAATTCCAGCACCTATTGCTACTATTACAGGATTTAATTTATCATTATTGTATATTTTTTCTGGTCTTGATTTTTCAACATTTAGCATCTTTCCCCATAAAGGTAATATTGCTTGAAATTTTCTATCTCTTCCTTGTTTTGCACTTCCTCCTGCTGAATCTCCCTCAACAATATATACTTCGCATTTACTTGCATCTTTTTCACTGCAATCAGCTAATTTTCCTGGAAGTGTTGATGTTTCTAATGAATTTTTCCTTCTTACTAATTCTCTTGCTTTCCTTGCTGCTTCTCTTGCCCTTGATGCACTAATACATTTTTCCAAAATTGCTTTTGCAACAGTAGGATTTTCTTCAAGATATGTAGCTAAATGTTCATTCATAGTAGATTGTACAATACCTGTTACTTCACTATTTCCAAGTTTTGTTTTTGTTTGACCTTCAAATTGAGGTTCCTTTACTTTTACTGAAATAACTGCTGTAATACCTTCTCTTATATCTTCACCTTGCAAATTATTATCTTTTTCTTTTAAAATATTATGGCTTTTAGCATAATCATTAAATACTTTTGTTAAAGATCTTTTAAAACCTTCTAGATGTGTACCACCTTCTACAGTATTAATGTTATTTACAAATGATAATATATTTTCATTATAAGATGTTGTATATTGTATTGCTATTTCTACTGGAAAATCGCCTTTTTTTTCTATGTATATTGGTTTTGGATTTATTTTTTCTTTATTTCTATTTAAATATTCAACAAAAGAATTTAATCCACCTTCAAAATGAAAGTCTCCTTCTTTTTTAGGTTCTTCTCTTAAATCTTGAATATGTATTCTCAAACCTTTTGTTAAAAATGCCATTTCTCTAAATCTATTTTCTAAAACCTCATATTGATATTCCCTTGTTTCAAAAATAGTATCATCTGCAAGAAATCTAACCTTTGTACCAGTTTTATCTGAATCGCCTATTCTTTTTAGAGATTCAACAGTTTTACCTCTTGCAAATTTCATTTGAAATATTCCACCATCTCTTTGTATTGTTACTTCTGTCCATTCAGATAATGCATTAACTACAGAAGCACCCACTCCATGAAGACCTCCAGAAACTTTATATCCACTATCTCCACCAAATTTTCCTCCTGCATGTAAAACTGTATATACTGTTTCTGCAGCTGAGATACCAGTTTTAGGATGTTTATCCACAGGTATTCCTCTTCCATTATCTTCTACACAAATTATATTTCCTGGTTCTATTGTTACTTCTATATTTGTGCAATATCCTGCTAAAGCTTCATCAACACTATTATCCACAATTTCATATACTAAGTGATGTAATCCTCTAGCTGATACACTACCAATATACATACCTGGTCTTTTCCTAACAGCTTCTAATCCTTCTAAAACTTGTATTTGATTTGCATTATATTCATGAACAAACTTGTCCATCTTATTACCTCCCATTCATCTATTTAACTCTTCCAGCAATTGTTGTTGGCAAAATATTTGATATATATATTTTTAAATCTTCTTTTTCTTTTGTTATTATTAATGTTCTTGCATTATTACCTGAAATATCTGTTATTTTTTCTTTATATGTTTTAAGAAAATCTTTATAAAATTCCCATTTAAGTGTTTCTATATTTAATATACATATAACATTTTTTTCATTTACAATATAATTTTTACCTATGTGCAAATACATATTATCACAAAATTCCTTTCAAATCAAAATTATTTTATAATTCCATTATCCACATAAAAATACTTAGCATTTATATCCTGCTTATCAAAAACACCTTTTTCTGTACATGTGATTATTACTTGATTATTCTCCATTAAATCTAATAAATTTAATCTTCTTTTTGAATCTAATTCAGACATAAAATCATCTAACAAAAGAATTGGCTTTTCTTCTAATTCATCTTTTATTATTTCTAATTCTGTTATTTTTAGTGATAATACTGCAGTTCTATGCTGACCTTGAGAACCATATAGATTTAATTTTTTTCCATTTATACTTATTACAAAATCTTCTCTTTGTATACCTGCATTTGTCATACCTGTTTTTATATCTAAATTTCTATTATTTTTTAATTTCTCTAAAAAGTCTTTTCTATCTTTGAAATTATATATATATTGTATATCTATTTTTTCGTTTTTATTTGTAATATTTCCATGTATATAATTAATTTTATCTATTATTTTTTTTATAAATTCTTCTCTATAATTATGAATTTTTTCACCATATATAGATAAATTTTCATCCCAAATATCTAAAAGATTATAATTAACATCACTAAATTTTATTTGTTTTAAATATGCATTTCTTTGTGCAATTATTTTATTATATTGATTTAAAGAATAAATATATTTAGGTCTTAGTTGACTAATCATTATATCTAAAAATCTTCTTCTTTTAGATGGACCATTTTTTAAAATGTTTATATCATCTGGTGTAAAAAGTACAATATAAATATTTCCTATGATTTCACTTGTTTTTTTAACAGGAACATTATTTACTAAAAATCTTTTTTTATCATCTATTCTTAGATTTATTTTTCCACTTCTATCTTTTTTCTCATAAGATATTTCTATATCTGCATAATCTTTATTAAAATTTATCAATTCCTTATCTTTATTTGTTCTAAAAGATTTTCCTATTGAACAAAGAAAAATAGCTTCTAATAAATTAGTTTTACCTTGAGCATTATCTCCATAAAAAATATTTATACCCTTATCTAATTGTACTTTTTGCACATTATAATTTCTGAAATTTTGTAAATCTATTTCCTTTATATACATATTTATCCGAGTTAATCTTTCACTCATTTCACCTCATTATTCTTTAAGTCTTATAGGAAGAATCATATATATATAATCCCCATCTTCTTCTACAGATCTTATAATAGCAGGAGAAATATTTGTTCCAAAATCAACAAAAATTTCCTCATCATCTATAGACTTAAGAGCATCTAAATAATATTTTGGATTAAAACCTATTTCTAAATTCTTTCCTTCTGTAGATAAATATATTTCCTCTTTTGCATCACCTGTTTGATTTGTACAAGAAATTGTTAATTTACCTATATCTATAAATAATTTTACAGGATATTTCTTTTCTTTTTCTATACTTGAAGATGATATTAAACTTATTCTTTCAAAACAATCTTGTAAAATATTTTTATTTACTCTTATTCTTGTTTCAAATCCATTTGGTATAGCATTTCTGTAATTTAAAAATTCTCCTTCTAATAATCTAGTAACAATTTTACAATCATCTAATTCAAATAATGCTTGGTTTTTAGAAACTCCTATTTTTACCATATCAAATGAATCTTGTATTATTTTATTTACTTCATTTAAAGTTTTTCCTGGAATTACAGCACTAAAATCATGAGTTTTTGAATCTAAAAAAACACTTTTCCATGCTAATCTAAATCCATCTACAGCAACTACATTTAATTTATTATTTTTTATTTCAAATAAACATCCTGTAAAAATTGGTCTATTTTCTTCATTACTAACTGCAAAAATTGTTTTTCTAACCATATTTTTTAATTTATTTTGTTCTATTTCAATAGAATTGTGAATATCTATTTTAGGAAGTTCAGGAAATTCATCTGGATTCATAGTTGCAAGTTTATAAAGTGATCCTTCACATTCAATAACTAATAAATTTTGTTCATTTAAACTAATATATATATCAGTATTAGGTAGTTTTCTTATTATTTCACTAAACATAATTGCATTAACAACAGTACTACCCTCTTCTTTAATATCACAAGATATTATATATTCTATACCGATTTCTAAATCATATGTTGTTAATTTAAGTTTATTATCATTTGTTTGTAGAAGTATTCCTTCTAATATAGGCATTGTTGTTTTAGATGATACTCCTTTTACTACGGAATTAATGCCTTTGATTAATTTTTCTTTTTCACAAACAATTTTCATCGAAAATCTCCTTTTATAATAATATAATATTTATAGTAGTAATAGTAGTAGGTGTTGTGGATAATGTGGAAAAGTATGTGTAAATCTTATTTGCGTATAAAAAATCGTGTTGATATTTTTGTTAATAAGTCGACATACTTATACACATGTTATTAAAAAAGTTGTTAATAACTATCTTATAAACAAATAATATACAAGTAATTAACATGTAGGTTGTGGTTAACTTTTATAATGCTTGTACATCTAGGATTATAAGTGTTAAAATAAAAACATGTTTTGTAAAACATTTATTTTTTTTATTCTTTGTAAGTATTTATTTTTTAATAAATTTTAAGCTGTTAAATTCTTTTTCACATTATCCACAATTAATTTTGTATTTTGATTTGACTTTATTTCTTTTTCTATTTTTTTCACAGCATGCATTACAGTAGTATGATCTCTTTTACCAAACTCATCTCCTATCTTTGGAAATGAAGCATTTGCAATACTTCTACATAAATACATTGCTATTTGTCTAGGAAAAACAATATCATTAGATTTTTTAGATGATTTCATATCTTTAATATCTATTCCAAAATATTTAGCTACTACTTCTTGTATATATTCTATAGAAATAACTCTTTCTTTTTTTGTAATAATATCGTTAATAGATTCCTCTGCCATTTCTAATGTAATCGGAATATTTGCTAAAGAAGCATGTGCAACTATTTTATTTAATGCACCTTCTAATTCTCTGATATTTGAATCTATTTTAGATGCAATATTAGATAAAATTGCATCATCTATAACTATATGATCTAAATCTGCTTTTTTTCTTAATATTGCAAGACGTGTCTCATAATCAGGGTTAGAAATATCTGCAATAAGTCCCCATTCAAATCTAGATTTTAATCTATCTTCTAGTAATTGAATATCTCTTGGAGGTTTATCACTAGATATTACTATCTGCTTTCCGCTTTCATATAATGTGTTAAATGTGTGGAAAAACTCTTCTTGGACAGCATCTTTCTTGGCGATAAATTGTATATCGTCAATTAAAAGAAGATCTATATTTCTATATTTATTTCTGAACTTCTCATTTGTATTATCTTTAATAGCATTTATTAATTCATTAGTAAATTTTTCAGATGTTACATATAAAACTTTTGTATTTCTGTTATTTTTTAATATTTCATTACCTATTGAATGCATCAAATGAGTTTTACCAAGTCCAACACCACCATATAAAAATAGTGGATTATATGCTGTACCAAGAGATTCTGTAACTGCAAGAGCTGCTGCATGTGCTAATCTGTTGTTATTTCCAACAACAAAAGAATCGAATGTATATCTTGGATTTAATGATGTATTTGAGTATCCAAATTTATTATCTATTGTACTTTTAGATTCTTTTGAGTCTGTAGAATTTTCCTCTAGTTCTATAGATATTTTGTAAGTTTTATTTGTTAAAAATTTAAAAACATTTATTAGTAAATCGTAATATCTAGTTTCTAAAAGTTCTTTTTGAAAAACTGATTCTACATGAAAGATAATCTCATCATTAGTTATTTCTTTTATTTCTAAATTGTGAATCCATGTTGAATAAGAGATTTCTGTCATTTCTTTTTTTAAAAGTTCTTTAGCTTTTAATAAAAGTTCATCTTTATATAATTGCATTATAAAATTCAGCTCCTTCAAATAATATTACAGGAAAAATCAGAATAAGTTATCCACAAACTTATCCACATCTGTTGAAAACTATTTCAAAATTGTTACTTTTTCTTCACATTTTTATGACAAAAAAATCATAAAAAATGTACAAAAATACCTTTAAAGCCTTATTTCCCTATTATTTAAATATCATACCAAAAAAGGTGTGTATAAGTCAATAAAAATTGTGTATAAAAAAAATTTAGTTTTAAAAAAGTAAAAATATATTGACAAAATTTACTTAAAATTATATAATTCTTATACTTATACCGATATTGTATTAGGAGGTGCAAAATGAAAAGAACTTATCAACCTAAAAAAAGACAAAGACAAAAAGAACATGGTTTTTTAAAGAGAATGAGTACAAAAGCTGGTAGAAAAGTATTAAAAGCAAGAAGAAATAAAGGTAGAAAAAAATTATGTGCTTAAAATATATTCAAGAGGCTTCAGATATAATACTGTTAGCCTTTTTTCAATTTGTACACATATTATTAAGAATGGAAAATAGTAATGAAAACAAAAATGTTGAAAAAAAATTATGAATTTAAGAGAGTATTTGAGAAAAAGAAATATTATGGTGGAAAGTATTTAGAAATATTTGTTTTAGAAAATAAAACAAATGAGAATTATTTAGGAATAGCTATTAGTAAGAAGATAGCAAATAGTGTTAATAGAAATAGAATTAAAAGATTAATAAGAGAGTCATTTAGAAAGATTGAAAATAATATTTCTTTAGGATATAATATAGTAATATTATGGAAAAAAAATATAGATATAAAATATGCAAAATACGATAATATATATAAAGATTTAGAAAATATTCTATTAAATGCAAAATTATATATTAGGGATGAGATATGAAGAGAATATTAATAAAGTTAATAAAAATATATCAAAAAGTTGTATCTCCATTTTTATCTAATATAGGTATACATTGCAAATATTATCCTACTTGTTCCGAATATACAAGACAAGCTATTGAGGAATATGGTGCAATAAAAGGAAGTATGCTTGGAATAATTAGAATAATAAAATGTAATCCATTTTCAAAAGGAGGGTATGACCCTTTAAAAAAACAATAGGGAGGATATAAATGGCGTTTTTAGCGAGTTTATTTGGATATTTACTAAATTTTATATATGATTTAGTAAATAATTATGGTTTAGCAATTATTATATTCACAATAATCATAAAATTATTAATGTTGCCAATTTCAATAAAGCAACAAAAGACTATGAAAAAATCTGTAAAAATACAAGAAAAAGTAAGGCAATTGCAATTTAAATATAAAAATAATCCAGAACAATTAAATAAAGCAACAATAGAACTGTACAAATCAGAGAAAATGAGTCCATTTAGTGGATGTTTAAGTGCAATATTGCAAATTGTAATATTATTATCTGTATTTTTTATGGTACAAAGTCCACTTACATATATGAAAAAAGTAGATGAAGGATTAATAAATCAATATAAAGATGAAATAAAACAGAGTCAGGAAGGTCAAAATAATCAGACAATATATCCAGAAATTGAGATTATAAAAGAAAAGGGAGCACAAGATGAAAGAGTAAACATAAATATGGAATTTTTAGGATTAGACCTAAGTTCTGTACCAATTTCAAATTTATCAGATTTTAGAGTATACATAATTCCAGTATTATATGTAATATCTTCATTTATATCAATTAAATTATCAAATTCTGTTACAAATAAGAAGAAAAATGAAACAGAAGAACAAGAACCTTCTGAGATGGAAGCTATAATGCAAGCTAATAAAAGTATGATGTATATTATGCCAATTATGTCAGTTTCTATTTCAATGGTTGCACCATTAGGACTTGCTTTATATTGGTTAGTAAGTAATGTATTAATGATTACAGAAAAATTAATATTAAATAAAGTTATGGATTCTAAGGAGGAAGAAAATGT
Organism: uncultured Clostridia bacterium; assembly: GCA_944386325.1. GTDB lineage: Bacteria > Bacillota > Clostridia > TANB77 > CAG-508 > CAMCHB01. Next base: position 18,750 of record CALXAP010000007.1, read on the forward strand.
CTAATTCAATTATTTCAGAAGGTCATACAACAAGTGAGGCAATAGAAAAAGGTTTGAAAATATTAAATACTACAAGAGAAAAAGTTGATATTAAGGTTTTAGAAGAAGAAAAAAGAAGTTTCTTTAGTATATTAGAACCTAGAATTGTTAAAGTAGAAATGAAGTTAAAAGAAAATCATGAAAATATAGTAGATAAAGAAGCTGTTTCAGAAGATGAAATAAAAAAAGTACAAGAAGGAATAAAAAGTTTCATATATGACATATTTGGAAAAATGAAAATAAATAATTTTAAATTTAATATGTTTTATAAAAATGAATATTTAAATATAATTATAGAAGGAGAAAATGTAAATCATTTAATAGGATATAGGGGAGAGACATTAAATGCATTGCAGACAATAATATCATCATATGTTTCAAGTACATTACATAGCAGAGTAAAAGTTGTAATAGATATAAATAATTATAAAGAAAAAAGAAGAGTTGTATTAGAAGATTTAGCAGTAAAAATGGCAAATAAAGCAATAAAAACTAAAAAAAATGTAACACTTGAGCCAATGCAACCATATGAAAGAAAGATTATACATTCAAAATTACAAAATAATAGTAAAGTTAGAACACATAGTATTGGGGAGAATCAAAATAGAAGAATTGTAATTGAATTAAAATAAGCAAAAAGCTTAAAAGTTTTAAGACTTTTAAGCTTTTTGCTTATTTTAATCAACCTCTTTCATTCAGGCTCAAAATCAAAGATTTTGCCCATGAACATTCCTCATTAAATTATATAACAAATTCTATAAACATCTCCAATCGCATTCAAAATTTATTCTATATTATTATTTCAAAATCTATAAATCACGATATAGAAAAAATTTAATAGAATAAATGTAGGGGCGAACAGTGTTCGCCCGAACTACGAAGGTATTTCTCAAAAAAATGAACATATAAAAAATCAATTTATATTTTCATGTGAAAATATAAATTGATTTTTTATGTCTACTGTGATAAAATTATAAAGATTATTTTTAGGAGGGATGAATATGAAAACTATAGCTGCAATATCTACAGCACTTGGAAATGGCGGAATTGGAATTGTTAGAATGAGTGGAGAAGATTGTTTTAAAATACTAGATAAGATTTTTAAGCCAAAGTCTAATTCTGACATAAAACCATATACTATTAAATATGGTCATATTTATGAAGATAATAATATTATCGACGAAGTTCTAGTTTCATATTTTGTAAAACCTAAAAGCTATACAACAGAGAATATGTGTGAAATAAATTCTCATGGTTCAAATGTTGTTTTAAATAAAATTTTGCAATTATGTTTAAAAAATGGAGCAGTTCTTGCAGAGCCTGGAGAATTTACCAAAAAAGCTTTTTTAAATGGGAGAATTGATCTTTCACAAGCTGAGTCTGTTATAGATATTATTAATTCGAAATCTGAAAAGGAAAGACAAGCTTCTGTTAATCAATTAGAGGGATTTTTATCTAAAGAAATAAAGAAAATTAAAAAGGATATTTTAAGTATATTAACAGACATTGAAGCTTCAATAGATTACCCTGAGTATGATATAGAAGAAGTAACAAATAATAAAGCGATTTCTGTTTTAAATAATGTAAAAGATTCATTATCAAAACTAGAACAGACTTTTGAGAATGGAAAAATAATTAAAAATGGTATAAAAACAGCAATAATTGGCACACCTAATGTTGGAAAATCTTCATTATTAAATGCTATTTTGAAAGAGGATAGAGCAATAGTAAGTCAATATGAGGGAACTACTAGAGACTCAATAGAGGAAGATATTTCTGTAAATGGTGTTCCACTTCGAATTGTTGATACTGCAGGAATTAGGAACACAGATAATGAAATTGAGAAAATAGGAATAAAAAAATCAAAGAATATTGCTGATAGTGCTGATTTGATAATTGCAATTTTTGATGCTTCAAGAAAGCTTTCTAAAGATGATTATGATATTATAGATATTATAAAAGATAGAAAGGCAATTATATTAATTAATAAAAAAGATATTTATGATAAAAAAATTGAAAGAGACAAATTGGAAGAATTAAATAAGCCAATAATTGATATATCTGCATTAAACAAAGATGGTATTAATGAATTATATGAAGAAATAACGAAATTATTTAAGTTAAATGAGATAAATATAAATAATGAAGTTATTATAACAAACATTAGACATTTAGATTTAATAAGAAGAGCAAAAGAAAATGTAGAAAATGCAATAAATACAATAAATTCTAATATGCCAATAGATATTATATCTATTAATATAAAAGATATAATAGATTGTTTAAATTCAATAACAGGAGAAAGTACGTCAGAAGATATAATAAATGATATATTTAGTAAATTTTGCTTAGGAAAATAATGTTGTCTGCGGAACAAAATTTGCAAAAGCAGTTGTATCAATTGGATATAAAAAAATAAAGAATTTGATATAATAATATTTCATAAATTTTTCGGCTCAATACGATATTTAAGAATTTGTAAAATAATTTAATGAGCCTCTTTCATTCAGGCTCAAAATCAAAGATTTTGCCCATGAACATTCCTCATTAAATTATATAACAAATTCTAAAAATATCTCCAATCGCATTCAAAATTTATTCAATATTATTATATCAAATTCATATTCTGTAAATTGTAAATATCAATTTAAACAAGTAAAATTATATAATAGGAGATGTAAAAAATGAGCTATTATGCAGGAGAATATGATGTAGCAGTTATTGGAGCAGGGCATGCGGGATGTGAAGCAGCTCTTGCTACTGCTAGAATGGGTATGAAAACAGCAATATTTACTATAAGTATGGAAGTTATAGCAAATATGCCTTGTAATCCAAATATAGGTGGAACATCAAAAGGTCATTTAGTTAGAGAAATAGATAGTTTAGGCGGAGAAATGGGAAAGAATATAGATAAATCATTTATACAATCAAGAATGCTTAATACTTCTAAAGGACCTGCGGTACATTCATTAAGAGCACAAGCAGATAGAAAAAAATATCAAAGAGAGATGAAACATACTTTAGAATTACAAGAAAATTTAGATGTAAAACAAGCAGAAATTACAAATATTGAAGTAAGAGATAATAAAGTTTATAGTGTAGAAACAAATATAGGAGCTATATATAATGTGAAATCGGTTATATTAGCTACAGGTACATATTTAAAAGGTAAAATTTTTATAGGTGAAGTTTCTTATGAAAGTGGTCCAGATGGAGTATTTCCAGCAAATAAACTATCTGAATGTTTAAAAAAATTAGGTATTAAAATTGTTAGATTTAAAACTGGAACACCAGCTAGAGTTAATAGAAGAAGTATAGATTTTTCTAAAATGCAAATACAGGAAGGAGACAAGGAAATAACAGCTTTTTCTTTTGAGAATGAATTAAAAAGTGATAATCAAGTTCCTTGTTATTTAACATATACAAATGAAAAAACACATGAGATTATTAGAAAGAATTTGCATAGATCTCCATTATACGGCGGAGAAATAGAGGGAACAGGTCCTAGATATTGTCCATCAATAGAAGATAAAGTTGTAAGATTTGCAGATAAAGATAGACATCAAATTTTTATTGAACCTATGGGATTAGATACAGAAGAAATGTATGTACAAGGAATGAGTTCTTCATTACCAGAGGATGTTCAAATTGCTATGTATAGAACAATTACAGGATTAGAACATGTAGAGTTTATGAGACCTGCATATGCTATAGAGTATGATTGTATAGATCCATCTCAATTAAAATTATCTTTGGAGCTTAAAAATATAGAGGGAATGTTTTTTGCAGGTCAAATAAATGGAACTTCTGGATATGAAGAGGCAGCTGCACAAGGAATTATGGCAGGGATAAATGCTGCATTAAAGTTGAAGGGAAAAGAGCCTATTATTTTACATAGATCTGATGCATATATTGGGGTTCTAATAGATGATATTGTTACAAAGGGAACAAATGAACCATATAGAATGATGACTTCTAGAGCTGAATATAGGCTATTGTTAAGACAGGATAATGCAGATTTGAGATTAACTAAAATAGGACATGATGTAGGTTTAATTTCTGATGATAGATATAATAGATTTTTAAATAAAAAGGAACATATAGAAAAGGAAATAAAAAGATGTAAGAGTAAAACTATAAAACCTACTGATAAAGTAAATGAATTTTTAAAGCAAAATAATTCTTCTTTAATTAAAGTAGGTGTTAAATTATCTGATTTAATTAAAAGAACTGAATTAAATTACGAGAAATTAAAAGAAATTGATGATGAAAGACCTGAACTTTCTAAAGCTGAAAGAGAGCAAGTAGAAATTCAAATAAAGTATGAAGGATATATTAAATTACAAGAAAAACAAGTTGAAGAATTTAAAAAATTAGAAAATAAAAAATTGCCAAGCAATATAGATTATAATCAAATTAAAGGAATAAGTTTAGAAGCAAGACAAAAGTTAAATGAATATAAACCTTCATCTGTAGGTCAAGCATCTAGAATATCTGGTATTTCTCCAGCAGATATATCTGTTTTGCTTATATATTTGGAGAAAATGAAGAATTGTAAATAGGACATTCGTCGTAAAAATATGCATTTGAGATTGCAAATGCAGGAAACAAGCGGAAAATAGAATGCAGATTTTTATCTATTATATATTGCAATGTTTTTATAGTGATGTAACAATAATATAGCAAAAATACAATATTTAACATATATAAATTGTAGAAAACAGCTGTAGGGGACAGTGTTCGCCCGCACTTCGAAGAAATATCTTTAAATAAAAATTCGCATTAAAAATAAACCGTAGAAAAAGGATATATATAATAATTTATCGTCAAAATGATAGCTGGGGTCTTCCTAAATGCCTTTGACTTCTAAATTATTATATATATCCTTCTTCTACTACTCTATTTATTAATTTTCCTACTTACTCTACTACAAAATAAATTCTTCATCATTCACTATTCACTACAACCATGGTTGCAGATACTCTTCAGGCTAAAAATCAAAGATTTTGCCCATGAACATTCCTCATTAAATTATATAACAAATTCTATAAATATCTCCAATCGCATTCAAAATTTATTCAATATTATTATTTCAAATTCATATGCCGTAATTTTAATATCACAAATATTATACTTGGAAAATTCAAAAATTACGATTGTTTTAATGCAAAAACAATGATATAATATCCATAAATGTTTTTTGGAGGGACGAATGGAAAAAGAGCAATTTATTTCAGCAATTACTGAATATTCTAGTAGTATAAAGGTTGTGTTGTCTGAGGAACAAAAAGTAATGTTTTATAATTATATGAATATTTTATTAGAATGGAATCAGAAAATAAATTTAACAACTATAACAAAACCAGAAGATATTATTATAAAACATTTTATAGATTCATTAACAGTGCTAAAATACATAAAAAATGAAAAAATTAATATTATAGATATTGGTACTGGAGCAGGTTTTCCAGGGATACCAATTAAGATTGTAAATGATTTAAACAATATTACTTTATTAGATTCTTTGAATAAAAGAATCGTATTTTTGCAAAATGTAATTAATGAACTAAAATTAAAAGATATTGTAGCAGTTCATTCAAGGGCAGAAGAGTATATAAAATTAGAAAAAAGGGAAATATATGATATAGCAGTATCAAGAGCTGTTGCAAATATGAGTACTTTACTAGAATATTTATTACCATATGTAAAAATTAATGGTATATGTATATGTATGAAGGGGCCAAACATAGAAGAAGAGTTAGAAAATTCAAAAAAAGCTCTTAGTATTTTAGGTGGTAAAGTTGTTAATATAGATAATTTTGAATTGCCTGATGGAAGTAAAAGAAACATTATAATTGTTAAAAAAATAAAGAATACACCAATGAAGTATCCTAGAATAAATAATAAGCCATTAAAAGAGCCTATAAAATAAGGATTGTGTAATATAATTTTACTACACTAATTTGTCCCAAGAAAGGAATGATATTAGAAATGGGAAAAGTTGTTGCAATAGCAAATCAAAAAGGGGGAGTAGGAAAAACAACTACATCTGTTAATTTAAGTAGTATATTAGCAAGAAGAGGCAAGAAAGTATTAATTGTAGATACAGACCCTCAAGGTAATGCTACAAGTGGTTTGGGAATAGAAAAAGAATTAGAATATTCTGTATATGATGTAATAGTTAATGAAATAGACATGGACAAAACTATAAAAAATACTAATATTAAAAATCTAAAAATATGTCCTTCAAATATAAATTTAGCAGGTGCAGAAGTTGAGCTTGTATCAATGATTTCAAGAGAGCAAAGACTTAAAGAGAAGCTAGATTTAATAAAAGATCAATTTGATTATGTAATAATTGATTGTCCACCTTCATTGGGATTAATAACATTAAATACATTTACAGCAGCAGATAGTGTATTAATACCAATACAATGTGAGTTTTATGCATTAGAGGGATTAGGACAACTTATGAATACAATAAATTTAGTTAAAAAAAGATTAAATAAAAACTTGGAAATAGAAGGTGCTTTATTAACAATGTATGACATGAGAACAAACTTATCAAATCAAGTTGTAAAAGAAGTTTCTAAATATTTCGGAAACAATGTATATAAAACAGTTATACCTAGAAATGTAAAACTTAGTGAGGCACCAAGCTATGGAATGAGTATAATAGAATATGATTCAAGATCAAAAGGTGCAAAATCATATGATAAATTAGCAAAAGAATTTTTAAAGAAAAATGAAGCTACGACTTCATCAAAACCAAAGAGAATGAAATAATATAAGATTTAATAAATTATGGAGGTTTGTATATGGCTAAAAAAACAGGTTTAGGTAAAGGATTAGAAGCATTATTTATTAACTCAGATTTAAATATAGAAGAGCAAAATGAAGGAGAAAAAATAACAAATTTAAAAATTATAGATATAGAACCAAATAAAGAGCAACCAAGAAGAATTTTTAATGAAGAAGGATTAACAGAATTATCAGAATCTATAAAAAGATATGGTGTTATACAACCAATAATAGTTTCAAAACAAGGAGATTATTTTCAAATTGTTGCAGGAGAAAGAAGATGGAGAGCTGCTAAAAAAGCTGGTTTACAAGAGATACCAGCAATTATAAAAGATTATGATGATCAAAAAAATAAAGAAATTGCATTAATTGAAAATATACAAAGAGAAGACTTAAATCCTATAGAAAAAGCGATAGGGATAAGAAAATTAATGGATGATTATCAATTAACTCAACAGAATGTGGCTGACATTTTAGGAAAAGCTAGAAGTAGTATAGCAAATACAGTTAGATTATTAAACTTGGATGAAAGAGTAATGGAATTAGCATTAAAGGGAAAATTAACAGAAGCACATTGTAAAGTGTTATTATCTATTGATGATAATGATAAACAGTATCAAACAGCTTTAAATATTATTGAATCAGGAGATAATGTTAGACAAGCTACAAAGAAAACAAAAATAAAAAGTAAAATGTCAAAAGATGAAGCTAAAAAATATGATGCTATTTACAGGGATATAGAAAATAGATTCCAAGGATTTTTTGGAACAAAAGTAAAACTTGATCCAGGAAAGAGGAAAGGAAAAATTATAATAGAATATAATAATAATGATGATTTAGAAAGAATTATTGATTTACTAAAGTAAAAGGAGATAGTAGCCTATGGAAATAATACAAGATGTAATGCAGTCTGAATATACTTTTATAATTATGTGTGTAATAATACTATTATTAGTAATCTTAAATATTGTAAATAATATAAAATTATCAAAATTAAATAAAAAGTATAAAGAATTTATGGTGAGATTAGGAAATGGAACTAATATAGAAGAAATATTAAGAAAATATATTTCTAAAGTAGATGAAGTGGATAATGATAATAAAGAAATAATGGAGTTTTGCAATAATATAAATAATAATATGCAAAAATGTGTACAAAAAATTGGGATTGTAAGATATAATGCATATCAAGATGTAGGAAGTGATTTGAGTTTTACACTTGCTATGCTTGATAACAAAAATAATGGAGTTGTTTTAAATGGAATATATTCAAGAGATATGTCTAATATTTATGCAAAGCCAATAATTAATGGAGAATCAAAATATACTTTATCTGATGAAGAAAAAGAGGCTTTAAATATAGCAAAAGAAAAATAGAAATCAATAAAAGATTTCTATTTTTCTTTTGTTGTAATTTGAAAGATAATAAAATGTTAAAATTCACGACATACAATTTTGAAATAATAATATCTTATAAATTTTTCGGCTCAATACGATATTTAAGAATTTGTAAAATAATTTAATGAGCCTCTTTCATTCAGGCTCAAAATCAAAGATTTTGCCCATGAACATTCCTCATTAAATTATATAACAAATTCTAAAAACATCTCCAATCGCATTCAAAATTTATTCAATATTATTATTTCAAAATCTTTATCTTATTTTATTTTATTTTATTAGCTGTAAATATTAACAATTAAATTAGAATATATAATAAAAAACTATTTTTTATTTATATTTTTTCCGTCAGTAATTTTATATTTATTACATATTAATAAATATATATATGAAATTACAGGTGAAATTGCAATTATAAAGACAATAAGTAAAATGCAAGCTATTTTCATATTATAATAGTATGCAATTAATCCTATTGCCATAAAGCTAACAGCATATATTAACCATAATATAGATATAGCCATGTTATACATTTTTAAATTTGAAATATCTTCTTTTGAAATGCTTTTTTTGCTAAATAGAAAAAATGCAGGTTTTTTACTAAAATTTGAGTAAATGCCCATTATTAAGCAAAAAAAAGCAAATAAGTATATAAATATTAAAAGTAATGTTGGTATTAGATACATTTATATTACCTCCATAAAAATATAATAATAATTTAGCATAGTTTTTGAATATAATCAATAAATATACAAATAATATTTAGTGTTAGAATTTACAGAAAGAGATTTTGATATAATAATATTTCATAAATTTTTCAGCTCAATACGATATTTAAGAATTTGTAATATAATTTAATGAGAAATGCCTCTGCAGTGCGGGCGAACAGTGTTCGCCCTACAGCTATTCTAGTGTGCCCAGCATGGGCAATAACTTGTGGGTGAAAGTCCCATACAGTGCCTGATAGTGGCGAACTGTTAGTAAATGGCAAGGGTGTCCTTCGTGAGGGGGAATCTGAAAGAAGCCAGAGTTGCAAAATCTCGGTCTGACGTACAGAAATCACATATAAGGCTGAAATGAGTTGGGCGAGCTTGCTAGACAAAGCAAAGCCCTAGTAACTATCCGAAGCTCATACAGTAAATGTGGCAGATATATGAGAGGAAGGTTGTTGTTCTTACCTGGGGAGGTCTGGTATTTTGGAAATATCTTGAATTAGATATGAAAATGCTAATAGTGATATTAGAATGAAATATCAGAAGTCAGCAGATACCATAGTAACAATTTGGATATATACGAATTGTGAAGGGTTGAACGATAGGAGGATTTGTTTTAATGAAAGATAAACAAGAATATGATAAAGGTAGACAACTTCATATAGAAGACTATCTACAAGAGAATAAGTTGGAAACTGAAGGTAATGTAGAAGTACCTAATACTCTTGTTGTGTCTAAATTAAAAGAAGTCGATACGAAAACAGTAACTAATGAATTGCTTGAGAAAATACTTTCACGAGACAATATGAACATAGCATATAAAAGAGTGAAAGCAAATAAGGGAGCCAGTGGAATTGACGATATGCAAGTAGATGAACTTCTACAATATCTAAAAGAAAACGGCGAACAAATCAAGGAAGATATTAGAAAAGGGGAATACAATCCCAAGGCAGTAAGAAGGGTAGAAATACCAAAGACAGATGGAAGTAAAAGAAAACTAGGAATACCTACAGTAGTAGATAGAGTGATACAGCAAGCAATAGCGCAACAATTAAGTAAAATATATGAGCCAATATTTTCAGAAAACAGTTATGGATTTAGACCAAATAGAAGTTGCCATGATGCAATACTAAAAGCTAAAGAAATAATGAACAATGGATATGATTGGGTAGTAGATATAGACTTAGAAAAATTCTTTGACACAGTAAACCAAGATTTACTAATATCAGTAATAAGAAGAACAGTAAATGAAGATAAAGTAGTATCACTAATAAGAAAATATCTACAAGCAGGAGTACTAGTAAAAGGAGTATTTGAAAAGACAGAAAAAGGAACACCACAAGGAGGAAATATATCTCCAATATTAAGTAACATAATGCTTAATGAACTAGACAAAGAATTAGAAAGCAGAGGATTACAGTTTGTTCGATATGCGGATGACTGTATAATCCTGACGAAGAGTAAGAAAGCAGCAGAAAGAGTAATGAAAAATATAACCAAGTTCATTGAAAAGAAATTAAGATTAAAGGTAAACAAAAAGAAGAGCAAAGTAGATAGACCATGGAAAATAAAGTACCTAGGAATTTCTTATTATCAAAGCAAAGAAAAGATTGAAATAAGAATACACCCAAAATCAATAGAGAAATTTAAAAATAAAATAAGGAAAATAACATCAAGAAGTAATGCAATGAATATGGAAACAAGGTATACAAAATTAAAACAAGTAACAAGAGGCTGGGTAAACTATTTCAAAATAGCAAATATGAAGGGAATAGCACAAAATCTAGATAAATGGATAAGAAGAAGAATAAGAATGTGCTATTGGAAACAGTGGAAAACAAGTAAGAACAGAAAGATGTTTTTAATGAGTGAAAAATGGACCACATTATAATTAAGATTTTTGAATAACATAAAATAACTATATATCCTCTTAATTAATAAGAATTAAAATTTAGAATAAGTGTCAATACTTGATTTATCAATTTATTTTAGTATTGACACTTTGATAAATTTTAATATAATTGTTAAAATGGTTATGTAAATAAGTGGTCCAAATTTCAATTATAATACTGGTCCAAAATGGTCCATTTTTCATTTGAGAAATACAAAAGAAGAATTTAATTGACCTAGGACTGAGCAAGGAGAAGGCATGGCACTACACATGGTCAAGGAAAAGTTATTGGAGAATATCAAATACACCAGGTCTTGCGATAGCATTAAATAATAAAACGCTAGAAAGATTTGGATATACAAGCCTTTCTAGTATATACTGTTAAAGTATTAATTCTATTGAACCGCCCATTGCCGAACGGCACGATGTGGTGGTGTGAGAGGACACTGAATAAAATAATTATTCAGTTCCTACTCGATTTAGATTTTTCTTTTTAGCCATGAATTGTAATTATTAGTGAAATTTTCCTATAAAAATTTTAAATATAGTATTGACAATACTTATAACAGTATGCTAAGATAATAATGTTGTTACATATGGAGAGGTGGTCGAGTTGGTTTAAGGCACCAGTCTTGAAAATTGGCGTAGGGTAACCCCCTACCGTGGGTTCGAATCCCACCCTCTCCGCCAAAAGAATGGGATGTGTTTCATATGTCACATCTCATTTATAAAATGGAGATGTACCCAAGTGGTGAAGGGGACTGTTTGCTAAACAGTTAGGTCCTGAAAAGGGCGCGGAGGTTCGAACCCTCTCATCTCCGCCAAAATAAGAGAATGAAATGAATATAAAAATTCATTTCATTCTCTTATTCTAACGATTACCCACCGAAATACTTCCAAATAGCAAACTTAAATTTACCAAGTGTAGGCACTTTCTTGAAATTAGATGAGTTTGCTATTTTTTGAAGGAAAACATTGCTTTTTGCAATGTTTATTTGTGGATTCAAATTTATTTTTTTCATTTCATTTGATACAATCTGTAAGGCTGATTGTAATAATTTTGAATCCAAGATATGACCGTTGGTGTTGATAAACAACAGTCCTGAGGATTTTGATATAGAAATATCAAAGTCCTTTTCTGATTGAAAAAACTTGTAGTTAATACTACTTTGGCTGGCCTGAATTTCGCAATTCAAGCTGAAACATTCCTCTCCATTATTAAAAATGGAGAACCGTGTAAAATCTTTCATGTTTGAAACATCGTAGTACATAATCAACACTCCTCTAAAAAAATCCTAAAAAAACTATTAATATTATACCATTAAAATATGTAAACTTCAACATAAAAATACAAAATATTACAAATAATATAGAAAAAAGTCTTGGAATTTATAGTATTCTATTATGATATAATAATATTTCATAAATTTTTCGGCTCAATACGATATTTAAGAATTTGTAAAATAATTTAATGAGCCTCTTTCATTCAGGCTCAAAATCAAAGATTTTGCCCATGAACATTCCTCATTAAATTATATAACAAATTCTATAAACATCTCCAATCGCATTCAAAATTTATTCAATATTATTATATCAAAATCTATAAAACATAATATAGAAAAATCTAATAGATGTACGGGCGAACAGTGTTCTCCTGTACAACATAGAAATTACTAAAAATTGAATATATAAATTTTTGTTGTAAATTGTAATAGAGAATTTAATAAATACAATAATATTGATATAAATTCGTATATATGTAATAATATATAATAGTTAATAATTGAAAGGAGAGTATTGATGAAAAATAAGAAAAATAAATTAATAATTATTTCAGTTATAATACTTGTAGTTATTATTATTGGAATAATTCTGTGTATTTCAGATGTTTTTAAATCCCCAAGGCAGTTGTTTGAAAAGTATTCATATCAAAATGCAAAATTACTACCAGAATATAATTATGATGATTTATTAAGGCAATTAGATAAAATTAGAGGAGAAGAGTATGAAACTACAGGAAATATTACTTTTGGCGTAAATTCACAATATGCAAATGATGATACTTATAGTATTAAACAAGTTAAAGAAGAAATTGAAAAACTTAATATAGATTATAATGTAAAAAGTATTGGTAAAGAAAATAAAAATTCTACAGATGTTATAATTAAATATGATAATAATGATATATTAAATTTAGAATTAATAAGTAATCAAGATAAATATGGAATTAAATATACAGATTTTTATGATAAATATTTATATATAGAAAATAATAATTTAAAGCAATTGGCTGAAAAATTAGGATTAGATTCTACAAATATTCCAGATAAAATAGAAAGTATTTCTTTATATGATTTATTATATATAGATAGTAAACAATTAGAAAGAATAATTAAAGAATATTCAGATATTATAAATAGTGTAATAAATGATGAAAAATTCTCTAAATCAAGTAATGTTGAAATTAATTATAATAATGAGAAATTAAATACAAATAAATATACTTTAAGTTTAACAAACAAAGAAATTTTAGACTTGTATATTAAGTTGTTAGAAAAACTAAAAAATGATGATGCTACTTTAGATATTATATTAGATAAAATTAATAAAATAAGTTTTAATTATAGTTTAGAAAAACTAAACAAAGATGATTTAAAAAATCTTATACAAAACGAAATAGATAATTCAAAAAATAATGAGTTAGAAGAGAAAAAATATGATATTAATGTATATGAATATAAAAATAAAACTATAAGAACAGAATTAGTATCAGATGGCATAGATAGTATTGTTATTAATTTATTTGAAACAGATAATAACAATGGAAAAGCAGAAATATTATTTAATACTGAGTATGGTAATCAACAAAAAATAACTATTAACAAAAAGCAAGAAAGCAAAAATAAAATAGAATATAATATAGAAATAATGTATTATGATGGAACTACTTTTGATTTTAATATAGTTAGTGAAGAAACTGAAATTAGTAATAATGTATATGAATTAAAAAATACTTTTAAATTAGGAAATTCACAATTCAATATTACAATTAATATGGAACAAACAACTGATTATAATAAAGATGTTAATATAGAAGATTTCAATGAAAATAATTCAGTTAATTTAAATAATGAAAGTAATGAAAATATTCAGAAAATAATTGATGAGGGTATTATTAATGTTCAAAATGCTTTTTCTGAAAAATTGCAGTTGCTTGGTATAGATAATGAGTCAATGCAAGGTTTGGGTATATAAAGTTTATATTTTTATGTTGTAGTGATTTATTAAGTTTTCAACAATTTGAAAATATTCTATTTATTGATTACTGTATTTAGATTTATTAGTGTTATAATTAAAACTACAATGTGTATAACTTATGAAGTGAGCTTATATCAATGATAAGCTCACTTTTCCACATGTGTAAAAGTTCATAACATGTGGAAAACTATACTAAAAAATTGGACATTTATGCACATAATTTTTCAACATTTTTCTTGTGGATTTATATCCTAATTCATATAAAAAATCTATTTTGGAGTAATCAAGTAGAGATATATCTGATGTATTAATTTTTATAATATTCGTTGCTCCATACAATTCATATGTGGATAACTCATGACATAAAATATCAATTGATGTGTGAATAATATCCACAATATTATTACAACAATTTTTAGAAATATTATTTTCAAATATAATATTAAAAATTTCATCAGCTCCCATTTGATTTAAAACTTTCCAAGGAGTGTTTTCTCTTATTCCACCATCTAACAATAAAAAGTTTTTATATTCCACAGGTGAAAAAATTCCTGGAAAACTACAACTAGCTCTAACTACTGTTCCTATATTTGCATCATCAATATAAATTGTTTTATCTGAAAATGTATTTCGTAATATTTTAGATGTGAATATAATTATTGAACCTGTTTTTGAATCAATGCTTGGTATAAATAAAGGAATTTTTATTTCATTAATATTTTTTATATTTTTTTGTAATGCGAATTTATTTATTAGTTTTTGAATTATCATTCCAGAATTTAATCCTTTAATAGAAATTTTTCCACAAAGAACAAAATCCGTAATTAGTTTAAAAATAGTATAAAAATCTACATATTTAATTTTTTTACAATAGTTTTTAAAAATATGTAACATATCATTAGGAGAATATCCAAGTGCAAATAAAGTTGCAATAATACTACCTGAAGAAGTACCAGAGATTAAATCAAATTTTATATTATATTCTTCAAATGCTTTTAATGCTCCAATATGTGCAGCACCTTTTACACCACCACCAGATAAACAAAGACCTTTTTTCAAAATATATCACCAGTAAATTGTATTCGTTAAAAATATAAATATACATTTTTATAGTTTATAAGATATACTTAATATTATTCACGGCATACGAATTTGATATAATAATATTTCATAAATCTGTCGGCACAAGATAAGGCACAAGAAAAAATAGAAAATAAAATAATAGAATTCTGTAAAAAAGAAAAGAGTGTTTTTGAAATTATGAGTTATATTGGACATAAAAATAAAACGAGATTTAGGAGAGATTATATTAAGCCTCTTGTAGATAAAGGTTTATTGAAAATGACTATACCAGAAAAACCAACTAGTAAATATCAAAAATATATTTCAAAATAAAAAATACATTCTTTTTAATAAAATATGATTAGTTCGAACATAAACATATAATATATATCTTTTTATAAGATGTAAATAGTAATACATTATAAAAAATTACATAGCACTTAATAAAAAAATATTGATTTATACACATGGTTAATATATAATTATTTTTGTAATAAATGGATATAATAATATAATAAAAATAAAGGAGTGTATATTATGGTAAAAACAAGAAAAGTTGTATTAGTCGGTACAGGTTTTGTGGGAATGAGTATGGCATATGCATTACTAAATAGAGGAGGAATAAATGAACTAGTTTTAATAGATATAGCAAAAGACAAAACTGTTGGTGAAGCAATGGATGTATCTCATGGAATTCCATTTGCACCTGGAAGCATGAAAGTTAAAGCTGGTGAATATGATGAATGTAAAGATGCAGACATTGTTGTTATAACTGCAGGATTTCCACAAAAACCAGGACAAACAAGACTAGATTTAGCAAAATCTAATACTCAAATTATGAAAGAAATAACAGAAAATGTTATGAAAAGTGGATTTGATGGTATATTTGTAATAGCTAGCAATCCAGTTGATTTAATGAGTTATGTTGTGCAAAAAGTATCTAAATTGCCAAAAGAAAGAGTAATTGGTACAGGAACTTTATTAGATACAGCAAGACTTCGTTATATGATTGGAGAAAAGTTTGGAGTATCTAGTAAAGATGTACAAGCGTATATAATGGGTGAGCATGGAGATTCATCATTTGTTCCATGGACACATACTTATATAGGATGTAAAAGTTTAATGGAGATATATAGAGAACAAAATAAAGATGTAAAAGAATTAGAGCAAATCCATGTAGATGTTGTTAATGCAGCATATGAAATTATTAATAAGAAAAGAGCAACATATTATGGAATAGGGGTATCTTTAAGTAGACTAATTGAAGCAATATTTAATGATGAAAATGCAGTACTTCCAGTTTCTACACTATTAAATGGAGAATATGGAAATAAAGATATTTATATAGGTGTTCCAGCAATTATAAATAAAAATGGGGTAAAGGAAATTATTCAATTAGAATTAAATAAAGAGGAACAAGAAAAATTTAATAATAGTGCTAATACTTTAAAACATATGGCTGAAACAGAAATAAATCCAATAATAAATGGTTAAATTAAAAAAATCCTGTAATTTTTAAAAATTACAGGATTTTTTTAGAGAATCAAAGTGAGTATTATACAATTTTAAAATTAAACAAGAATATTTGATATTTTAGTAAAAAATTTAATAGATACTCTATTTATTAAATATTACAAATCTTTAATAAATAATAATTTTTAATAATAATTTTAGCGGTTGATACTTTTCATTTACTTGTAAATATAGGCAATATATTGTATAATAACTAAAAAAATGGAGATGATATTATGGCTATAAAAGATAGAATTTTAACAGGGGATAGACCAACAGGGAATTTACATATAGGACATTATTTTGGTTCTTTAAAAAATAGGGTTGAGTTGCAAGACAAATATGAAACTTTTATTGAAGTTGCAGATGTTCAAGCATTAACAGATAATTTTAATAACCCAGAAAAAGTGCAAAGAAATGTAAAAGAAATAGTAATAGATCAATTGTCAATAGGAATAGATCCAAAAAAAGCAACTATATTTATACAATCTATGATTCCTGAAATAGCAGAATTAACAGTTTTTTATTCTAATTTAGTTACAATCGCAAGATTAGAGAGAAATCCAACTGTTAAAACTGAAATCGCTCAAAAAAGACATATTTTTGGAGAAAGTGTAACATATGGTTTTTTAGGATATCCAATTAGTCAAGCTGCTGATATAACAGCATTTAAAGGAACAATAATTCCTGTAGGAGAAGATCAACTACCTTTAATAGAACAGTGTAGAGAAATTGTGAAAAAGTTTAACACTATATATGGAGAAACTTTATATATGCCAAAAGCATATTTAAGTACTAATAAGAGAATAAAAGGTTTAGATGGAAATGAAAAAATGGGTAAATCTTTGGGTAATGCAATATACTTAAAAGATTCAGATGATGAAATAAATAAAAAGGTAATGTCAGCAGTTACAGATCCTAAAAGAATTAGAAAAGATGATTTAGGAAATCCAGATGTGTGTATGGTTGCATATTATCATAAATTATTTAGTAAAAATAGTTTGGATAATATATGTGCTGAATGTAGAGGTGGAAAAAGAGGTTGTGTGGCTTGCAAAAAAGAATTAATAGCAAATATAATAGATCATTTTAAACCAATAAGAGAAAAAAGAAAATTCTATGAAGAAAACTTAGAACTTGTTGATAAAATATTATCTGAAGGAACTAAGAAAGCAAGAATAACAGCTAGTGAAACAATGAAAGATGTGAAAAAAGCAATGAAAATAGATTATAAAATATAAGAAAGGAGAGTATAGTTTAACTATACATTTAATAATATGTTTGTTGATTATGCAAAAATAACAATTAAATCTGGTGATGGAGGAAATGGAGCAAGATCATTTAGAAGAGAAAAATATGTAGCGGCAGGAGGACCAGATGGTGGTGATGGTGGAAAAGGTGGGGATATTATTTTTAGAGTTGACCCAGATGAAAACACTTTAATTAATTTTAGATATAATAAAAAATATAAAGCAGAAAATGGAGAAAATGGAAGAGGTTCAAATTGCTATGGCAAAAGTGGAAAAGATTTATATATAGATGTTCCTATAGGAACAGTTGTAAAAGATGCTAAAACAGGAAGAGTTATAGCAGATTTGTCAAAACAAGGAGAAGAAAAAATTGTTTTAAAAGGTGGAAGAGGAGGAAAAGGAAATTCACATTTTGCAACTTCTACAAGGCAAGCACCAAATTTTTCACAAGAAGGGGAAAGTGGAACAGAATTAGAGGTTATATTAGAATTAAAATTATTAGCTGATGTTGGACTTATAGGATATCCTAATGTAGGAAAATCTACTATTCTTTCAATGGTAACTTCTGCAACACCGAAAATTGCAGATTATGAATTTACTACTATACAGCCAAACCTTGGTGTTGTAAAAAATGAATATGGAGATAGTTTTGTTATAGCAGATATTCCAGGAATAATTGAAGGAGCAAGTAGTGGAGTAGGTCTTGGAATACAGTTTTTAAGACATATTGAAAGAACAAGATTATTATTGCATGTTATAGATATATCTGGATTTTCTGGGAGAGATCCAGTTGATGATTTTTACAAGATTAATGAGGAGCTTAAGAAGTACAGTGAGAAATTAAGTAAAAGAAAACAAATTATTGTTGCAAATAAATCTGATATAATGAAAGATGAAAATGATTATACAAGATTAGAAGAATTAGCAAAGGAAAATGATATGGAAATATATAAAATTTCTGCTGCTACAAATAAAGGATTGAATACATTATTTAATAGAGTATCAGAAGTTTTAAAAGATTTACCAAAAGAAGAATTATATGAAGAAGAAGAAAGTGAAAAAGTTTACACATTAAACAATGATAAAGAAGATTTTACAATAAGTAAAAAAGATGGTGTTTATGTAGTAGAGGGAAAAGCAATAGAAAAATTACTAAAAAGAGTTAATATGGAAGATAATGAATCTTTATATTATTTTCAGAAGTCTATAAAAAGTTTAGGTGTTGAAGAAAGATTAAAAGCAATGGGAATAAAAGAAGGAGATACAGTTAAATTTATAATTTGGGAATTTGAGTGGTATGATTAAATTAATTGAATAAAAAATAAAAATGGTATCCAATTAAGGATACCATTTTTATGGAAGTCATTTTAAAGTTGTAATTTTTCCGTATATATAGTACGGTTTTCTTTTTGGATGCTCAATTGCCCCTAAAAATTTGTAATTTACACCAACATATTGAGGGATTCTTGAAAAAGCAATGACTTTTAAATATTTATTTATTTCTTTTTCATCACTTTTAGTAAACTCAGAATCATATACAAAGTTAACTGTCAAAGAAGACGTTGTTGATTTATAATTACATTTAGCAGCAATTAACTCTTGAATATATGGACGAATCGGTATATATTCATAACGTCCAATCAAAGTTTCTCTAGCTACGTTTACATAAATGGGAAATTGTAGAGTGTATAACATAAGAATGCCTCCCTTTATATTAAATAAAAAATTAACATAATTATTATACCATAAAAAATAGAAAAATCAATAGTTTGTAGATAAAAAAAGAGGAGAAATCTAAGGCTAGATTTCTCCCGAGAGAAAATGAAAATATTTTTATTCTAGTTGAACAAACTTTCCATAAGTGAAAAGTTTGTCGGTTCTATTGAAACCGCAATTGATTGTTCCAGTATAAAAATATCCATGATCCAATAGCTCATCTTTTTTGCTTTTAAAAGATCTCACTAAAAGATACTGATTTTTTACATACTTCGGTTTAGATAGATTATAGACATAATTGATGCTAAGCATCGGTTTACTATCACCAAGAACCTCAGTCTCACGCTTGTCAACCAGAACATATTCAGCATAATCAGGGGCCTTAAAGAATTCCTTTTCCCCTGTGCCGGCACTATTAAGAAAATATTTTCTGTTGATTGTTTTATTCATAATGTTCTCTCCTTTGAGTAAAATTCTAATTGACATAATTATTATACCATAATATTACATAAAGTGCAATATTTTAGCAAAAATTTTTAATTATTGAGTTTTACTTTGTGCTACAATCCACGGTATACGAATTTGATATAATAATATTTCATAAATTTTTCGGCTCAATACGATATTTAAGAATTTGTAAAATAATTTAATGAGCCTCTTTCATTCAGGCTCAAAATCAAAGATTTTGCCCATGAACATTCCTCATTAAATTATATAACAAATTCTATAAACATCTCCAATCGCATTCAAAATTTATGAAATATTATTATATCAAATTCTATAAACTGTAATATAGAAAAAATTAAATATAATAGATGTAGGGGCAAGCATTGTTCGCCTGATCTACATAGGCATTACTGAAAAAATTTTATATATAATCATAATTTATAGAATTGTTATTATGATAGTATATATATATAAATCGCCAAAGAAATATTTGAATTATCTACATTGCAAAAAAGAATGTGTTTTTGCTTTATTTTTGATTTTATTCTTATTTCTTTGGCTTCTCTATTTTTATGAATTATTTATATTATTTTATAAACTGTTAATAATACCAATATTAAAGATTTTACGAAAAATATTGATATAATTATAATATCATTTAACATGTAAGTTATTTTGAATAAACAAAATAACTTTTGTATAATATAAAATTATTTTGAACAGACAAAATAATTGACAAAGCAATATCATGATAATATAATAAAAATAGGTGATGGAAATGTTAAAAAGGGAAATATATTTATCTAGGATAAGAGGGTTTTATGATAGTGATTTAGTTAAGATTTTAGTAGGGATAAGAAGATGTGGAAAATCAGTTATATTAAAACAAATTATTGATGAAATAAAAGAAAAGGGTATACAGGAAGATCATATATTGTATATAAATTTTGAATTTGTAGAATTTGAAGATTTAAAAGATTATAAGAAATTAAATGATTATATTAAAGAAAAAATAAAAGATAATAAAGAATATTATGTTTTCTTAGATGAAATACAAAATGTTGAAAAATTCGAAATAGTTGTAAATTCTTTAAGAGCATCTTTAGAAAATATAAGTATTTTTATTACAGGTTCTAATAGCAAATTATTATCAAATGAACTTTCTACTGTATTATCAGGAAGATATGTATTATTTAACATATATCCTTTAACTTTTAAAGAATATATTGAATTAACAGGAAAAGATCCAAAAAATGAAGAGAATTTTTGGGATTTTGTTAAATGGGGAGGATTACCTAATAGAGTTCAATTTACAGATGAAATAAATATTAAAGATTATTTACATAGTGTGTTTGATTCGATAATATTAAGGGATGTAGTAGAAAGATTGGGATTAAAAGATACAACTTTATTTAATTTAATACTACAATATTTGATAGATATAACAGGTAGAGAATTTTCTGCTAATAATATAATTAAATATTTAAAAACTGAGGGTAAAATTACTTCAACTGAAACATTATATTCTTATCTTGATGCTCTATGTAAAGCTTTGATAATACAAAAAATATATAGATATGATATTCATGGAAAAGCAATATTAAAAACTTTAAATAAATACTATATGACAGATTTAGGAATTGCACAAATAAAAAATAATAATTTTGAAATTAATAAATGTTTTGCTATTGAAAATGTTGTTTTTAATGAATTAGTAGCAAGAGGTTATGAAGTATATATTGGAAAATTAAATCCAGGAGAAATTGATTTTATTGCTAGTAAGAGTAATAAGAGAAAATATTTTCAAGTAACTTATTTATTATCAGATAAAAATGTGATAGAACGTGAATTTGGTGCATTCAAAAAGATACAAGATAATTATCCTAAGTATGTAATTTCCTTGGATAAAACAGACTTTTCACAAAATGGAGTTATACACAAAAATATAATAGATTGGTTATTAGAAGAAGATAATTAGCATTTTATTTCTTTCAAATCAAAAACTTCTATTAAATTTTTTGCATTTATCAGAAAATTGACAAACCAATATTATGATAATATACTAAAAATAGTTGATTGAAATTTTAAAAATGGAAGTATATTTATCTAGGATAAGAGGTTTTATAATAGTAATTTACTAAAAATTTTAATAGGAATAAGAAAATGTGGAAAAATTATTTATATTAAAACAAATTATTGATAAAATAAAAGAAAATGACATACATAAAGATTCTATAATATTAAAGATTAGTTTTAAGATATATTAAGAAATGTGTGATATAATATATAATATGAATTAAAAAAGAGTGGAAGTGAAAATGTTATGAAAAAAATTCCAAAAAATATTACTAAAATCATTAATGAATTTATAAAAGAGGTAAATGATATTTTAGGAGATAGAGTAAAAAAAATTATATTATATGGTTCCTATGCTAGAGGAGATTTTAATAAAAATTCTGATATAGATATAATGATTTTAACAGATTTAACAGATGATGAAATAGTGCAATATAGAACTAGAATTGTGCAGTTAGCATATGATGTTGAATGGAATAATAAGTTTGATATTCATTTATCACCATTGATTAAAAATATTGATAAGTTTAATTATTGGTTAGATGCACTGCCTTTTTATATGAATGTTCAAAATGAAGGAGTGGTATTAAGTGAGTCCTAAAGTATCAAAAGAATTATCAAAACATAGATTAGAACAAGCTAAAGAAAATTTAGAAGAAGCAGAAATATTATATAATATGAAGAAATTCAAAGGTGCAAACAATAGGGCGTATTATTCTATATTTCATAGTATAAAAGCAGTTTTAGCATTAGAACCTATTGATTTTAAAAGACATAAAGATGTAGTAGGGTATTTTAATAAAAATTATGTATATCCAGAAATTTTTCCTAGAAAAATGGGAAGTAGAATAGCAGATGCTAGATCAGTAAGAGAAGATTCAGATTATGATGATGAATATATAGTCAAACCAGAAGAAACATTAAAACAAA
Source organism: uncultured Clostridia bacterium (assembly GCA_944386325.1). Taxonomy (GTDB): domain Bacteria; phylum Bacillota; class Clostridia; order TANB77; family CAG-508; genus CAMCHB01. The sequence continues at coordinate 41,843 of CALXAP010000007.1, forward strand.
TAGAAACAGCAAAAGAACTCTTAAATTTAGTTGAGAAATATATTGATAATCATTAAAATTTGTAAAAAATAGAAAATTATATTCAATCTTTTTTCAAGTAATGTATTAAAAAATAAATGTTTGCAATAAAAAAGGAAAATCGATTACGATTTTCCTTTTAAAGAGAGAATTAATAATAATTTTCGAGCAATCTATAATAAATATAGATTGTTTTTTTTCGATTTTGAAATTTTGCTAAACTGTAATTTTCTTGTAAGTATTTTTTTTCTTTGGTAAAAGTTATAACCTCTAAGCACATATGATAAAAATTATGATTGCTTTTTGTTACATAAAAAATAATTGTGGGGTTATACTTTTTGGAAGGTCTATTGTGTTTTTCAGAAAAAAATATTTTTCGAGTATCATCTGGAACCCGAAAAACTTCTACATTTCCACTACCAATTTTCCTTAACCGAATACCTAATAGATTTACTTTTTTAAAATTCATTTAGCAACTCTCCTTTATGAATGAATTAACATAATATATATTACAACATTTATATAAAAAAATCAATATGATAATATATTAAAAATGCAAAAGTTTTGATATAATAGTTACAATTCGCTGAATATGATTTTGATATAACAAATTTTAAAAATATATCTAATTGCATTCAAAAGTTGTTAGCATTATCATATCAAAATCTATATTTGAATAATATTATATTTAAAATTTATAATAATAAAAAATATTATATATCCCTTATTAGAGGATTATTAAAAAATATTTAGGAGGGATTAGTGTGAAATTTGTACATATTGCAGATGTTCATTTTGATATACCTTTTTCAACATTGGCAGATAAAGATGGTTTAGATTTAAAAAGAAAATTAGAACAAAGAGATGTATTTAAAAAAGTAATAGAATATATAAAAAATAATAATATAGAATATTTATTTATATCAGGAGATTTGTATGAACAAGAATATGTTAAAGAATCTACTATCGAATATATAAATAAAATGTTTAAAGAAATAAATAATACAAAAATATTTATTTCACCTGGAAATCATGATCCATATTTAAATAATTCTTTTTACAAAAATTATAAATGGAATGATAATGTTTATATTTTTAATAAAGAAAATAATTATTTTAGTTTTAATAATGTGGATATTTATGGATTTGGATTTGATGATTTTTATGTGCAAAGTTTAGATGTGGAAAAAATAAAAATAGTAGACAAAGATAAAATTAATATTTTAGTTATGCATGCAGATTTAGATGCATCGAAAAATGGGGATAAACCATATAATCCTGTTTTAACTAAAGATTTAGAAAATTTAGGTTTTGATTATATTGCATTAGGTCATATACATGCTACTAATTTTGAAAAAAATAAAAGAATATTATATCCTGGGTCTTTAACAAGTTTAGGTTTTGATGAATTAGGTAAACATGGAATTATTGCAGGAGATATTACTAAAGAAAAATATAATGTTGAATTTATAGAAATTAAAGAAAACGAATTAAAAGAAATAAATATAAATGTTTCAGAATTTTCAGATGTGGAAGAATTAATACAAAAAATAAGTGAAATAATTGCAGATGAACAATTATATAAAATAGTTCTTTGTGGAAAAAGAAAATTTGATATAAATATTCAAAAAATTATTGATATTATTTCAGCAAAAAATTTAATAAAAATAAAAGATGAAACTGTTATAGGATATGATGTGGATAAAATTGCTAAGGAAAATAGTTTGAGAGGATATTTTGTTAGAGAAGTATTAGAGCATAAAAATGAGTATTCTAATGAAGAAATTGAAAAAGCAATTGAAATTGGACTTGAGAATTTGTAAATAGGAGGTGTAAGATGAAGATAAATAATTTAAAGATAAATGGTTTTGGAAATTTAGAGAATATAGAGATGAATTTAAAAGATGGAATAAATTTAATGAGTGAAAAAAATGAGAAAGGTAAATCTACATTTATTAAATTTATTAGTGGAATGTTTTATGGAATATCAAAAAATAAAAATGGAAAATTAATTTCTGATTATGATAAATATATGCCATGGAGTGCAAAAGAATTTTCAGGAAAATTAGAATATGAATTAGATGATAAAAGTAAGTATATAATTTTTAGAGATTTTAATAAAAAGAAAATGCAAATAATGAATGAGAAAGGACAAGATTTATCAGATAAATTTGATGTGGATAAATCAAGTGGAAGTAAGTTTTTTTATGAACAAACAAAAATGGATGAAGAATTATTTGAAAATACACTTATGGTAAAACAAGGTGAAACGAAATTAGATAATAAACAGCAAAATGTATTAATTCAAAAAATAACTAATTTAGTTTCAACAGGTAGTGATAATATTTCATATCAAAAAGCAAAAGAAAAAATTAATAAAAAATTAGTAGAAGAAATAGGAAGTGATAGAACAACAAATAGACCAATAAATATTTTAAATGATAAAATAAAAAAGCTTAATGAAAAAGAAAATAAAATAGAAGAATATAAAAATATATTAAAAGAAAATAGTGAAAATAAAAAAAGAATAGAAAAAGAAATTGAAAATAAAAATAAAAAATTAGAATTATATAAAAACATGAAATTAAAATTAGATAATTTAGAAGATGAAAGAGAAAAATTAAAAGTAAATATAGACATGAAAAATGAACAGAAAAAAGAATTGGAAGTGTTAAATAATCAATTAAGAGAAATATTAAAAGAAGAAGATAAAATATCAAAAAAGAAAAATAAATCAATGATCTTTTTATTTATATTTTTAATTATTATTGGAATAATGTTTTATTTTATAAATTATTTAGGAAAAAATATTATATTAATTGTAGGAGCATTAATAATTGCAATAGGTATGATAACAACAATATATGATTTTGTAAAAAAGAATATAGATAAAAAAAGAATAGTTAAATCTAAAGAAGATTTAAATGTAAAAATAACAACAATACGTGAAACTGTTGATAAAATAAGTAATGAGATTAAAAGTAAAGAACAAAAAATAGATGTGCAAAAACAAATTGAAATGGAGAATATGCAAAGAGAATATACAAGCGGAATTTTAAAAGAAGATTCTAATGGGGTATTAAATATTTCATATGATAGAATTGTTATGGAAATATGTGAAAAAGAAGAGCAAATATCTGAGGCAAGGGTGAATTTAAATACATTAAATTTTGAAAAAAATAGAATTGAAAAAGAAATAAAAAATATTGGAGATATGGAAAAAGAAAAAAAAGAAATAGATGATAGAAAAAAAGAAATAGAGTCATTAGAAAAATCTATAAAATTAGCACAAATCTGTTTAGAAAATGCATATGAAAAATTTAAAGAAAATTTAGGACCAAATTTAAAAAATAATATTTCAAAAACAATGGAGAAAATATCAAGTGGAAAATATAATAATATTTATTTAAATGATAAAAATGAATTATTATTAGAATTAAATAATGGACAAGTAATACCTGTGGATAGACTTAGCATGGGGACAATTGATCAAATATATTTATCTTTGAGATTTAATATAATAAAAGAAACAATTAAAGAAAATATGCCAATTATTTTAGATGAAGTTTTTGCATATTATGATGATGAAAGATTAGAAAATGTATTGAAGTTTTTAAATAAAGAATATAAAGATAAGCAAATTATTATATTATCTTGTTCAAGTAGGGAAAAAGATATATTAAATAAATTAAAAATAGAATATAATCAAATAAAAATATAAAATTTATGAGGGGTGAAATTAAATGATTAAAATATATAACACAAACGAAGATACAAAAAAATTAGAAGAGGTAAAAGAATATAAAAAAGGTGCATGGATAAGTTTAGTTTCCCCCAGTGAAGAAGAAATACAAGAAGTTTGTAATGCAATAGATTTAGAAGAAGAATTTTTAAGATATCCTCTAGACTACGAGGAAAAAGCCAGAATAGATAAAGAAGATGAAAATGTTTTATTTATAATTGATGTTCCAATTATAGAAATGGATAAAGATAATAAAGTGTATACTACAATGCCACTTGGTATGATTGTAGTTCGTGATGATTATTTTGTTACAGTTTCTTTAAAACAAAATAGAGTAATAAGTAATTTTGAAAATGGAGTAATAAAAGGATTATATACATTTAAGAAAACTCGTTTTATATTACAAATTTTATATTCAAATGCTTCTTTGTATTTAAATTTGTTAAAACAAATAAACAGAGAAACTGAAATAGCTGAAAATGTATTACAAAGATCTATGAAAAATAAAGAATTAATAAAATTACTTAGTATGGAAAAAAGTTTGGTTTATTTTACAACATCACTTAAATCAAACGAAGCTGTAATGGAGAGAACATTAAGGGGAAGAATTGTAAAATTATATGATGAAGATGAAGATATACTAGAGGATGCAATAGTTGAAAATAAGCAGGCAATAGAAATGGGAAAAATATATAGTGATATATTAAATAGTACAATGGATGCATATGCGTCAATTATTTCAAATAATTTGAATACTGTAATGAAGAAATTAACATCTGTTACAATTGTACTTTCTATACCTACAATGATAGGTAGTTTTTGGGGAATGAATATAGCACTTCCTTTAACTAGTAATCCATTTGCATTTCCAATGATAATATTATTTGCTGTTTTTATTTCTTTCTTGCTAGCATTGTGGTTAAAAAGAAAAGGAATGTTCTAATACAATTAGTGAATAATGAATAGTGAATGGTGAATGGTGAATAATGGTATGTTTAAGAAATTTCTTCGAAGAAACGGGCGAACAGTGTTCGCCCGTACGATTTTAAATAATTTTTCCATCTTCTATTTTTATAATTCTATCAGCTAATTTGGCAATTTCTAAATTGTGTGTAATCATTATAATTGTTTGATTATATTCTTCATTAGCTTTTTTTAATAATTGTATAATTTCATTACTTGATTTAGAATCTAAATTTCCTGTTGGTTCATCTGCTAAAATTATTTTTGGCTCTATCATTAACGCTCTTCCTATTGCTACTTTTTGTTGCTGTCCTCCTGATAATTCATTAGGTAAATGTTTTCTTCTATTATCTATATTTAAAAATTTTATTATGTTATCAAATTTTTCTTTATCTATTTTTTTCCTATCAAGTTCTAATGGTAATAGTATATTTTCTTCTGCATTTAATGTTGGTATTAAATTATAAAATTGATAAATTATTCCTATTTTTTCTCTTCTTAATATTGTTAATTCTTTTTTACTCATTTCATACATGTTTTTTTCATAAAAATATACTTGGCCATTAGTTGGTTTTTCAAGACCTGCAATTGTGTGTAAAAGTGTGGATTTACCACTACCTGATGGACCAATAACTGCAATAAATTCTCCTTCTTCTACTTCAAAAGATATATTGTTTAAAGCTATAACTTGAGCTTCATTTTTTCCATAAATTTTACTTACATTTTCTACTTTTAAAATATTCATTGTTTTTCTCCTAATATATTAATAATATTAATCATTATTTTCTACTTTTATAAATTTTGTTGAAATAAATGTTATAAATAAAGAAATGATAAATAGTATTATAAAAAATAATCCAATATTACTAAATGGTATTAATAATTCATTTACTTTAATAATACTTTCCATATGTTTTATTATTATATATACTATAGGTATTGACAAAATGATTGATATTATAACAGATTTTATAAAAATATAAAAACATTCATATAACAAAATTTTATTTATATTTTCCTTAGTTGCTCCTATATTTGACAATATTTTAAATTCTTGTTTTCTCTCACATAAACTTGCATTTATTATATTGATTGTACTTATTATACCTATTAGAACAATTGTAAATATAATAATTTTTAATATTAATTGTAGTATATTTATATAAATTATTTTTTCTTGATCATCTAAAGAATAGTAATCTGTCGAAATTTCAATATTCTGTTCCTTCTTTATATTTTCTATATAATCTGAAAATTTTATTATGTTATCACATTTAATTTTAATTTGTATTGGATCATCCATTTCTCCAAAAGCCATCCAAGTTATTACATGGTCTTTATGTTCTAAAATATATTGGTTTAAAATATCTTGTATTTTATTATAAGAATCCATATTAACAAATACAATTGGAACTTTGAATTGGTTTTTAAATTCTTTAAAACCTTCTATTAAATCATCAGATAGTACAAAATCTCCTTTTAAATTTTTATCATCGATTATTTCATATTTTTGTTCAGGTGTTTCAAAATAATTATTAATACCCTTATTAGTATCTATAATATTTAAATTTAAATTATTTGTGTTAAATGCATATTCATATGCATAATTAAGCTCCTCTTCTCCTGTAGATGTTATTATAGTATTATAAATTATTTTATCTCCATAATTTGCATCTAACTTATTTATATAATCGTTATATATATTATCTTCCAAACCAACTAATGCTATTGATACAATATTAGAAGTATATAATTGTGAATTAATTGAATTTTCTGGTGTAACTAAAGCTGTAATTCCCATCATTTTATATTTTATAGATTCTACTTTATCTCCTGTTTTAGTAACATAATTTTTTATTATAGATTCGTAATCAATATTGCTTTTATTATCAAATAGTAATTTTGCATCAACATCATAATTAGTTACTAAACTAACTGTTTCCTTTTCATAATTTATATATGTACTTACTGCTATATATGAAGTCATACAAATCACAAGTAAAACACTTATAACTCTATATTTGTTTTTATTTCTCCTTAAATTTATTAAACCTAATTTCCCTTCTATTGGAAATAATTTTTCTAAAATAGAATTTCTTTTTTTATATTTTAATTGTTTATTATTTCTTAAACCTGCAATTACAGATGTAGTACTTGCTTTAATGCTTGGAATAATTGCAGATATGTAAATATTAAATAATATAATAATCAATGCTAAAATTATATATTGTACATTAAATACTAAATTAAAACTATATGTAGTAGGAGAAAGTATATTATTTATTAGTTCTAAAATAATATTTGCTCCAAATACGGAAAGTAAAGTTCCTATAATAATTCCAAATACTCCAATTATTGTTGTTTCTTTAAATACCATTTTTAGTATTTGACCTTCAGTTGTACCAATACTATTTAATATTGCATATTCTTTTTTTCTTTCATTTATTGTTATTAAAAATGCATTATATAGTATTATTATAGATAAAATTGAAAAGGTAAGTAAAATAAGTATTATTGCTATATCTATAACATATGAAAGATTTAATATGTTTTTATATGTAAGAGTATCTGGTTCTAATTGTGCTCCCATTAATCCGTATACAGTAAGTAATTTATTATTAAAGTCGCATTTTTTCTCTGTTTCCATGAAAGAAAATCCCAGTGTCTGAATTATATCTGTTGAGTTTTTATATGTTTGTTTTACATTATTGTATTTAATATATACATTTATTTTAGTACTATAATTAAATGTTTTATCAAATTTTTGTAATGGTTCTTCATCATTTTCTTGTACATATATTTTATTGATATATTCTTTACCTTTTATCTTATTAAGACTATCTATATCTAAATCTTTTATAATAAAATGGTAGTCATTATATTGTGTGTCAATATTTTCATTTATACCATTTCTGATACTAGATATTACAAGTAATGTTGTTAATATAAGAAATGTACATAATGCTATTGATATAGTAGTAAATATTGTTCGTTTTATATTCATTTTCATATTATTAAATAATAATTTCGTTTGTATTTTCATATATTACTCCTAATTTATATAATACAATAAATGTATTTTTTACTAATATTTACTTTATATCATATAATACATTTTTTTACAAGGTTTTACAAAAGGAATAATGAATAGTGAATGGTGAATGGAGAATAATGGTATGTTTAAGAAATTTCTTTGAAGAAATGGGCGAACAGTGTTCGCCCCTACAACTATTTTATTGAGAATATATAGAAAAATATTTCAAAATATAAAGATATTAAAAGTCATTTCCCACTATGTTTGCAATATTGTTTTTTGCATCTACTAATGTATTGTATAATTTTTTTGATATGGATTTTGTATTTGTTGTTTCGTAATTGTTTATATATTCATTTATATCTAGTATTCTAAATTTTTGTGAACTTACTGATGTGTCTTTATAAAAATATATTGGATAATATCCTACATTATCGATTGTTATTGTTTTGTTTGCCTGCTCATCTATATGTTTTGTTAATTGTATTTTTAATATTATCGATGATGTTGTGTTTTTCTTTGTCTGATCTGCCATGAAATTTCCCAATGAATATGCAACAAAGCAATCTTTTTTTGTGCCATCTTCTAATTCTATTGATTTTTTATGTATTGATTGAAGTACATGTGGGTGATTTCCTATTATTATATCTACACCATTTTGAAATAGAAAATTTGCTAGTTCTTCTTGCTCGCTTGATTCTGTTGTATCATACTCTGTTCCCCAATGCATACATGCAATTATTACATCTACATCTTCATTTTTTATTTTATCTAAATTAGATTTAATTTTATCTTTATCAATTAAATTTATGCAATAATCCTTCCCATTAGGCACAGGAATTCCATTTGTACCATATGTATATGAAATAATTGCAATTTTTACTCCATTAACATTTTCTATTAATATGCTTTCAGAATCTTCTTGTGATGCAAATGTACCGAGTGTGTCTTATATTTTGCTCATCTAAGAAATTTAGTGTTGAAACTAGTCCATCATAACCTTTATCTAAACTATGATTATTTGCAGTAGAAAGTACATCAATTCCTAAATCTTTTAAGTTTTTAGCTAATTGTTCTGGAGTATTAAAAGTAGGATAACCACTGTATTTTCTTTCTTCTCCTGCAAATGTTGTTTCAAGATTTCCTATTGTTAAATCTGAATCTTCAAAACGAGATTTTATTTCTGAAAATACATATGAAAAATCATAAGTTTGATTAGCTGAATCATAAGCATCTTTGTATTGAGTGTTTTGGCACATAATATCTCCAATTGCTGTTATATTAATTGTAGTTTTTTCAGGTTTTATGGTATTTTCGGTTTTATTTGTATCTATATTATTTTCAGAAATTATTATAGGATTGTCATCTTGTAACATATCCTCAGGAATATTATATTTAAATACAAATAAAAGTACACATAAGAACACAATGGATATTAAAGTCATTACTCTATTGAATATATCAAATTTCTTTTTTTTATTTTTCTCCATTTGAAAGCCCTCCTTATATTTAATTAATAGGAATAATAATATTAAATTGTGTTCCTTTATTTAATTCGCTAGTAAAAGTTATATCTCCATTAAAATGTGCTTTAATATTTGAATATGACATAAATAAACCTAGACCAGTACCATTTTTTCCTTTAGTTGTAAACATTTCATTAAATAATTTATTTTTTGTTTCTTCAGACATTCCACAACCATAATCTCTAACTGAAATAATTAAGTTGTTTCCTTTTGTATTTACAATTAAATCTATCTGAGAATCTTCTTTTCCATTATAAGCTTGTATTGCATTAGAAATAATGTTATTTATAACTTGTACTAAACTATTAATATTACCTTTTACCTTTAATGCTGGATTTGTATTATTAATTATATTTAGTTCTACTAAAGCATTTTTTAATTCATGTTTCATTAATAATGTTACTTGTTTAATTACTTCTTCAATTGTAAAATAATCTTGATTGTTTTCTGAAAAGGTTACAGCTTGACCTTTTACAGCAGTAATAATATCAGACATATATGCAGTATAATTTCTTATTTTATCTATCCATTCTTGCATATCTTTTGCTATTTCATGGTGATCTTCAATAGTAACATTTTTATCACTAATTGAGCTTTTATATTCTTCTATTAAATCTGATAATCCTTCTGCAGCACCTGAAATTGACATTATTGGTGTTTTTAAATTATGTGCAATTCCACCTATTAATTGACCAAGTGAAGCTAAACGTTCTCTTTCCATTAAAGCATTTTGATTTTGTTTAAGTTGATTGATGTTTTGTCTAGTCATTTCTTGTGTTTTATTAAATGCTATTATTAAATTCCCCATCTCATTTTCAGTTGTTACAGGAAGTGTTTTTGCTAACTCCGTATCTACATCTCCAATTTTTTCTAGTCTTGTAGTAACATTTTTTATATCTCTTGAAAGTGAAACACTTATATATATAAGTGTTAGAGAAATAATACATAAAAGTACAATATCTGATATAATAATGTATTTAAGTAAATTAAGCTGAACTGTATCATATATTACACCTACATATATATCTCCTAGACCTGTATAATTTATTTTTTGAACATATCCTTCTCTATCTAAACAATAATAATCATATGTTCTTCCATCTTGGGAATTAGATTTTTCAATAGCATATTTTACGAAAAATTTAGATAATTGTGAGCCATCTTCAGTTATATATTCTCCATTTGTATTCATTAAGAAAAATTTATGAGAAGGATCCATTTTGTCCATATTTTTTAACTTTTCTATAATAGTATAAAAATCATTATATTCTTCTTGATTAAAATATCTATTAAAAGAAGTTTTATATGATTGAAAATAAATATCTCCTGTTTTTTCAGCTGCTTTAGTATAGCAAACTAAAGATGTAAAAAATAATGCGACAATTATAAGTGGCATAAGTTGCATAATTAAAACAACTGCAAGAGATTTATTTTTTCTAGTTTTTGTTTCATTTTCTATTTTTCCACTTATATCTGGAAATTGTTCATGTAAAGATATAAGTATTTTTTTAAATTGTGTTTGAGAAAAAATAAAACATAATACAGCACCTAATGTGAAAAACAATATATAAATTAAACATATTTTTATGATAGTTAAAATATATGCTTGTACAAATAAAAATGTAATAGGCATTAGTATTAATGGCAACAATATTTCTAAATAATATAAAAGGTAGGGGGTGTTTAAACATAGTCCCCTAACCTTTCTAATATAAGCTTCTATTTTCCTTTTATCATTAGTTTGATTTATTTTAGTTAATGTATTATTAATTCTACTTAATCTTATTAATAATATTACCAAACTAAAGAAACAAAATAATATTACTATCATTAAATATTGTTGAGTATATGTTAATCCATCTAAAGAAATTTGAAACATATTATTTATACTATCTGGCGGGTAGTTTAATATTATAGGCAGAAGAGGATATAATATTAAAACTATTATAAAAGGTATAAATAAATAAAATAAAAATATTTTTGTTGTACTTTTTAAGTGAAATTTAGACATATGTAATCTAATTCCTCCTTTGTAAGGATTTTATCTCCTGTTTATTATTGTATTATAAAATTTTTTAAAATAATTTTGATCTATTTTAGGCCATGACATATGAAGTTTATTCATATAATCTAAAGTAAAGTCTGAATTTATTTCAATATTAGAATCTTCTGTTATTACATCACTTGTTATATCATTAATAATACCTAAAATATTATCTTTATTATTAGTTTTAGTTAAGAATCTGTAAAATTTATCATCTGGAATTATATCAATATGATAACCTAAATTATTAAAATATTCTAGTATTTCTGAAAATTTTAATTTATTATTATTTAATATGTGAAAAACCTTTCCATAACTGCTTTTATATGAAGACATATTAACTATAATTTTAGCACATAAATCAACAGGAGAAAAGTCTACTTCTAAATTTGAAAGAGATTCAGGAAATTTGCCTAATTGTATAAATGAATGAAGTCTGTTATATGAAGCATTTTGTTTATAATTTTCTTGAAATTGTCCATCAGAAAATCTAGACATAATATTTCCTAATCTGTAAACACATACATCTAAACCACTTTGCATAGCTTTATATACATTGTATTCTGCTTCAAATTTAGTTTTTATATAAATATTATCTTCATAATTTTGTCCTATATATAAAGATGATTCATTAAAAGTTTCTATATTTTTTGTATCTGGAATATTAGTACCAGAAACAGAAATTGTTGAAATATAGTTTAATTTTGTATTAAATTTTTTACAAAATTCTAATACATGATTTGTACCATCGATATTTATATTTTTAAATGTTTCAGAATCTCCATAATGGTCAACTCTTGCGGCAGAATGAATAACAGTATCAACTTTATGACCTAATTTATTGTATTTATTTAAAGGAATATTTAAATTTTCATTTATTATATTACCTTTAATAACAATAACTCTATTATTTAATAATGGAGAAATATCTTCATTAAAGTAGAATTTAAACTTATTTATTATTCTATCTGTGGCATCAACGTTATTTTTATCTCTAATTAAACAATATATATTTGTATTTGTATTTTTAATTAAATAGTAAAGTATATGTATTCCTAAATATCCAGTTGCACCAGTTAATAAGATGTTTTCAATTTTGGCTTTTTGATTTGAAAAATCTGTATTAAAAGTATAATAAACATTTCCATTTAAATTTTTATGTAATGGATGTTTAGATTTTATATTATCATTTATATTTCTAATTGTTTTATATTCATAGAAATCTTGAATATTTACTTTATAATTTTTTTCTAATAAATCTATACTAACTTTCATTAATGTTAAAGAATCTGCACCTATTTCTAAAATATCATCATCAATACTTATATTATAGATATTTAAGGATTCTTCTAATATATTTTTTAGAGTTCTTTCAAAATTGTTTCTAGGAGGAGCATAATTTTCTGTAATATCTATATTAAGTTTTTTGGCAAGAAGAGCTTTTCTATCTGTTTTTCCATTATGATTAAGAGGAATTTTATCAACAAAAGCAAATATATTTGGAATCATATATTCAGGTAATTTATCTTGTAAAAATTGCTTTAAATCTCTAGGTGTTAGTTTAGCAGCTGAAACTAAAAAAGCTATTAATTGAACATCTTTATCATTATTCTTTTTAGGTAAAACAACACATTTATTAATATAAGGGTGTGATAAAAGTTTTTCTTCAATTTCTCCAAGTTCAACTCTAAATCCTCTTAATTTTAGTTGATTATCCATTCTTCCTTTATAATATAAATTGCCATCTTCTGATAAATACCCACTGTCCCCAGAAAGATAAATTTTTTCACCAGGAATATATGGATTTTCTATAAATTTTTCTTTATTTAAATCTTCTCTGTTTAAATAACCTTTACATATTCCAGGACCTGCTACACATATTTGACCTTCTACATTAAAAGGCAATAAATTTAAATCATTATTCATTATATATACTTTTAATGTTGGTATAGGTACACCAATATTAGAAGAAGGATTTTCCATATCATCTTTACTTAATTCTTTAAAAGTAACATGTACTGTTGTTTCTGTAATTCCATACATATTAATTAATTTTGTGAAATTATATTTTTTAGACCAATCTTTTATAAGTGTAGGATTTAATGCTTCACCACCAAAAATTATATATCTAATATGTAAATTACTATCTTCACGTTTTAATTCTGCATCAAGTAAATTGTAAAAATATGTAGGTGTTTGATTTAGTATAGTAACTTTTTCCTTGCGAAGTAAATCTAAAAATTCATAAGGATTTTTAGAAGTGTTTTCAGGTACTAAAACAAGTTTTCCACCATATAAAAGTGCTCCATACATTTCCCAAACAGAAAAATCGAATGCAACTGAGTGAAACATTGTCCATACATCATTTTCTGTAAAATCGAAGTCATAATCATCGTTTTTCATAAGTCTAACTACATTTCTATGTGTTATCATAACACCTTTTGGATTTCCTGTAGAACCAGATGTATATATAATGTAAAGTAAATCATCAGGAGAAATTTTAGTGTTTAAATTTTCTATATTTTTATTATTATAAATTTCATTATTATCTAAATCTATTAAAAGTGTTTCTATTTGGATAGAATCATCTTTTGATTCTTTATTTGTTAATAAGATTTTTGCATTGCTATCTTTTAACATAAAACTTATTCTATCATGAGGGTAAGCTAAATTAATAGGTAAATAGCAAGCACCAGCTTTTATAATAGCAAGTATAGCAATTATCATTTCTAATGATTTATTAATACGTAAAGCTACAATAGAATTATTAGTAATTCCTTTTTCTTTTAAATATCTCGCAAGCTGATTTGCTTTATTATTTAATTCTTTATATGTAAGTGTTTTTCCCTCATAAGTTATAGCAATATTATTTGGTGTATCTTTTACTTGTTTTTCAAAGAGACTAACAATATTTTCTTTATCTGGATATTTTGTTTCAGGTTTATTAAATTCATATAATATATAATTTATTTCTGGTTTTGTTAGTATATCTATGTTTCTTATTACTATATCAGGATTTTTTAATACTTGCTCTAACATATTTAATATATGGCTATGTAATACAGATATTTCTTTTTCTGAAAATGCTTGAACTTGATAATCATAATAAATACTTACCATGTTATCATCCATATCACAAATATGAATATTTAGCGGTTCAGAAATATGTCCATTAAAACTCCAAATTCTAGAGTAATCTATTTTATTTTTATCAAAACCAATATTAGAATTTTGGTAAGACAAAATAAAATTATATAATGATTCATTTGTATTAAATTTTTTTCTTATATATTTTAATAGTTCCATATATGGGTATTTTTGATGTCTGAAGATATTTAATTCCTGAACAGAAATGTTCTTTATAAAATCACTAAATTTAATTGAGTTTTCGACGATGATATTAAAAGGTAATGTGTTAATAAACATTCCCATAGTTTCTTTTTCTTTGATATTTTTTCTATTTAGAATAGGTGAACCAAAAACTATATTATCTAAATTTGTTGTTTTATTTAGATAGATACAGTACATACCTAAAAAAAGATTAAATAAAGAAATACGGTGCTTAGTACAAAAGTCATTTATTTTGTTTGCCAAGTTAGTAGACAGTTGAAATTCTTTTCTAATAGCTCGACAGTCGTGAGACATGTTTTTGTAATTAGGGCAAAACGAAGCAATCTCAGTAATTGAATCTGAGTATTTTTCTTCCCAATATTTTTTATCTGTATTAAATTTTTCACTTTCAACATATTTTTTTTGTGAATCAATAAAGTCTATATATGAATTATTTAAAGAGTCGTTAATAGGAATATTATGAGTTAAATCATAATAATGTGATAAAATTTCGTTGCCCAAAGAACAACCAGACCATGAATCTAAAATTAGGTGATGTCCAATACCGATGAAGCCACCAGTTCCATTAGAAAATTTAAAGATTTTAAAACTGATTAATGGAGAATCAATGATTTTAAAGGGTTGACTAGCCAGTAAAGAAGATTTTTTCTTTAAATCTGCTTCACTTTTTACATTAAAAATATCAATATCAAAAGGAATATAATTTGTAACATACTGTTTTGCTTTTAGTAAAGAATCTAAAGTTATTTGAATTCTCATTGCGTCATTCTTTTGTACAAACAAATTAATCGCTTTTTTTAAAGCGTCAACGTCAATAACCTCATTAATGATTACAGTACCTGTTATATTATTAATAGATGTATTACTATAAAATTGCTCGGTATACCAAATCAATTTTTGAGGATTTGTTAAATCATACAATTTTTTTTCCATAATTATACCATCCATTTTTTATAAAATTATATCTATTTTACAACAAAATTATGTAAAAATAAAGAGCTTTTTGGAAAAAAATATCATTTTTTGATATTTTTGTTGATATTATGCCTAAAAATAACCTTATATGATTAAAGAAAATTGTGATTATAATTCACTTTATAGATTTTGAAATAATAATATTGAATAAATTTTTCGGCTCAATACGATATTTAAGAATTTGTAAAATAATTTAATGAGCCTCTTTCATTCAGGCTCAAAATCAAAGATTTTGCCCATGAACATTCCTCATTAAATTATATAACAAATTCTATAAACATCTCCAATCGCATTCAAAATTTATTCAATATTATTATATCAAAATCTACAAATCAAAATATAGAAAAATCTAACAGAATAGTTGTAGGGGCGAACACTGTTCGCACGCACTACAGAGCTATTTCTCAAAAAATAAACATGTAAATTTTATCTGTCAATATTAAAAAAATTCCTAAAATTTACAAAAAATATTGACAATTGTATAAATGTAAAGTATAATGAATATACTATAAGAGAAGTACTAAAGTATTTCATTTGGAGTATCCAAGCCATAAGTTGGAATTAAAAATTTGGAGTATCCAAGCCATAAGTTGGAATTAAAAATTTGGAGTATCCAAGCCATAAGTTGGAATTAAAAATTTGGAGTATCCAAGCCATAAGTTGGAATTAAAAAATTATGCGGGGTGCAGAAAATGTACTTCGCACTTTTTACATTTAAGGAGGAATATGAAAAGATTACATTTTTATAATATAAAAGATGAATATATAAAATATTTATATCAATTTGATAATAAAGTTCCATTTAATAAAGAGTGCAAAAGACCATATATTGGAATAGTTCTAGATATAAATGAAAATACATATTTTGCACCAATGTTTTCTCCAAAAAAGCAACATATGAAGTATAAGTCTAATGTTACATATGTAAAAATAGAAAAAAATTTAGGAATTATAAAATTAAATAATATGATACCAGTTAATAAAAAAGATTTATTTTATATAGATTTTAATAATATAAAGAATGAAAAATATAAAAATTTATTAATTCAGCAAAATAGCTATATACAAATAAATTCGGATAGGATAAGAAAAAATGCAGATAAATTATACAAGTTTGTTACAGTAGATAAACAAGATTTTTTTCTAAATATATGTTGTGATTTTAAGAAATTAGAAGAAAAATGTAGGGAATATGAAAAGAAAAATAGGAGCAATTAAGCTCCTATTTTTGGATTTATCTATAAATTTCAACATATTGTTTAAATCTATAGATTGCAACTTTTAAGTCTACTTCTGCTGCAGATAAAACATAAAGTTGTTTTACTGCCTTAGAATATATCAAAGGTATCTTTTCAACAGGATTATCCTGTAAAAGATATTTAATTTTCTCACCATACGTAAACTGCCGTGGTGACAGTATGTGAAAAATATGGTTTTTAACAGAAGATAATGGAATATCAACATTTGGAATTTTGATATCATTATTAAATTCCTTCAAGACATAAATAACATCACTTTTAACTCCTTGAACTATTTTAAGCTCAGTCTCCAGTTCATTTATATATTCTTCTGGATTTGTTAATGCCCGATCTTCTTTGTATGAAGATGAAGCATCCGGTGAACCGTACATCAAGTCATCAAGAGCTTGAACATGTTGAGCTACATGTCTTGTTGTGTGATAATTCCTATAAGTTAGTGTCATTTTTAAATCCTCCTAAATGTATATAATATATGTCAATGACGAAAATTATTATAAGATAAAGATGAACAAAAGTCAATACATTATGTAAAAAAAAATTTGCCATAATATATTACAATTCACAGCATGCGATTTTGAAATAATAATATCGAATAAATTTTTCGGCTCAATACGATATTTAAGAATTTGTAATATAATTTAATGAGCCTCTTTCATTCAGGCTCAAAATCAAAGATTTTGCCCATGAACATTCCTCATTAAATTATATAACAAATTCTATAAACATCTCCAATCGCATTCAAAATTTATTCAATATTATTATATCAAAATCTATAAACTATAATATAAAAAATAAATAGAACAACTGTAGGGGCGAACAGTGTTCGCCCGCACTACAGAGTTATTTCTCTAAAATCAGACATATAAATTTTAGCTGTAAATAGTAATTCTTATTTCAAAATCTTTATATTATTCAATATTAACTCAGTATTATATTATTATGATACTTACTGCAAGTTGTACACGCTTTATTTCCCTAATATCTTAGGGGATTTTTTTAATATAATAGTAAAAATGTAATAAAAAAATAATATTATATTAGAAGATATAATATCCGCAAGATATATGATGTGAACATATAAATTCCTAAACAACTCATATATTGACTTTATTGTATAAAAACTTACAATATATAGTATATAAGTATAAATTATTGTAGAAATAAATAAAAATAAAAGTTATATTATAGGGGATATTAAGATGCAAATAATAAGGAGTAGCTGTAAGTCTTGTGGCTGTACACACACACACACACACACACACACGGGTATAATTTTATAAAAATAAATGGAGTTATGCTATATTCTAATAGAATAGGCTTTATTAATAATGTAAAAAAATGAAAAAACAACAGGTTAAATTTAAGAGAAATAAACGGATATTTATTTTAGATTTGATCTGTTATTTTACACTTAAGAAATAAATTTATAGGAGACAAATATGAAAAATGTAAGTAATTTATCAAATAATTTGTTAAATAAGTTTATAGCAATAATATTAGTTTTTATTATTGTATTTTCACATGCATATATTCTATTAAATAATAGCATTTCTCTTGCAAAAGAAATATCTGATATAGAAAATATAAAAATATCTATTAATCAAGAATTAACAAAGCATGTTGGAATGATTTATGAAGATGATACAAATGGAATTCTAGTACAAACTAAAATTAAAATGAGTATTGAAGATTTTAATAAATATAAAGATGACATTGTAGTAGAAAATACAAAAATAAATATTCCAATACCAAAGTATTTAGAAACTAATTTCAACAATATAAGTGTATCAACTGTGGATACAGGGCTTGCAAATGGAGATATTTATGGAGAAAAATTCACAAAAAATAATTGGAAAATAGAAAATAATGAAATTATTATAACAATAGATAATGATACAAAAGCTAAAATGGAAGAAAATAATGAATTTTATATAAGCTATTATTATGGACAAGATGCATATGAAAAATATGCAGATATGATTAGAAAAGGAGAATATATAGATTATACTCAAAGTGTTAATGTAGAAATTAAAATATTAAATGAAGAAAAAGAGTATGTATTAAAAAGTAATTATGAAAGTACTATGAATACAGAAAATGTACAAACAGAGCAAATTACTTCTGAAATTAGTGCAGATAATATTAATATTAACAAAGGAAAGATGTATGCTAATTTTAATAATGAAATGCCGATATACAAAACAGAGTACAGCTTTGATACATTAGTAAATATTAATTATGTAAAAAATATATTAAAAGTAGAAATTCAAGATTCATATGAGAGTTTTATAAAAGATGAAGAATTTTATGTATTACAAGAAAATGAAACAAGATATAAAACTACAAAAATAAATAAAAATAATTTTATAAATATATTTGGAGAAGATGGATATTTAAAAATATATAAATCAACTGGGGAATTATTATATACAATAGATAAAAATTATGCTGATGAAAATGGATTTTATATAATAAATTATAATAGTGATTATTCTAATTTAAAATTAGAATTTAGTAAACCTGTAAATGAAGGAATAATAAAAATACAAAGTGAAAAAGAATTTACAGGACAGATATCTTTATATAAGCAAGATATA
The DNA here is from genome assembly GCA_944386325.1 of uncultured Clostridia bacterium. Classification (GTDB taxonomy): domain Bacteria; phylum Bacillota; class Clostridia; order TANB77; family CAG-508; genus CAMCHB01. Next base: position 61,352 of record CALXAP010000007.1, read on the forward strand.
CAAAGGTATAATATTTTTCAAATAAAAACAGATACAAAATCTTATATTAATACATTAGATGAAATACATCAAAGTAGTAATTTATTAAATATGAATTTAACAGAGACTTTGTCAAAAGCTACAATGAGTTTAAGTAACAACAAATTATCAACAATATTAGAAAGTAATAATTTAGACTTAAAAATAGAATTAAATAATAGTAATTATAGTTCAGATTTATGGACAGATCCATCATTTATTATTGAATTCCCAGAGGAGATAGAAGATATAGAAGTAAAAAAATCAGATGTTTTATATGATGGTGGACTTGAGATATTATCTATACAAAAGATAAATATTAATAATAAATTAGGACTAAAAATAAATATGTCAGGAATGCAAAAAGAATTTATATCAGAAACAATAACAAAAGGAACAACTATAATATTAAATATAGATATAAAATTAAAAGAATTAATTGTTGCTAAAAAAGATAATATTATAAATCTATATTATCAAAATATGAATGCAATACAATATGAAAATAAAACAAATTTAGTTATAGATAATGTAGAATATGAACTTGGTTTAACAACAAATACTGTAGATTACATTTCACCAATGGAAATGCAATTAGTACAAAAAATAAGTAATTATAATGGAGAAGATAGTGTTATATCTATAGGAAGTGAAGAAAAATTAGGCAATTTAGAAATACTTACAGATTCAAAAATAGCAAATATAGATTTAACTATATTAAACAATACAGGAAATGAATGTAGTAATGTAAAAGCTATAGGAAGAATTCCTTTTAAAGATAATAAAGATGTTATAACAAATGAATTATTAGGTAGTACAGTAAATACTACATTAGAAAATTTAATAACAATAAAAGATGATATTAGTAAATCTAATATAACAATATATTATTCAGAAAATCCAGAAGCAACAACAGATTTAAATCTAGAGCAAAATGGTTGGAAAACTGAAATTACACAAAAAGATAAAATAAAATCATTTTTAATATATATAGAAAATATGAAAAATGGAGAAATGCTTAATTTTAGTTATACAATTCAAATACCAGAACAATTAGAACATGGTGAATATTTATATCCTAGTTTTGGAGTATATTTTAATAATATAACACAAGAAGGAGAAGTTGAGGAGAGTGCAAGTACTGAAAAAATAGGATTAACAACAGGAATTGGTGCAAGATTAAAATTAGAATTAAGTGCAAATGTAGAAAATAATGGAGAAGTAAATGAAGGAGAAAAAATAAAATATCATATAAATGTACAAAATACAGGATCAGTTGTGGCAAATGATGTTGTAATAACAAATCCTGTACCAAAAGGAACAACATTTATTCAAGAAGAAACAACAAAAAATCCAATAGAAACAATAAATCAATATGTGTATTATGAAAATGCAAATGAATTAAAATGGGAAATAGGAAGTATAGAAATAGGAAAAAGTATAGATTTAGAATTTGAAGTTTTAGTAGATAAATTGCCTACAATATTAGAGTATTACGGAATGGAAGATGGATTTACAAGTGAAAATGGAAAATACTACATGATTAATGCTGAGGGAAATCAAACATATAAAGAAGAAATAACAAGTATTCCAGATATTTATATAGAAAATAAATTCTATGTAGAAAGTAGTAATATATCAAAAAGTATAGAGTCAAACATATGGAAAAACAAAGTAAACTTAACATATATAACAATAAAAGAAGAATCATCAGTAGATAAAACAATGTATATAGCAGAAAATCAAGAATTTGAATATATTATATTATTACATAATAATGCAGATATAGAGTTAAATAATATATTAGTAGAAAAAGAAATTCCAGATGGAGTTATATATAAAGAATGTGAAATTATAGGAAAGGATATACAAGCACAGTATGATGAAACAAGTAAAAAACTAATTATTAATTTAGATAAATTAACAGGAGAAGAAACAGCTCAAATAAAAGTAAAAGTACAAGCTGACAAATTAAATGAAAATGAATATAAAAAAGAAATTGTAACAAAAACAAATGCAATATTAGAAGGAAGCAAAACTAGTAGTTCAAATGAAGTAATAAATTATATAGGAAAACCAAATATTGAATATAGTTTTACATGTAATATTCCAGATAGATATGTTTATGAGCAAGATATATTAAATTATAAAATTAACATAAACAATAAATCAGATATTACAGCAAATAAATTTACAGTAGTATTTAAATTGCCTGAAAATTCTAGTTTTGTAAGTGGAAAATATATAGAGAATAATCAAGAATATACTATAGTTTATGATGAAAGTGGAGAAATAAAAGTAGAAACTAATTTAAAAGGAGAATTAATATTAGATATAAATTTAAAAGTAGAAAAATTAGAAGATAATTTAACAGAAAAAGAAGTATCAAGCGAGGGAATAATATATGCAAATAATTACGAAGAAACTTTAATAGGAAATATAAAACATACAATACTAAAGAAAAGCAATAGTCAAGGAGGAGATACAGCACAAGATGGAACAACAGTATATAGAATAAAAGGAACAGCATGGTTAGATGATAACAAAGATGGACAAAGACAAGAAAATGAAAAATTATTACCAAATATAAAAGTAGTTTTGTTAGATGAAAAAGGACAAACTGTAAAAGATAGAAATACAAATCAAGACAAGATAATTATGACAGATGAAAAAGGAGAATATAGTTTTGAAAATTTATTGCCAGGCAAATATTTTGTAATGTTTGTTTATGACAGTGAAAATTACGATTTAACATATTATCAAAAAGAAAATGTGGGAAATGATTTAAATTCAGATGTAATATTAACAAATATAAATATGAATGGACAAAATACACAAGCTGCTATAACTAATATATTGGATATACAAAATAGAAGTTTATATAGTATAGATATAGGTGTTGTTAATAAAGCATATTTTGACTTATCTGTAGAAAATACTATAGCAAAAATAAATTTAAATTCAAATGGAAATGTATCTACAAAAGATTATAATAGTAATTTTGCAAAATTAGATATAAGAGCAAAGAATATTAGTAATTCAAGTGTTTTAATAGAATTTAATATAAAAATAAAAAACACAGGTGATGTAGATGGAATTGCAAATAAAATAGTATTTGATAAATCAAGTGAATTAACTTTTAATTCTGAATTAAACAGTGATTGGTATGTAGGAAATGATGGTAAATTGTATACAACACAATTGAAAGATACATATATAAAACCAGGGGAAGTAAAAGAGATAAAATTAGTTTTAAGTAAACAGATGAATGATGAAAATACTGGTACATTTGAAAATACTGCAAAAATATTAGAAATGTATAATGATAAATCATTAGAAGATAAAAATATACAAAATAATGAAAGTAAAGCAACATGTTTAATAACTGTTGCAACAGGTACAATCGTAATTTATACAGTAGCAATATTGGTTGTACTAGTAATTTTAGCATGTGGAATTATAGGAATAAGAAAAATCCTAAAAAGATAGGAGGTGATCTATTGAAAAAAGTAAGTAAATATATTTTAGCAATTTTAATATGTATATTATATTGCATTTCAATAACAACACAGACAAAAGCATTTAATATATTGGAGAAAATACAAGAGGATAAAGAAAGTATTGTTGGAGCAATTGCAAATAAACAATTAAGAGCATCTGGACAAATTGTGTTAAATGCAAGTAATAATTTAGGTGAGGAAAAAATTAATTTAAATTGGACAGATAGTGTTGCATATCCAGCAAATTATCCTATAAGTATATCATTAAATGGTAGAGGACTTGAAGATAATTGGAATACTTTTAATATTGGAAGTTTTACAATATATGAGGCATGTCAATCAAAAGTAGATTTTTATTATTCATATTGGGGAAATGAACCAAGAAATGGAAATACAACAGTAGAAATATGGCTAATATATACTAGCACAACAGGTCAAAGAAGTGAAATAAGGATAATAAGACAAGTTCAAAGTTCAAATAAACAGGATTTTACTTTTAGAGATAGTTTTTATACAAATTTAGGAGAAGGGACATATCAAGTACAAATTAGAGGAAATAAACCAAAATGGCATGGTATGTTAAATGTTGTTGGATATGTAAATTTTAGTACAAGCAATACAAGAGTTACACAGTATACTGTTCAACAATCAAAAAATAGCGGTGGATTTACAAATATAGCTACAAATTATACAAATAGAAGTATGACATTAACTGCAGCAAATGGTATAAGAGATGAAGGAAAACCAACAAAACCAACTGGGAGAGTGGAAGCTGTTAGAGGTGATAGAAACAGTGTAAATGTAGCAATAAGGTCAACTGACACAGGTACATCTTTTGCATATAAAGTAATAGGTACTAAAAATGGTGTAACTTCAACATCAAATACAACAGAACCTATTAATATAATAACAGGTTTAAAAGGATTTTCTTATATAATAGATCAAAGTCCTAATACAGAACCAGAAGATGTTATTAATTATGAAGTAAATGTTCAGGCAGATAAAATGGCTGATATTGGAATTAAACTAGATAAAAAGTATATAAATAGTGGATATTATATACATGTTAAGGCAATTGATAAAGTTGGAAATATTGGTGAAACATTGCATATACCTTTAAATTATGAAGAAAGAGAATTTAATTTATATAAAACTTATCAAGAAATAAAAGATATAAATGATAGAGGACTAGCAGGAATTGAAGGATGGAATTATATAAATTTAGATTGGGATAAATTAACTGTAAAAACAGAATATCAAAATCCTGCAATAATTGTAGCAGTTGATCGTAGTGGAAGCATGACACATGGTGATAAAATAGGAAAAGCAAAAAATGCAGCAAAAACTTTTGTAACAAATATATTAGGAAAATTACCACAATCACAAATAGGAGTTATTGGTTTTAGTAATGATTCAAATGTATATATAAATCCAACAAATAATTTACAATCAATATTAAATTCAATAAATAGTATAAATTTATGGGATAGAACTTTTACTGCAACAGGTGTAAATAAAGCAAGAGAAATGTTAAGAAATATTAATACAAAAAATAAGGTGTTAGTTATCATAACAGATGGTTATCCTGAAGATTCTTGGGAAACTTCTGTAGCTATGGCAAATGCAAGAAGTGAAGGAATAAAAATAATAACATTATCAATAGAAGTAAATAATAGCACTTTAATTAATGGAAGTGATGAACATTATTTAGTTTCTAGTGGCGATAATAGTATATACAATACATTATCACAGACAATCTATAATAATATTATAGATACAGTAACTCCTAAATATAATTTATTTAGAAAAAAAGAAGGAGATACAAATTATATACAAGTTACAAATTTAATAACTCAAAATTCATATAGTGATAAGGATGCAAAAGATTTATCAGGACCTTTAAAACCTATAGGAAGTATGAGTTTAAGTCAAGATAAGCAAAGTTTAAATTTAAAAATATGGGTAGAAGATGTTGGTACAAGTTATGAGTATTATGCAGAAGCTATAAAGGGAGATACAGGAGAAATAATTTACTCAAATAATGTTGTACAAGAAGTAAAAACAGGAGTAAAAGGATTTGCATGGACAATTGATTCAAATAGTAATACAGATCCAGGAAGTAATATAAGTGAGTTACCAGAAACTTTTGATAAAAGTTATATAGGAAAATATATTCATATAAGAGGTATTGATTATGCAGGAAATCTTGGGCAAGTATTACACTTAATGATTGATGATGGAAGATTAATACCAGAAGAGGAACTTGATCAAACAAAAGAATTGTTCTGTGTACAACATGGACAAACAATACCAGCATTAGTAGATGGAAGATATTTAAATGCAACTATTACAGCAGGTTCTGGAGAGTATAAATTTACTCAAACAGTAGAATATCCAAATACAGGAGATGTAATAGGAAGAAGATTTGTAGAAGGAACTACAAATAACATATATGGTAAAGAAGATATAATTACATATTCAATAGGTAAATATAGAACTTCACTTGAAACACCAACAAGAAAGCCTGGAAAAGAAGGTAATGCAAATGAAAAAGAAGCATATATTTTAAGTTATTATGGAGAAAATGATGGAATAGATTCAGATGACCAAAAAGCAATGTATACAACAGATGTAAGTAGTGGCAATATTACTTGGGATTGGGATGATACGCCTAATTCAAAAGCAATGGTAGCTGAGGCTAATGCATATGAAGCATATAGAAAAGCAGGATATAATCCACAGCATTATAAAGAATCAACTGATGTATATATGAGTGAAGATTATGAGGATTTATTACTTGGACCTTTAAAATTGAAATATGAGCCAAAAGGAATTTATGTTGAAGGTTCAAAAAGAGGAGAAGTATATTTTGCAAAAATAATAGGTGCAAAACTATATGATCAAGATGGAAATGTATTTGCAGAAAAAGATATAAATGGAAATACAGTAGGAAGTGTACAATGGGAATTTGTTTATACAACTACAGGAACAAAAAGAAGTGAATATTTATTTTCATATGATAAATATAAATTCCCAGTTGGAGATGAAGAATTTTATATAAAAATAAAATATAGTCCTGAATTAGATAATATTACTAAAATTTCAAAAATAGAATTTACACATGAAGAAATGATTGCAGATGCACAATATGAAATATTAGAAGGAACATACAATAAAGTAACATGGACACCAAATAGAATAAAAAATTCAGATAGAGATGTGCTATGGTGTAATGAAGTAGAACAAGGTATGACAGAATGTATACATGGAAAAACTTATAGTCATATAATAGGATGTTATTTCTATTTAACAGCTACAGTATATGATTCATATAGAGATATACCATCACAGAAATTAATCGAGGTGGATTGGGCAAAAAGGTATTATAAATATACACAACAAGTAGTAGATCCAAATACAGGTATTCCAGACCCAACAGATCCAGGAGGAGATGATGGAGATGATGATAAAGATCCAACAGATCCAGGAGGAGATGATGGAGATGACGATAAAGACCCAACAGATCCAGGAGGAGATGATGGAGACGATGATAAAGATCCAACAAATCCAGGAGGAGATGATGGAGATGACGATAAAGACCCAACAAACCCAGGAGGAGACGATGAAGATGGTGATGATGATGAATGGAAACTTGTAATGGATTTTGATGGAAATGTATGGGATGATGGAATAGAAGATAGAAATAATGGAATAAAAGAAACAACAGAACATGGAATAGAAAAAATATTAGTAAAAATATATAGAGTAGACAAAGATGGAAATAAATTAGGTCAAACATATGAAACATATACAGATCCAAGTGGAAATTATGAGTTTGAAAATATAATGAGGGGAATGTATTATATAGAATTTGAATATGATGGACAAACATATATGACAACAAAATTATTAGTAAGTGGTAATATACAAGATTACAATGTAACTTATTCGGGTAATAAATATCATAATAATTCTATGGTTTTAGAAACTAAAAATGAAAGACAAAGCTTTAATAATAAATTTGAAGAAATAGCAGGTAATAATAGTGCTTATGGAAGTAATGGAAAGATAGATTTAGAATATATATCTGAAAATGGAAAATCAGATTTACAAACTTTGAGAGATGGATATGTAAAAGATGAATTTAAATTGTATGCAAGAAGTTCAGCATCTAATATATACTATCCAATTTCGAAGAAAATTATAATAAATGGAGAAGTATATATAAAAATTACAGATATAAATGATGTTAATATGGGACTTGCAGAAAGGCTACAAACAGACGAAAATTTAAAAGTTGATGTTTATGAATCGACTTTTAGTATAAAAGATTCAGTTAAAAGTTTCATACATTCTGCAAGAAATATTAGAGACATAAATAGTAATAGGTGGATTGACGAATATGTACAATATATAAATAAAGCAGATTATGATTGGAGATGGGATGAAGGATTAAGTGATATATGGGAAAGCCCAGCAGAAAGCGAACTTGAGGCATATGTTGATTATATAATTGTAATAAGAAATAGTGGAGAAAAAGATTTTGTAAGAATATCTGAGCTTGCAGATTATTATGATAAATCATATGAATATTCATCACAATATAGGGATTTTGATTTAACATCATGGGCAGTAATAAAAGAAGATGATCCAACTGAGGATAAACCAGCAGATTTAAGTGAAATAATTAAAGTAGAATGGAATGAGAATTCAAAATATGAAGGAGTGGATAATCCATATTCAGATTATTATAATAAAATGTATACAAATAGTTTAGAGCAATTGCAGTTAAAAAAAGGTCAATATCTAGAGTTACATATAATTTTTAGAGTATTAAAAGATGAAAATAGAAATATATTATTAGATCAAACTGGTGAAGGTAAAAAGAATTTAGCAGAAGTAAATGGATATAAAACATATTATATTAGTGATGGAAGTATTGCAGGACTTGTAGATAGTGATTCAAAACCAGGAAATTTAAATCCTCTTAATGATAGAAGTACATTTGAAGATGATGAAGATAGAGCACCAAATTATAAGTTAAAAATAGATGATAGTGGAAATAATAGTGGCGAAGATGGTGACGGAGATGATGGAACAGGTGGAAATCATGGAGATGGAGAAGATAATGTAAATAAAGATGAAGATGGAAATATTTTTGGTTATGGAAATGTTATTGAAGGAAATGTATGGGAGGATTTAAGGACTGGAGAATATGTTCAACAGTTAATAAATAATCAAGTTGTTGGTGATGGAATAAGACAAAAAGAAGAACCATTAGTTAATAATGTAAAAATCGATTTAATAGAAATGTTTGAAAATAAAGAAACTGGCTATAAAATGGAAAGAATCGTAGATTCTCAAAATACAAGATTATTATTAAGCCTAAGTAATGAAAGTAAATTAGATGGAGGCTATAGGTTTGATGAATTGCCAACAGGAAAATATAAAGTTCAATATACATATGGTACAGAAGAACAGTTAAACCAAGATTTAAAATATAATGGACAAGATTTTCAAGGTGTAAAAACAGATGATATATATAAAGATAGTAATACACAGAATAATTATGATAATGTTGAAATAATGCTTAATATAGATGTTTCAAATAGTATGACAGGTGAAAAAATAGATAATGTTAAACAATCATCTATAAAATTGATTGAAAATTTGTATGAAAGATTGCCAGGAATAAAAATAGGCGTAGTACAATTTAGAGATGAAGCAAATATATTAGTAAGTCCAAGTAATGATGTAGAGCAAGTAAGACAGGCAATACAAAATATGTCTGCAAGTGGAGAAACTGCAATAGCACAAGGTATAGAAAAAACAATAGAATCATATAGTGATGATATAGATAAAAAGATTATGATAATATTAACAGATGGTAAAGAAACAGTAGATAATAACGAAGATGTAATAAGACAAATAGAAAATGCTACAGATCAAAATGATATAGATTTAATTACATTACTTACAGAAGAATCAAAACAAATCTTTGGAACAGAAGAGCATCCGAGAAGAGGAGAGTTATATTTATTATCAAATAATAATAATATAGAAGATTTAATTACAAATACAATATATCAAGAATTGATAGAATTGAGTATTGTTAAAAAAGATAGAAGTTCTGGAAAAGATATCCCAGGTGATGAAAATACACCAGGAACAAGAATTTATAATATGAATAAATATAAAGTAATGGGAAATGAAAATTCTGAAATATTAAATATAGAAAGAGTAAGTAAATTACAAGGAAATGAAAAAATTGCAGCAATTAAACAAATTGCAGATACTACATATATGGTAGCTCTTACAGATCCTATACAAATTCAAGCAAATAATATTGGTGCAAGTAAAATAGAACAAATAAATTTGGCATTACGAGAAAGACCAAAAGTAGAACTTACATTAGATAGTGAAATACAAACAATAAAAGTAACTTTGTCAGATGGAACAGTATTAATAGATACAGAAAAAGGTGTAAGTAAAAATGTTATGGGAGCAAATAAAAAAGGTGTTCCAGTATCAGTATATATTGATGAAGAGATAATGCATGGTGCAAATATAACAATAAAATATAAGATAAGGATAACAAATACAGGTGAAATAGATAGATTATCTAATTATATTGATAATGGAGATGATTCTACAATTCCTACAAGAGCAACAATTGTATATAATTATACAAATAGAAATGCGTTATTTAAAACAGATACAGATAATGATATTTGGCATGAAATTACACAAGAAGAAGCGAAAAATAATATAAACGAACAAGTTTTAGAAAGCATAAGAGACGGAAATAAAAAGATATATAAAACAGAAGAATTAAAAACAGATTTATATCCTATTGGTAGTATAGAATTACAAGAAGAAGGAGAAAATTATATAGAAGTTGTATCAACAATGTCAAAAGTAATAAGTCCACAAGATACAACAGAAACATTATCTTTTGATAGTATGCTAGAAATTATACAAAGATATAATGAAGCAGGAAGAAGATCATATACATCAATACCAGGAAATTATGTTGTTGGAAGCGGAATAACAGAGCCAGACTCTACAGAAAATTCAAGAGTTGTTATTACAAAACCGCTTGGTGCTAATTTAAGTTTAAAATATATTTGTATAGCTTTAGCAGTATTGAGTTTAGTTTTAATTATTATATTAGTAATTAAGTTTAAATTAGATAAGAGTAAAAAGCCAATAATATATAAATAAATTAAACTACATGTAAAAAATATGCTTTATTATTGAAGATTATGGCTGTATATTAAAATTTTATTGAAATGTAAACAAATTTTAAATATATAATTAAATGGAACCTAATTATTGAATGAAAATTTAATAATTAAGGTTCATTTTTATTGCATTTAAGCATAAAAATTTTTTATATAGAAAATCGTTACTATTCACGGTATACGATTTTGATATGATAATATTTCATAAATTTTTCGGCTCAATACGATATTTAAGAATTTGTAAAATAATTTAATGAGCCTCTTTGGTACAATAAAAGTAT
>CALXAP010000008.1 GCA_944386325.1 uncultured Clostridia bacterium
ATTTTTTTTATTTTATAAATTCATTTAAATAATATTATAGCATAACTTTTTTATCTGCATTTTCGTATTCATTTTTTTATTAACCCTCCTAATATTAGTAGCAAGATTAGGGTTATGAGTGCAACCTTCGGTTGCGGTGAATAGTGAATAGTGAATGGTGAATAATTAATAATTTAAACCACATTATGTGTCAATAATTTAAACCACATTATGTTTACTTTTTTGTTATTTTTTGCTATACTTATATTTGTTAATATTTAAACGGAGGTACTATTATGGATACTATTTCAACTGAAAATTTATCTAAAACTATGTTAAATGCAAATACTTTTGCAATTATTACTCACAAACGGCCAGATGGAGATGCCATTTCAAGTGCACTTGCAATATTTTGGTATTTAATTGATTCTGGAAAAAGTAAAGATAATATTGATGTTATTATCCCTGAGTTTAATAATGATTTTTCTTTTATTCCAGGAATTGAATATCTAAAAAAATTTAATACTAAAAAACATTATGACTTAGTAATAGTTGTTGACTGTGCTACTTTACATTTATTAAAAGGATGTAATATCTTAAAAAATGCAAAACAAAGTATTTGTTTTGATCATCACGAAAAAACGTCAATAAATACTAATTATAGTTTTATTGATATACTTGCTCCTTCTTGTAGTGTAATTATTTATAAAATTCTTCCTTGCACAAATAGAAATTTTCTGAACTGTGTTGCAATTGGATTAATTTCTGACACTATGAATTTAACTTTAAATGTGACAAATTCAGCAAAAAATATTATTAAGGAACTAAAAAATTTTGGAATAGATATAAATTTTTTATTGTCTAAACTAAATTATAAAAATAATAGAACAATCCAATTAGTAAAAATTGCAAAAGAAAGAGGATACTTTATTAATACAAAAAATAACTCTATTTTTTGTAGTTATTTATTTCAAAAAGATTTACTGGATTCTGAAAAAAGCTTAAATGAATTAAATCATAAAGCAATAATTTTCGAATTACAACAATTAATAAATAACAGTTCTTTAATTTTATTAATAGAAAATAATAAAGGAGAATTTAAAGGATCTTTGCGTACTCACAACCAAAAAATAAATCTAAGTAATATTTGCCTAAAACTTGTAGAAAAAGGTAAAATAATTAAAGGAGGAGGGCACAGTTATTCAGCAGGATTTACAGCAAAGGGTAATTATAATGATATAATAAAATCTGTTGCATGTGAAATTATTACTAATATTAAAGAGTCATGATATTATAAAATGGGTCAGATTAATCTGATCCATTTTATTTTTCTATTTATTTCAATTTTATTTACAAAATCTGTGATTTCCTATAGTTACAGTCATTGGTCTAGACCAAATCCATTTATTTGTAGCAGTGTTTGGATTAAAATAATATATTGCACCATATGTTGGATCCCAACCATTTAAAGCATCTTGTGCTGCTTTTTTTGCTGTACTATTTGGAGTTAAGTTAATTTGACCATCACTTACAACATCAAAAGCACCTGACTGATATATCACTCCTGATATAGTATTCGGGAAAGATGAGCTTTTTACTCTATTTAAAACAACTGCAGCAACAGCTACTTGACCTGCATATGGTTCTCCTCTTGCTTCACCATAAACTAATCTGCTTAATAAATTTAAATCACTACTATTACTGCTAGATGAACTAGAGCCACTAGAAGAAGAAAATATTCCCATAGCTTTTAAAGTATTTGGTCCTGCTATACCATCTACTGCAAGTCCATTTTTTCTTTGAAAATATTTAACAGCATTTACAGTTTGAGTTCCATATATTCCATCTATATTTCCATTATAATAACCCCATCTTTTTAATTTTGTCTGTATTTGTGTAACTTCACTACCTCTTGAGCCATATTTAGAAAGAGCTATTACAGAATTATTTGTAATAAAAATATCATAAGTATATAAAAGTGTAAATATAATAACTATTATCGAAATAAACGCTATAATTTTTGTAGTAATTTTTGAATTTTTTATTTTTTTAATCATCTTTCTCCACCTCTAGCATTGTTTGAAATTTAAATTTATATAAATTCATATATTTTCCTTTGCAATATATTGTCTCCTCTTATGGATTTTTTATACAAAAAAGGTGATAAATAATTGAAAAAAATACAAGTTTTTTTATTTAATACTGTAATATTAATAATAACTTCACTTATAATTAGCTCATGTTCAATGTTTTTTGATATATATGTTGCTAATAAAATTGGTAGTGAAGCTATAGGATTATTTGGACTAATTATGTCTGTATACATGTTTGCAATGACTATAGCAAATTCTGGTATAAGTTTAGCTTCAACTAGAATTGTAGCAGAAGAACTGTCTTTAAATTCTGAATCTGGTGCTAAAATTGCTATACGAAAATGTATATTGTATAGTTTATTTTTTGGTAGTATTGCTTGTATTCTTTTAGTAGTTCTTTCGCCAATCATATGTAAATACATACTACATGACAGGATATCAAGTATAGTTTTATATATTATTGCTATAAGTTTACCATTTTCATCTGTTACTATATCAATAACAGGATATTTTACAGGTGTAAAAAGAATATATAAAAATTCTCTTTATGATATATTTGGTTTGTTTATTAAAATAATTTTTATTGTTACTGGCTTTAAATTCTTTAATTATGAAAACATAGAATCAGCTTGCATAATATTAGTTGGAGCAAATACGCTTTCTGAGATATTTTCATTTATATTCTTATATATTTTATATTTTTTCGATAGTAGAAAAAATTTATCTAAAACTAGAAATGATAAAAATAATTATTTTAAAAGAATATTAAAAATATCATTGCCTGTTGCAATAACTTCATATGTAAGGTCAGGCTTATCTACTATAAAACATTCACTAATTCCAATAAGACTTGAAAAGTCTGGTCTTTCTTGTGAAGCATCTTTATCTACATATGGAATGATAAATGGTATGGCAATGCCAATACTAATGTTTCCTGCTCTTATTGTAAATTCTATTTCTAGTTTACTTATACCTGAATTTGCTCGTTATAACATAAAAAAAGATTTCAAAAGAATGAATGAAATAATAAATATACTTTTTAGATTAGTAATTACATTTTCTATATGTATTATTGGAATATTTTTATTATTTCCAAATGAAATTTCTAAATTCACATATAATAATATAGAAATTGCAAAATTTGTTTTACTTCTTTGTCCTTTACTCTTATTCATGTATTTAGATCATGTAATTGATGCTATTTTAAAAGGTATAGATAAACAAGTAGGTGTAATGTTTTGTAATATCTTAGATTTATTTATAAGTATTTTTTTAATATACAATCTAATACCTATTTTTGGTATAATGGGATATATTATAGTAATTTATATTAGCGAGTTTTTAAATTTTTCTGTTAGTTTATTTCAATTATATAAAGCAACTAAATTTAATCTGAATATTATAAAAGTATTAGTTATTCCTCTTATTTCTATTTTTATAACAATGATTATTACAACTAATTTATTTACTTATACCAATAATATTATTAATATTGTTTGTAATATAATTATTTTTATTTTAATTTATTTATTTGTTAATATATATTTAAATATTATCAAAAAAAAATTCCAATGAAATCTCATTGGAATTTTTAGAATAGCTAATCATGCTCAGCATGTTGCTGAACTTTATAAAATTCTTTATCTCCTTCCTTAAAAATTTTTTTATCGTTATTTTCATCCTTTTTAAAACGATATGAAAAATAACAAGTTAAAGCTTTGTATATTCTGCTGTTTACTTTTTCCTTTTCTACCAAAATCCATGTAGATTTTTTTTGTAATACAGCTGAATTACTTTTTTGAAGTAGTTCAGAAACAATTATCCAATCCTCTTTAGTTAATGTGTAGACATACACATTAAGAGCGATTAAATTCTTAGCATTCTTAACTATTCTTTTGTTTGTAAACTGCATATAATTATACAGCCTCCTTTATAATTGTGATATAAATATATTATACTCTACATATTATGTAAAGTCAATTTTAACAATTATAACATTTATTATTGAGCCGAAAAAATTATAAGATATTATTATATCAAGTTCCTATAGCGTAAATTTTAACAAAAAATCTCTAATATTATTAAATATTAGAGATTTTTTAGTATAATAAACTACTTATTTCTAAAATAGTTTACCATACCTTTTTTGAACAAGGAAAAAATTCATACCTTCCTTTTTCTTTACATATCGCTTATTATCTTTTGTTTTCTTAAAGCGATAATTAAAGTAATTAACAAGGGCGTCTACAACGTTTTCCGATAAAACATCTTGCGACACTTCTATCCATGTCCTTTTTCTGGATATCCGCACTTCCTGAGATCGTTTTTCCAGTACATCAATCACCTGCCATTCTTCTTTTGATAGTTTCTTCATATAATACTCAATTGTTTTTAATCTTGCTTGTGCAATGTTCGCAAGCATTTTTTCCCGTTCAATTTCCATTTCTTTTTCATTAATTTCAAGATTTTCTTTAGTCAAAGTAATCTCCTCCTTAAGTCTTAGCTAATATATATTATAACATTTCTAATTATGTAAAGTCAAATACAAAAATCAATAAACCTCTAATATTATTAAATATTAAAGGTTTATTTTTAGATTAATATATATCTTTTGCTATAACAGCATATCTTACACCATTTAGATTAGCATTTACTATAATTAAATTATAATATTTTAATGCTAATTGTATTTTCTCAGTTAACAATCTACTAAAAACTAATACAATTTTTTTTCTAGAAACAATATATTTATATACAATCCAATCAAAAATCTCTTTTTCTGTCTCATTTAATTCTATAGTTCTCTTTTTCTGAATCATATAAAATTTTATTCCATTTTCTTCTACAATTCTATTTTTACCATTGATTTCTTTTTTTACCCTAAAGTGATAATAATCTACTAAAACTTTTTTTAACATTGGAGTTATAGAATTTACTCTTACTTTTATCCATGTAGATTTTTTTGATTTCATAGCAGATCTAGAATTATTGTCTAAATTTGTTATTAAATCAAATTCTTTTTTAGTTAATTTGTTAATGTACTTTTTTATAAGCTTTAATCTCATCCATCCTAAAACATATTGAATCTTTTGCTTTTCCTTTCTTATTTTTTTTATAAAGTTCCGTATCTTCATGTCTTCTGTGTAAAACATATATTATAGCCTCCTCTAAAAAATTAATTACCATTATTATATACTTTCTATTATGTAAAGTCAAACACAAAATAAACTTTATATGTTTAATTTGTATTTATTCAGGAGTAGAATTAATATCTTCAATTTTTAAGAAATAGCTCTGTAGCGCGGGCGAACGCTGCTTTCCCCTACAGCTATTCTATTAGATTTTTTGTATTTTAGGTTTTATAGATTTTACCTCTTAATAGTTACTTCATTTTTTAGAAATAGCTATGTAGTGCGGGCGAACTTTGTTCGCCGCTACAATTATTCCATTAAATTTTTTACAATTTATAAACATGTTATTTGTTAAATATTATATTTTTCTATTCAGGTTTTATAGAATTACACCTTAGCTTTTAAGAACAACAATTTCTTTTTTTACTACATAACATATATATAGCTGTTAATGCTGCTAATAGTCCTAAAATTATAGCTAATACAATTATTGCACCTAAATTTAAGAACACTATTAATGCCAATGCTGCTCCTAATAAAATACCTATTGTAAACAATAATAAAGCTAATAATATAGCAAGTATTATTCCTAAACAGTTTCTTTTTTTATCTTTTTTGCAACAACTTATACTTATTTGTGGTTCCATATACTCCACCTCCTATTCGAGAATGGTATACTACATTATATGTAAATTTAATAAAAATGTGAGTCGATTATTGACTATTCACATTTTAAGCTCTATAATTATATTATTAAATTTTGAAAGAAGGGGTTTTATGATACGGATTTATAAAATGTTAAAAAACTTAAAACGTTGTATTATTTGTTTTTTTGAATTTTTAAACAATCCTGGAAAAGTAATTGATGAAATCTTTTACATTCCAGAAGTGTTTAACCCCTTGGATAAATCAGAAATTGATGATATATTATCCAAAAAAGAAGCAATCCAATGATTGCTTCTTTTTAATTAAATCCCCATTATTTCATATCCATTATCAGCATAAATTACTTGCCCTGTAATACATCTTGACATATCACTAAATAAAAATGTTACAACATCTCCAACTTCTTCTTTTGTCACATTTCTTTTTAATGGAGCTCTTTTTTCAACAACATCTAATATTGTATTAAAATCTTTTATACCTTTTGCAGATAATGTTTTTATTGGTCCTGCAGATACTGCATTTACTCTTATATTCTTATTTCCAAGTTCACTTGCTAAATATCTTACACTACTTTCAAGTGCTGCTTTTGCAATTCCCATAACATTATATCCATTTAAAACTTTTTCTGCTCCATAATAACTTAATGCTACTAAACTTGCATCATCACTTAACAAATCAATTTCATCTGCTATTCTAGCAACAGCAACAAAAGAATATGCACTTATTTCACACGCATGTAAAAAACCTTCTCTTGATGTTTTAATAAAATCATTTCTCAAATCTTCTGTATTTGCATGTGCAATACTATGTAATATACAATCTATTCTGCCAAACTTTTCTTTTATCTTGTTAAAAGTTTCTTTTATTGCTTCATCATTTGATACATCACATTGATATAAAGTAGCATTTGGAATTTCTTCTAATAATTGTTTTGATTTTTCACCACTACTTTCTGAATTATATGTAAATATTATATTTTTTGCTCCAGCTTTATATGCTGATAATGCTGCTCCCCATGCAATACTCCATTTATTTCTAATTCCCATAATCAGAACATTTTTACCTTCTAATATCATATTTAACCTCCATTATTTACATACTTCTATATTTATTATATCTTTTATCTAATAATTCCTTTTTATCAATTTTTTTATATTCTTTATTGAAATTTTCTATTTCTTTTTTCATATCAGCAGAAATTTTCTCTACAGAAAATTTTTCATTTTCTATATATTCATTTAATATTTTATCTATTTTTCCCATATCATATAAATCATTTGCTGTTAATTTCATGATATTAGCAGCTTCTTGGACTCTTGATGAATCTTTCCATAATATACTTGCAAATCCTTCTGGTGAAAGTATAGAATATATTGCATTTTCAAGCATAATAACTCTATCTGCAACACCTATTGCAAGTGCACCACCACTTGACCCTTCTCCTATTACAAAAGCTAATATAGGAGTTTTAAGTCTAGCCATTTCTATTAAATTTTTTGCAATAGCCTCTCCTTGTCCTCTTTGTTCTGCCTCTATACCTGGATATGCACCTTTTGTATCTATAAAAGTAATTATAGTCCTATTAAATTTTTCTGCTTGTTTCATTAATCTTAAAGATTTCCTATAAGCCTCTGGATTTGGCATACCAAAATTTCTTAGTATATTTTCTTTTGTATTTCTACCTTTTTGCTCTGCTATTATTGTATATTTAGAATTGCCTATACTACCAATTCCACAAACTATAGATTCATCATCTCTATAATATCTATCACCATGTAATTCTATGAATTCATCAAATATATTATCTATATAATCTAATGCTGTTGGTCTTGAAGATAATCGTGCAAGTTTAACTTTTTCCCATGCAGTTTTTTCCATTTTAACCTCCATTTTTTAGCTATTTTCATTTTTATTTATTAAATAAATTAATCCTCATCTTTGTGCAATTTCAATAATTTTGATAATGTATTTTTCATATCTTTTCTATTAACAATCATATCTATAAAACCATGCTCTAGCAAAAACTCTGATGTTTGAAAACCTTCTGGCAATTCCTGCTTGATTGTATTTTTTATTACTCTAGGTCCTGCAAAACCAATCATTGTTTCTGGCTCTGAAATTATAATATCTCCTAAGCTTGCAAAACTTGCTGTTACACCTCCATAAGTTGGATCTGTAAGTACTGATATGTATAACAATCCTGCTTCATCTAATCTTGCTAATGCAGCACTTGTTTTTGCCATTTGCATTAGAGATACAATTCCCTCTTGCATTCTAGCACCACCAGAAACACAAAATATAATTAGTGGTAATCTTTTTTCTATAGCTTTTTCTATCGAATATGTTATTTTTTCACCTACAACATATCCCATACTACCCATTAAAAAATTCCCATCCATTACGCAAATTACAGTTTCTTCATTATTTATTTTGCCTATTCCACATAAAACAGCTTCTTTTATTCCGGTTTTTTGTCTTAATAAATCAATTTTTTTACTATAATCTTCTATATTTAATGGATTTGGTGTTTCAATATTTAATTCAAACTCTGTAAATGTTCCCTCATCTACAATTTGTTTTATCCTTCTTCTGCTAGATAATCTAAAATGATATCCGCAATTTGGACATATACTATAATTATTATGTACATCTTCTTTATACAATATTTCTTTGCATTTATTACATTTAACCCATTTTCCAACTGGTATATCTGGTACCTTAGTAATTTTTCTTTCCATAATTTTCTCCTATTTTTTAGTAAACTCTTTTGCTATAAATGATGTGTCATAATCTCCTGAAATAAATTTTTTATTATTTAAGATTTTTATTAAATAATCAATATTAGTTGTAATACCCTCAATATTAAATTCATTAAGAGCTCTTTTCATTTTTGCAATAGCTTCATTTCTATTTTCTGCATGAACAATTAATTTTGCTATCATTGAATCATAATTAGGTGGTATAACATAACCTTCATATACACTAGTATCAACTCTAACTCCATTTCCACCAGGTAAATTTAACTTATGGATTTTACCTGGGCATGGCATAAAATTCTTATCTGGATTTTCTGCATTTACCCTACATTCAATACTGTGCCCCTTTGGATGAATATCTTCTTGCTTTAATCCTAATTTTTCACCTGCAGCAATTTTTATCTGATATTTAACTATATCTATATCTGTCATCATTTCAGTTACAGGATGTTCAACCTGTATTCTAGTATTCATCTCCATAAAATAAAAATTTTTATGTTTGTCAACTAAAAATTCAATTGTACCTGCATTAGTATAATTTACTGTTTTTGCAACTTTTATTGCCGCTTCTCCCATTTTCTTTCTTAGTTCATCATTTAATACAGTAGATGGACTTTCTTCTAAGATCTTTTGATTTCTTCTTTGAATTGTACAATCTCTTTCACCAAGATATACTACATTTCCATGCTCATCTGCAAGTATTTGTATCTCAACATGTCTTGGATTTTCAACAAATTTTTCTATATATATTTCTTCATCATTAAAAGAAACTTTTGCCTCTTTTTTTACAATATTATATGCTTCTTCTAAATCTTCTTCTTTATTAACTAATCTTATACCCTTTCCGCCTCCACCATTAGCTGCTTTAATCATTATTGGATAACCTATTTTACTTGCTACTTCTTTTGCACTTTCATAATCTTTTATAATACCGTCAGAACCTGGTATTACAGGTACTCCCGATTTTTTCATCATTTCTTTTGCATTAGATTTATTTCCCATTAAATCAATTACATTATAATTTGGTCCTATAAATTTTATATTACATTCCTCACACATTTTTGCAAATTTAGAATTTTCAGATAAAAAACCAAATCCAGGATGTATTGCTGTAGAATTTGTTAAACATGCTGCTTCTAATATATTTTTTACATTTAAATAGCTCTTATTTGAACTTGCAGGTCCTATACATACAGCTTCATCTGCAAGTTTAACATGTAATGAATCTTTGTCAATATCTGAATATATTGCAACAGTTTTAATATTCATTTCCCTACAAGCTCTTATTATTCTTAATGCAATTTCTCCTCTATTTGCTATTAATATTTTATTAAACATATTTTTATACTCCTCTTATTGTTATTTTATTGCAAAAGTAAGTTCACCCTTTACTGCTATTTCTCCATTTACTGTAGCTATTGCACTACCTATTCCAATAGGGCCTTTTCTTTTAATTATGTTTACTTCCAATTTTAATACATCACCTGGTATAACTTGCCTTTTAAAACGCAATTTATCAACACCACCAAATAAAGCAATTTTACCTTTATATTCTGGTAATGATAATATAGCAATTGCACCAGTTTGAGCTAATGCCTCTATTATTAATACACCTGGCATAATTGGCTCACCTGGGAAATGTCCTTGGAAAAAACTTTCATTCATACTTACATTTTTATATGCAACAGCACTTTCACCTGGCACCACACTTTCCACTCTATCAACTAATAAAAATGGATATCTATGTGGCAAAATCTCCATTATTTCTTTTATATTCATAATTCCTCCATTTATTTTATAACAAATAATTTTTTACCGTAATCTACCATTTCTTCATCTTTAACTAATATTTCAACAATTTCTCCATCTTCTTCTGCCTCTATTTCATTCATTAATTTCATTGCTTCTATTATACAAAGTTTATCACCTTTTTTTACTTTTGAGCCTACCTCAACAAAAGGTTTAGCATCTGGTGAAGGCTTTGAATAAAATGTACCTACCATTGGAGAAGTAATATATTTTTTATTTTCACTATCAATATTATTCTCTACTACTTCATTTTTTCCTTTTTCCTCTTGCACATCATCATCTGCTTCTACTACTCTATGTTTTTGTTTACAAGGTTTTACATTATCTTTTTCCATTTCAATTTTTGTTCCATCTGGGAATTCAATTTTTATTGAATTTAATTTAGAGTTTCCCATATCTTCCATTAATCTTTTTATTTCATTATATTCCATTTCTATACCTCTTTCCATGCCTTTAATATAATACTACTATTATGTCCACCAAATCCCAAAGAATTAGACATTACATAATTTAATTCTTTTTCTCTACCTTTGTTTGGAACAATATCTAAATCACACTCTTCATCTTTAACTTTATATCCAACAGTTGGTGGTAAAAAAGAATCTTTTATTGCTTTTACACAACAAATTGCTTCAACCCCTCCTGCTGCTCCTAATAAGTGTCCTGTTGCTCCTTTTATAGATGACATAGCAAATTCATATGCATGCTCACCAAAAACACTTTTTACAGCTGCTGTTTCATATTTATCATTTAAGCATGTTGATGTTCCATGTGCATTAACATAGTCAACCATATCTGGTGAAATATTTGCATCATTTATTGCATTTTTCATTGCTCTTGCTCCACCTTCACCTTCTGGGGCTGGGGCTGTTATATGAAATGCATCAGATGCTGTTCCATATCCTACTACTTCAGCATATATTTTTGCACCTCTTTTTTTAGCATGTTCTAATTCTTCTAATAATATTATTCCTGCTCCTTCTCCCATTACAAAACCATTTCTTTCTTTATCAAAAGGTATACTCGCTCTTTGTTTATCTTGTGTTGTTGATAAAGCTTTCATATTAGCAAAACCTGCTACACCTATAGGATTTATAGAAGCCTCTGTTCCACCTGCTAACATTAAATCTTGATATCCGTGTTTTATTATTCTATAGCTTTCTCCTATTGCATGCGTACCACTTGCACATGCTGTAGTAATTGCAAAAGACTCTCCCTTAGCTTTAAATTCTATAGAAACATTTCCTGCTGCCATATTTAATATTGCCATTGGTATAAACATAGGAGATACTCTATCTGGACCTTTTTCATTTAATATTTTACATTGATTATCTATGGTTGTTAACCCACCGATTCCTGAACTTATTGCAACACCAAATCTTGTGCTATCTATATTATTAATATCTAAATTAGCATCTTTTACAGCTTCTCTTGAAGCAATTAATGCAAATTGTGAATATCTATCTAATCTTTTTGCCTGTTTTTTCTCAAAATAATCTTCTGGATTATAATTTTTAACTTCACCTGCAAGCTTTACTTTAAAATTATCAGCATTAAATAAAGTTATATTATCTATTCCGCTTTTACCTTCTTTTATTCCTTTCCAAAATTCTTCTACATTATTTCCAACAGGAGTTATAGCTCCCATTCCTGTAATAACAACTCTTCTCGTACTCATTTTTTCCTCCTTAAATTACATGACCATTCCGCCATCTATATTTATAACTTGACCAGTTATATATGAATTTTTGTCTGATACTAAAAACTCAACTAAATTTGCAATTTCTTGTGGTGTACCCATTCTTTTTAATGGTATTTGATTTAAAATATTTTCTTTAACATTGTCTGATAAAACATCTGTCATTTTTGTTTCTATAAAACCTGGTGCAATAGCATTTACTAATATATTTCTACTTGAAAGCTCTTTTGCAAGAGATTTTGTAAATCCAATTATTCCAGCTTTTGAGGCTGCATAATTACTTTGTCCTGCATTTCCAACAACCCCTACTACAGATGATACATTTATTATTTTTCCACTTCTTTTTTTCATCATGTATGGCACTACATTTTTTGTCATATTAAATGTTCCAACTAAATTTATATCTATTACTTCTCTAAAATCTTCTTCTTTCATTCTCATTAATAATGTATCTTTTGTTATACCTGCGTTATTTATAAGAACATCAATACTTTCTAATTCTTTTATTGTTTCATCAACCATTTGCTTACATTCATCAAATTTAGAAACATCTGCTTTTATAAGTAAGCATTTTACATTATTTGATTCAATCTCTTTTTTTAAATCTAAGGTATCATCTTTCATATTCCTATAGTTTAAAACAATATTAAAACCTTGTTTTGCAAGTTCTAAAGCAATATATTTTCCAATACCGCTTGTTCCCCCTGTAATTAATGCATTTTTACTCATCATTTTCCTCCTTTTTTAATATTTCTATAGTTTCTTTTAAACTTGAAACATCATTTATATTATAAACTTTTACATCTCTAGATATTTTCTTTACAAAACCAGATAATACTTTTCCTGGACCTATTTCAACAAATGTATCAACACCATTTTCTATCATATAATCTATTGTTTCTTTAAATCTAACAGGACTTATTATATGTTTTGCTAATATATCTTTTATATCATCCTCTTTTTTATATTCTCTTGCATCTATATTTTTAATTACTTTTATCTCATCATTATATTTTATATCTACATTTTCTAATTCTTTTCTCAATTTATCTGAAGCATCTTTTAATTTAATAGTGTGGAATGGTCCACTAGTCTTTAATTCAATAGCCCTTTTTGCTCCTTTTTCTTTTAACAATTCCATTGCTTTTTCTACAGCTACTCTCTCACCTGAAATTATTATTTGTTTTGGACAATTATAATTTGCAACACCTACAAATCCATTATTTACTTTTTTACACTCTTGCTCTACTTCTTCATATTCTAGTCCGCATGATTGCTGCCATTTTCCAATCACCTTTGCAATCTTGCATTAATTCTCCTCTTTTTCTTACTATTTTTATACCATCATCTAAATTTATAAATTTAGAATATATTAAAGAGGTATATTCTCCTAAACTTAATCCTGCGGTATATTTTGCATTAATATTATTTTCTTCTAAAACTTTTAATATTCCTAAACTCATAAGCAATATTGTTATTTGTGTATTACTAGTTTTACACAATTTTTCCTCTGTTGAATCAAAAGTAAGTTTTGAAACATCAATATCTAAAATTTCATTTGCTTTATTATATAACTGTTTTATTTCACTATAATTGTCATACAAATCTTTTCCCATTCCAACATATTGTGCTCCTTGACCAGGAAAAATAAATGCTAATTTCATAAATAATTCTTCCTTTCCAAACTATATTTCTAAGAGAATACTTCCCCAATTAAGTCCTCCACCATATCCTATTAGAACAATTTTATCATTTTCTTTTAATATATTTTCATCAAACATTTGAGTTAATGCTATAGGTATACTTGCACAAAATGTATTTCCTACATTTTGCAAATTAGAATACATTTTACTTTTCTCTATTTTTAATTCACTTGCCATTTTATTTAATATTCTAGCATTAGATTGATGTGGAACTATATAATCTATATTTTCTATACTTTTATTTTCTCTTTGTAATAATTCATTTATATTTTGCACTGTTTTTGTTATAGCAAATTTATATATTTTTTTACCATCCATATATAGTTTTTCATTAGATGTAACTTTTAAAATTTCACTTTCTGTTGGATCACTACAAATATTAGATTTATATAATTTTTCGTTTTTGCTTTTCTCTATTAAAGTAGCACCTGCACCATCACCAAGTAAAATTGCTGTATTTATATCATCTTCATTTATAAATTTACTTATTGTTTCTACTCCAATTACCAATGCATTATCAATTTTGCCTAATGCAATATAATTTCTTGCAATATCAAAAGCATTTATGTATCCATTACATCCACCTAAAACATCTAAACACATACATTTTTGAATATTAAAATATTTTTGAACATAAAAAGAAATCCCAGGCATAAAGTTTTGTGTTGAAGTTGTAGCTACTATTATGGCTTGTATATTATTTACATCTACATCATATTTTTCTATCATATCATTAGTCGCATTAATTGCTAAATCTATAATACTTTCATCTTCTATTTTATATCTCCACAAAATACCTGTTCTTTTATATATCCATTCATCATCTAAATTGAATTTTTTATTAAAATATTCATTACCTATTTTTATTTTTGGTAAATACATTCCATTTGCTACAATTTTTATAGAGTTCATATATTCTCCTTTGTTATCAAATTTTATTATATTTAAATAAATTTTTCTATTAGTCCGACCAGTCAGATTTATATATTTGTTTTTATAAATTTTTTGCCTCACAATTTCATATTTTAATATTAATTTATAAATTTTTCAACTAAAGTTAAAAATTTTTCAGGGAAAAAAAGTGCTACTTCGTTACAATTCACGGCTAAAATTATATATTCAATTTTTTGAGAAATAACTTTTTTTCTATATTACATTTATAATAATATTTATTAAATTTTGAATATGCTTGGAAATGTTTTTATATACACAAAAAATAAGAAAATAAATTTTTTATCTATTTTCTTATTTTTTGTTTTATTATTATTAATTTTATAATGTTTATTTAATAATCTCATGTGCTACTATCTATCAATTATTCTGCAGTTTCATCTGGATTATAATCCCAAACTATATTTGCATAAAACCACCAACCTTTCCAATCAGAGCTCCAATTTTTCGATTCTTCTTCAGAACATTCAAAATATATTGTTTGTTCATTATTCTCGCCCCATTCAGCAAAAACACTATCCCCTATATACTCCACACTTTCTGGTATTATAATTTTTGTTATATTTTCACATCCTGTAAATGCATAATCATCTATTCTCGTTACACTTTCTGGTATTTCTATACTTGTTAGAGATTCACAACCTCTGAAAGTTTCATAACCTATACTCGTTATACTTGATGGTAGCTTTATACTTGTTATACCAGTGCCAGATAACGCACTATCACCTATACTAGTTACACTGTCTGGTATTTCTATACTTGTTAGCAACTCGCAGGATTTAAATGCACTACTACCTATATTTGTTACGCTTGATGGTATCTCTATATTTGTTATTGCTGATTTATAGAATGCATTATTAGATATACTTGTTATACTATCTGGTATCTCTACATTTTTTAATGCATAGCAATATGCAAATGCATAATTACCTATACTTGTTACACTTGATGGTATCTTTATATTTGTTATACCAGTCCTATAGAATGCATAATCACCTATTTCTGTTACATTTTCTGGTATTTCTATATTTTTAATATTAGTACCATAAAATGTATAATCACCAATACTTGTTATACCTGCTGGTATTTCTATATTTTCTATATCTGCACAACTAAATGCACTATCTGCTATATTTGTTAAATTTTTTGATAAAATTATTTCTACTGGTTGATTTAGAACACTACTATTTCCCATCACTATTTTTTCATTTCTATTAATTTTTTCTACAGTATTAGGGTATATCACTTTTTTTATACTTGGAAACGAACTACCAGGCTGCTTACTTCCTCCTCCATAACCCATTATTGATAAATCTACTTCTGTAATCTTATATATTTCTCCATTCTCTGTTACATTTGCATTTTTATCTAATTCTACCTCATATGGTATTACTAATACATCTGTTATTCCTTCATGTTTTATTTTATAATACCATTCATTATAACTTATCTCTTGTTTTTCTATATACTCTGGCTTTATTCCTGTTATTTTTGCTGTTTTTGTTGGTAAGTTTTGCATATATGGGCTTGCAACTGAGCCATCATTTATTATTTCATATTCAAATAAATTTGCTGGTGCTATGTTGTCTTCTGCTCCTTCTTCTTCATATACTGGTTCTAAATCTATTTCTTGTTTATTATAATCATTTATGTCATCTATTATATCTTGCTGTTTTTTATCTGCATTTTCATATTCATTCATTGCAATCTGTGTTTTATCTATTAGCCCTCCTCCTGTTATGTAGCTTATTGTTATTCCTGCTAGTATTAATAATAGTATTATTGTAATTACTAGTACTACTAATGTTATTCCCTTTTCCTTTGTATTTTTATACATTTTTCCACTCTCCTTTTTATAATTTATACAAATTATATCCCACTTTGTTAATTTTTATAACAGTTACCAACCATTTATTTTAGCAATGCAAAATCATGCTAATATTAGTAGCACTATTTGGGTTATAACTAATGCAATTAAAGTTATACCTTTATTTTGTATATTGTTTTTCATAACTTCAACTCCTTTTTTTATATTTTTAATTTTAGTATTTCGTTAAAACAGTTAATTCTACAATAATTATAGATTATTAAATAATTAATTTATTTGTAAAATATTACAATATATTACTTATTTGTGCATATATTAAAATTTTAATATTTTACATTATTTTTACTATTTTTTTATCATATAATATACAAATAATACACATAAAATATACAATAAAAAAAGGATATCCTTAACCAATATTTTACTATATTTAATAATAAAATATTTTTATAGATATCTCTTATTTAGCACTCTTTCATTCATTATTAACATATCTAAACACCTCTTTCTCATTTGTTATTATTCGACAATATTATAACAATAAGTTTTTAAAAAATCAATATTTCATCATTGTTTTTTTTAATGTATTTATTATACAATATACATTTTTTATTATTCAGGCATAAAAATAACCCAAATCATTAAACTTTTTTATTTAATAATTTGGGTTATTTCGTTTTTTTAACATTTTTTATTTAAAAATCATCATTCATAAAAAAATCAAAAGCATTTACATGTTTTATCCCATTTCTAGATAGATTACTTTCATCTAAAGATATTACATACTTAGGATAATTATCTAAAATCCCATTATATGCTCCAAATTCTCTTTCTATAGTATCCTCATTTGATAAATATAAACATACTTGAATATATTTAAATTCTTTATCTTTTTGTGCTACAAAATCAACTTCTCCATTTTTTGTCTTACCAATATATACATCATACCCCTTGCTTATTAATTCATTATAAACAATATTCTCCATGCAGATGGAGTAGTTAATTTTTTTACTGTTTGTTTTTATTTTTTTTACTCCTAAATCTGAAGCATAATATTTATTCAATGTTTTTAACACACCTTTTCCTGTTATATCATATCTATATACTTTATTCATTATAAATGTTGAGCAAAGTGCATCTACATAGTTATATAATGTTTCTGCTGATACTTCTCTATATTCATTTTTTAAATAATTTAAAACATTAGTAGCAGAAAACTCTCTTCCTTCAATTTCTAAAATATATTGCAAAATCTTATTAAACAGTGTTATGTCCTTTACTCCTAATCTCTCAACAACATCTTTTAATAAAATAGAATCATATACATCTGATATGTAATTTAATTTTGTAGAATTTTCTTTAAAAGAAAATCTTTGAGGTAAACTACCCCATTCAAATATATCATATAATAAATCTTTATAAGTTTCTTTCTTAGTTTTTGTTATATCTACAGATTCTTTAAATGTTAATGGATTAACTTTAAAACTCACATATCTTCCTGTTATATCAGTTGATAATTCCATAAATGTCATTTTACTATTAGAACCTGTTATAAATATACTACATTTATCCATTATTCTAATAGAATTTACTCCTTTTTCAAAATCTTCAACCTTTTGTACCTCATCTAAAAATATATAATATATTTTTTCATCTTTAATTTTTGTTTTTATATAATCATATAAATCCTTAGCATTTTTTATAAAACTATAATCTAATGATTCAAAATTTATATATATAATGTGTTTATTATCTACTTGTTTTGCTTTTAGCTCATCTATTATTTGTGTTAATATTACTGATTTTCCAGCTCTTCTTAATCCATATATTATTTTTATTAGAGATGTTTCATTATAAAAATCTCTAATTTTATTTAAGTATTTTTCTCTTTTTAACACTTTATTCACCTCTAAATATAATATAACACATATATAAATTTTATGCAAAATTTTTTCGATACAGAGAAAAAACTTTATAGTTATATAAATTTTTTCGATAAAGCGAAAAAATTTATATTTATTTTTTTCATTTTCTTTATTTCTTATTACTATTTTCTATATATCGTTTTTTCTTATATACACTTTTTCTTTTAGTATTTAAATAATAATATCTTATATTTTTTCCTGGAAATATTTTTAAAAGTACAATATTCCTCGCATTTATATTTATAATTTCAATTATTGGTATTAAATCTGGAAATATTTTCGTTTTAATTTCTTTAAAAATTTCTTTGTAAGCTTTTTTTACATTCTTTATTCCTATTATTTCTTTATTTTCAGGTTCTATTCCAAATATTATATACCCTATACATTTTCCATTTGCAAAAGAAGTTACTGTCTTTAAATAAGTATTTGGATTTTTAAAATTCACCTTATCCTTCATAACTACTTTATATCTTTCATTTCCCAAAATTTTTTGAATTATATCCACTGCTCTCCCTCCCAACCGAAAAATAAGACTTTAGAACCTAAACTAAAGTCTTATCTTTCTATTTAATTATAAACAAGCTCACTTTTTACTTTTCTTTATTTTTTCAATTCCATTTCTTATTGCAAGATTTAATATAACATATTGTGGAATATTAAATTTCGCTTTCATATCAGCTAATTTTTTAACTGCACTTTTTCTAAATATAACAGAATGCTTAGATAAATCACCTAATTGATACATTGTTAATCTATCTTTTTGTGCAAATTCATATATACAGGCATTTATTATTTTACTTACAGAGGCATCAAGCATATTTTCTGATAATTTTACTAACTCTTCATATAGACTGTCCTCAATTTGCACAGTTTTTTGAACTAATTTATCTTTACCCCATAGAGTCTCTATTATATCCATCACTATTCACTCCCATTACACATATAATATAGATTTATTATATTCTATTTTTTTATATTTTATAACAGTTGCTAATAGTGTATTATAGTAATGTTCTAGCATTGTTTATAAATCTTTATTGCTATTTTTTTACTTTAGTCTATATCTAATAACTTTTCATTGTAGCTTTCTCCCACATATTCATAAAATAGTTTTGGAGAAATATAATATGTCCATTGTGAACTTAATTTAACAGCTACCCCAAATGGTAATCTTTTATTTCTTAATCCTATTCTAATAAATTGTTCAGATTTTCCCATTATTTTAGATGCTTCTTTTATTGAAACTGTCCTATATACATTTTGTTTCAATATAATTGTTTTTTCGATTTTCATGTTTATAAACCTCCTTTTATTTTTATTAAAGAGTTGATTTTAATTATATTTATTTTAACATGTACATTTTTTATTTGTATGGCATGTATTATATATCATTTTTATAATTATGTCAACTTTTATATTTATTTTTGTTGTGCTTTTATTGACTTATATCACTTTTAAATGTATAATACATATCATAAAGGAGTTGATTTTTTATATGAAAAACCGCTTATGCGAAATAAGAAACGGCTGTAATTTGTATCAAGAACAACTTGCTCAAGCTATTGGCTGTTCACAACAATTAATTAGTAATTATGAAACAGGTAAACTAAGGAGACTACCTGTAGACTTTGAAGAAAAAATTTGTGATTACTTTAATTGTAGTATTGATTATTTACGTTGCCGTACAAATATAAGAAATGAAGAAAGATATTCAAAGACTTTAAAAAAAATTGAATTAATAATAGAAGATTTTTATTCAAATAATAGGGAAAATAATAAAAGTCAACAAGATCTTTCTGATGAAGAACTTGTTAACTTTCAAGAAATTTTGTCTCATTTTAAGGATATTCTACAGAAATTTCCAAAATTATAAATTTTCATTATCATCATCTATATCTTCAAGTAAAATTTTAACAAGTGCTAATACAGCAAGAAGTTCTATGTCATTATCCTTAAAATATTGAATTAACTTATTAAAATTTGACATAATATCAACCTCCTTCTATTATATCGTATTTTACACTTTTTACCAACAGTCTTGTATATTAATCTTCAAACACGAATAGGAGGAAGATAATAATGAGAAACCCCAATGGATTTGGATGTGTTTTTAAATTAAATGGTAGAAGAAGAAAACCTTATGCCGCTAGAATAACTGTAGGTTGGACAGATGAGGGAAAACAAATATATAAAAATTTAGGTACATATAGTAGTTACAAAGAAGCAATGCAAGTTTTAAACGATTATAATTCTAATCCTTATGATATTGATGCAAGTAAAATAACATTTGCAGAAATATATAAAAAATGGTCATCTACTAAATTTATAAAATTAAGCAAATCAATGATTGCAGGATATAAAAATGCATATGAAAGTTGTAAAGAATTACATGATGTACCATTTGTATTGATTAGAAAATTTCATATACAGGAATTAATAGATAAATCTAATAAAACATATAGTGGTCGTGAAAAAATTAAAATGTTAACTAGTCAATTATTTGAATATGGAATGGAAAATGATATTGTGAGTAAAAATTATAGTAATTATTTAGATTTAGGTGAAAAACCTGATAAATCTTTAATACGAATTCCATTTTCTATAGAAGAAATTACAAAGCTATATAGTTCTTTACATATATATAGATATATTGATACAATATTAATGATGATCTTTACAGGAGTTAGACCAAGTGAATTATTACTTTTAAAAACTAATGATGTTTTTTTAGATGATAACTACTTTGTATGTGGTATAAAAACAGCTAGTAGTAAAAATAGAAAAGTTCCTATTTCTAGATTTGTAAGACCTTTTTTTGAAAAATATTATTCCGAAGCAATAAAAAATAATTCTGAATTTTTAATAACAAATACTGAAGGATATAATATGAAATATAGCAATTACAATAGAGATAAATTTCATAGAATAATGGAACAATTAGAAATGTCTCATATGCCTCATGATGGAAGACATACATTTGCTACATATATGTCTAAGTGTAAAGCTGATAAATTATGTACTCAGTTGATTATGGGACACTCTCCTAAAGTATTGATTGATAAAACATATGTACATAAAAATATAGATGATTTGCAATTAGAAATAAATAAATTAGAAGAACTTTTGGATTATAATAAAATGATATCTTTGATTGATAAAAAATATTTTACTAATGATTACCAATTTCTTACTTTCAATTCTAAAGAAAATCTATTATCACAAAGATGTTCATAAAAATACCAATGCAAGTGGCAATATACAATAAATATACAAACATATATGTAATAGTATATTTTAAGCCACTTGCATGAAAAGGGTTATTAGTGCAACCTTCGGTTGCGGTGAATAATGAATAGTGAATGGTGAATGATTAATAATTTAAATATATGCATGTGTTTGGAGGTTTTTGTTTTTCATTTTTTCGAGAAATATCTTTGGAGCGCTGGCGAACACTGTTCGCCCCTACAATTGCTTTTTTGAGTGCAACCGAGGGTTGTAGTGAATGATGAATGATTAATGATTTTTGATTTTTTTACAATTTAAATATATTATTTTCAAATATAACAAAGATAACGAGCTCTGTAGAGCTCGTTATCTTTGCTTAAAAATTCTTTTTTATCTTTTCCGGACCCAAATACCTCCATAAGGAGATAATACATTTGTGTCATCCGAATCATTAATCTTGAAGATGACATTTTTGTTTCGAACGAAATTTGATATATCCATTTCCTTTCTTGTTCTATTAACAGCCATAACAATTGTGTTTTTACCAAGAGATCTTTCTGCGATAAACACATTGTTATCTATGTGAATTATCCTAAATTCGCCTTCTTTAAAAATGGTGTTCGCTTTTCTCGTTTTTGCAAGTTCGATAAAGAATTCTAATAATTCCTCATCTTCCTGCCCCCAAGGATATGGCTTCCGATTAAACGGATCTTTATAACCAGTCATTCCAACTTCGTCTCCATAATATATGGATGGAACCCCTGGTACAAAGAATTGTATGAGAGAAGCAATTTTAAATCTTTTCTTACCAAGTTTATATTGATCTTCAGTAAGTTCATCTCGATTCTTCTGCCAAATACGGTCTTGCCAGATTTCTCCTACTTCGTGATAGGTTTCACCACCTAATATAGAAATTCCTCTTTCTACATCATGTGTAGAAATGAAATTCATATTGGCATGAAGAGCAGGTTTTGGATATTGTTCCACAATTCTCATTAAAGTATTGTAGAAATTACCTCTTACCCTTTTATCCTCGTCACCATCTGTTAGAATATATTCTAACAATGGTTTTCTTAAAAAGTAATTCATTACTGAATCTACTTTTTTCCCAAGTAGATAATCTTTTCTCTCAGAATATGCTTCTTTGAGAATTGCATCCTCCCAAACTTCAGCAATAATGATTGCCTCTGGATTAACAGATTTTACTTTCTTTCTAATCAATTCTAAAAATTGATTAGGCAATTCATCTGCTACATCTAATCTAAATCCAGATACACCAAGCTTTAGATAATGTTCTAGTACCTCGCAAATATAATTCTGATAATCAGAATTATTTTTTTCAATTTCTGGTAAACTTTTATGTCCCCACCAGCACTTATATTCTTCTGGATAATTTATGAACTTAAACCATCCAAAGAACTTTGATGATGGATCATTATATGCTCCGCCAGATCCAAAAGTTTGATACTTATTAAAGTATTTACTATCCGCACCAACATGCGAATAGACTCCATCTAATATTATCCTCATACCTCTTTCCTTTGCCTTTTGACAAAGTTCTTTCAAATCCTCTTCGTTTCCAAGTAAAGGATCTACTTTCTTGAAATCTCCAGTATTGTAACGATGATTTTCATTTGCTAGACTAATCGGATTCAAATAAATTGCTGTTACTGACAATTTTTCTAGATAATCTAATTTGTCAATAATTCCTCTGATGTCTCCACCATAGAAATCATTGTTTAAAATTTTCCCTTTTTCATCCGGCAAATAATCAGGAAACTCATGCCATTTTTTTAATTTACGCCCTGGAATATGCTTTATGTTTTTTCCAGATGAATTAAATCTATCTGGGAAAATTTGATACATTATACCACCATAAATCCAGTCTGGAACTTCTCTTCCTTGATATGAATGGATAACTAAATCATAATGGAAACCTCCATTATTTAAAATGTCTGCATCATTATCTTGCCAGTTTCGCTTTATTAAAAAACTTCTTCCATCATTTGTGACTGATTGGAAACAATATGAATATCTACCAGACTTATAAATTGCAAAACGCAATCTATATACATCATGGAATTCATCATGTTCGAATTTATCCATGATTAATTCCATAACTGGAATTTGATAATTATCATTACCAAATACCAATAACTTAGTATACATTACATTCAAATCTTTCCGAAGAAGAATACTTATGCGAATCATTTCGCCCACTTTAACAGCTCCAAAAGGAGATTTGAATTTTTTTAAAAAAGAATTGTAAATTCGGGTCATTTTTATTTCCTCCCTTAATTAAAAGAAAAAAACTACTTGAATAAAAGACGATTCTATTTTAACACTTTACATGTATTATGTCAATTTATTTAAATTTTTTCTAATTATTGTTGCACCAACTATTCCTGCATCATTTTTTAATTTTGCCATACTTATTTTTGGGAAAATATCTGTATTATATATTAAATTACTTTTTCTTAGGTATTCTCTTGTTTTATCTACAATTATATCTTCATAATATACAATACTCCCACCTAGAACAATTATTTCTGGTTCAAAAATATTAATAATATTTGCAAGACCAACAGCAAAATGCCTTATGTACTCATCTAAAACATTTCCAATTATAATGTTTTTACTATTATTTCTTAAAATATCAGCTAATTGCTTTCCTGTAATTTCTTTTTCTAATCCCATTCTCTCTGCAACTATTTTTCTTAAATTACCAATTGAAGAATATGCTTCAAAACATCCATTATTTCCGCAACTGCATTTTCTTCCACCAATATCTATAGTCATATGTCCTAATTCAAAACCTGGAGTTCTTGCAGATTCAAGTAAATGTCCATCCCAAAATACAGCACCACCAATACCTGTACCAATACATAAAAACACACTGTCTACATATCCTTTTAAATTTCCATATTCTTTTTCTGCTATTGCAGCACATTTTGCATCATTATCTAAATATATTGGAACATTATATTTTTTCTTTAATTCGCCCACTATATTAAATTTATTTAAATTTAAATTATCAGCTTTAACAATAATACCTTTTTTTATAACACCTGGTGATGCTATTCCTATTAACTCTATATCATCAATACTTGCATCTTTAGCTTCTAAAACTCTTCCAATCAATTTATTTATATAAGATATTATTGTATTATTTGCATCTATTTTATCATTACTTTCTAAATTTACTTCTCTTTTTGCTAATATATCTCCCATATCATTAACTAGTCCAACACCAATATGACTTCCACCCATGTCTATACCTATTTTCATATCATCATACCTCTTTCTACATAATGCTATTATACAAGATTTACAATATCTTAGCAAGAATATAAAGGAAATTGAAATACAGTTACGTAGCATTATGAATAGCCCAAATTAAATATAATTTAATTTGGGCTATTCATGAATCTCTTACTGACTTTATTTTATTTATTCTTTATTGCTGCTTGTGCTGCTGCTAGTCTTGCAATTGGAACCCTATAAGGAGAACATGATACATAAGTTAAACCAATATTATGGCAAAATTCTATTGTAGCTGGATCTCCTCCATGTTCACCACATATTCCAAGTTTGATATCTGGTCTTGTTTGTTTTCCTAAATCTACTGCCATTTTCATTAAACGACCTACACCTTTTGTATCAACCTTTTGGAAAGGATCAAATTCATATATATTTTTTGAATAATAATCTTTTAAGAATTTACTTGCATCATCTCTACTAAATCCAAATGTCATTTGTGTTAAATCATTTGTTCCAAAAGAGAAAAATTCTGCTTCTTTTGCAATTTCATCTGCTGTTATTGCAGCTCTTGGTATTTCAATCATAGTACCTACATGATAACTTAATTCCATACCTGATTCTGCAATTATTTTATCTGCAACTGATGCAATTATATTTTTTACATATTCTAATTCCTTTATTTCTCCAATTAAAGGTACCATAATTTCAGGAACAATATTCATACCTTCTCTATTAACATTAATAGCTGCTTCAATAATAGCTCTTGTTTGCATTTCTGCAATTTCAGGATATGTTACAGCTAATCTACAACCACGGTGTCCCATCATTGGATTAAATTCATGCAAGCCATTTACAATATCTTTTAATTCATCAAAAGACATACCCATATCATTTGCTAAACTTCTTATCTCCTCATCTTCATGTGGTAAAAATTCATGTAATGGTGGATCAAGTAATCTTATTGTTACAGGTCTTCCTTTCATTTCTCTATATAAACCTTCAAAATCATTTCTTTGCATAGGTAAAATTTTAGCTAAAGCTTTTTCTCTTTGCTCTCTTGTTT
The DNA here is from genome assembly GCA_944386325.1 of uncultured Clostridia bacterium. Lineage (GTDB taxonomy): Bacteria > Bacillota > Clostridia > TANB77 > CAG-508 > CAMCHB01. The sequence continues at coordinate 26,090 of CALXAP010000008.1, forward strand.
TAGAAACAATCATTTCTCTTATAGCTCGTATTCTATCTGCCTCAAAGAACATATGCTCTGTTCTACATAATCCAATACCCTCTGCACCAAATTTATAAGCCTGTTTTGCATCTCTTGGAGTATCTGCATTTGTTCTTACACCCAAAACTCTATATCTATCTGCCCATTCCATTAATTTAGATAAATCACCTGATAAGCCTGGTTCTTCTGTTTCTATTTTTTCACCATACACATTACCTGTACTTCCATCTAATGATATATAATCTCCTTCTTTATATATATTTCCTCCGTGCATCTTTAAAATATTTCTCTTCTTCATTTACAACAATTTCACCACATCCAGCAACACAACATGTACCCATTCCACGAGCTACAACCGCAGCATGTGATGTCATTCCACCTCTTACAGTTAATATTCCTTTGCACACATTCATTCCCTCAATATCTTCTGGAGATGTTTCTAATCTAACTAAAACTAATTCTTTTTCTCCTTCTTCACTCTTTTTAACAGCCTCTTCTGCTGTAAATACCACTTTTCCAGTAGCAGCACCAGGTGAAGCTGCAAGCCCTTTTGCAATTACTTTTGCTTGTTTTAATTTTTCGTGATTAAAATTCGGATGCAATAGCTGGTCTAATTGTTTTGGTTCAACTCTCATTACAGCTTCTTCTTCACTAATCATTCCTTCTGATACCAAATCTACTGCTACTTTTAAAGCAGCTTGAGCAGTTCTTTTACCATTTCTTGTTTGTAATATAAATAATTTTCCATGTTCAATTGTAAATTCTAAATCTTGCATATCTCTAAAGTATTTTTCCAATTTATTTGCATATATTTTAAAATCGTTATATGATTGTTCATCTATATCTTTTAAAGTATCTAATGATTGAGGTGTTCTTATTCCTGCAACAACATCTTCTCCTTGTGCATTCATTAAATATTCACCATATATTTTGTTTTCACCTGTAGCAGGATTTCTTGTAAATGCAACACCTGTTCCACAATCATCCCCCATATTTCCAAAAACCATTTCTTGAACATTAACAGCAGTCCCCCAACTTGATGGTATATCATTCAATCTTCTATAAGTTATAGCTCTTGCATTATTCCAAGATCTAAAAACAGCTTTAACAGCCTCTATTAATTGCACTCTTGGTTCTTGTGGAAAATCTTGACCCTTTTTTTCTTGATAAATCTTTTTAAATCTGTTTACTAATTCCTTTAAATCTTCTGCATTAAGCTCAGTATCTAATTTTACACCTTTTTGCTCTTTCATATTGTCTATTTCTTTTTCAAAAAGTGATTTTGGTATTTCCATAACAACATCACTAAACATTTGAATAAATCTTCTGTAACTATCATAAGCAAATCTCTCATTTTTTCTTGCTAAAGCAAGTGCTACATAGTCGTTTATTCCTAAGTTTAAAATTGTGTCCATCATACCAGGCATTGATGCTCTAGCACCTGATCTTACTGAAACTAAAAGTGGATTTTGTGCATCACCTAATCTTTTACCAGTAGTATCTTCTAATTTTTTTAATGATTCAAAAATTTGATCTAAAATATCTGTAGCAATATTTTGCCTATCTTGGTAATATCTTGTACATGCTTCTGTTGTAACAGTAAATCCTCTTGGAATAGGTAATCCTAAATTAGTCATTTCTGCTAAATTCGCACCTTTACCACCTAAAAGTTCTCTCATATCTTTATTACCTTCATTAAATAAGTATACATATTTTGTACTCATCTGTAACCTCCTAAATTATTTCTTTTGTTTTATCTTTTGCTATTATACCACAATTATGCAAAATTCAACTAAAAAGATAAATTTTTTTATAAATATTTATTAAAAATTTAATATTTAAGGCTATAAAACAAGATAAAGAATTTGATATAATAATATTAAATAAATTTTGAATGCGATTGGAGATATTTTTAGAATTTGTTATATAATTTAATGAGGAATGTTCATGGGCAAAATCTTTGATTTTGAGCCTGAATGAAAGAGGCGCATTAAATTATATTATAAATTCTTAAATATCGTATTGAGCCGAAAAATTTATAAGATATTATTATATCAAATTCTTATGCCGTGAATTATAACATTAAAAACATATTTTTTGTTATAATAATATTGTTTTGAAAGGATAGATTATTTTGAATAAAACAAATTTATTAAATGAATATTCTAATACAGAAGATAGATTATTAATAAGCAAAGTTTTAGATAAGTTGCAATATTGCGATACTAGAAATAAAATCACTTATTTATATTTTCTCAATTTATTTGAAAAAAATTTAATTATTAAATTCCTAAATAAAATAAAGAAAACAAATTATTTATTCTATGGTGGGTATGAAAATTGCGAAAGAACAGTTTTATTTTTTTATCCTTCCAAATATGACAACAATATTATTTTATCCAATATAAAAAATATTATAAAAATATTAAGAATTGAATTACCTAAGAATTTATATTCTAAATATAATCATAAAATATATTTGGGTGGATTAATGAAATTAGGAATAAAAAGAGAAACAATTGGAGATATAATTACCTATGAAACTGGTGCAGATATTATTATTTTAGAAAATATTTCGAATTATTTATATAATAATATTCAAGAACTTACCAGATTTCAAAAATGCAATTTTCAAATTTTAGATATAGAAAATTTAAAAAATATCACTCCTACTTTTAAAGAATTTGATATTATTCTTCCATCTTTAAGATTAGATTCATTTGTTTCACATGTTATGCATTGTTCTAGAAATAAAGCAATTGAAATAATAAATGATGGTAGAGTTTTTGTTAATTTTTCTACTATAACAAAATATAATAAGATTTTATCTGAAAATGATATTATAACAATAAGAGGAACTGGTAGATTTTATATTACAGAAATTTTAGGTAAGACAAAAAAAGATAATGTGAAAATAAAGGTAAAAAAACCGATTTAATCCAAATAAAAGAGAGTTCAATTGAACTCTCTTTTATTTGAATGCTGCATGGCGAAGATGCTGCATAGTTGCGATGAAAATCTCATCGGTAACATTTTGACCTTTATGGTCAGCAGCAAATCTCTTCATAGATTCTGCCGTATAAATACGGCATCCATCTTCTGCTATGGTTACTTCGTAACCATTAACTAATTCAGCAGCTTCAGTAGCTGAATAGCTACCAACCAATACCATAATTCCTAAAAACAAAGATGCAAATAATTTTTTCATTACGTTTTCCTCCTTAAAGTTCCTATTTAGGAACTAAAATAAATAATAATTTAAAACTATTTATATTATACCATTTTTAACCATATTATGTCAATTTTTAATATAATCACATTTTTACAATTTGACAAATTTAAGAAATATTATTATAATTAGTTAGTCCTTTTTTCTGAAGAAGAGAAAGGAGGGTTATTACTTGAAACCAATCATAAAATTATTAGCATTATTAATTGTTCTTTTAATATTAAGACATTTTGATGACTAATAAAAGAAAAATACTAGGTCTCACCACCTAGTATTTTTTAGTTAATTACTTGAAACCATTTTGCAATTGCTATAATTATTATATAGCATAATTTATTATATGTCAATTTTTTTACTTTATTAATCCAATAATAAAGTAACTATTCAGAGATAGAATTAATATTTTCAATTTTTTGAGAAATAGCTCTGCAACACGGGCGAACAATGTTCGCCCCTACATCTATTATATTAGCATTTTTTCAAACACTAATATCAACGTAAAAAAGATAAAAAGAATCTTTTTATAGACTCTTTTATCTTTTCTCGCTTCCATCTGTTATTGTATTTGATAAATCAACTTTTATTCTTATCTTAAATAAGTAAGATATTGCTCTTCCTACTTTAGATTGTTTAATTCTTTCCCATAAAGATGGTTTTACATCTATTCTAGTATCATTCATATATTCTGTATCTACTGTTACATCTGTTTCTTGTTTTTCTTCTTCTAGCATATCTATTGGTGCTGGTATTGATTTCAAAGATTCAGCTACCTCTATTCCTATATAACTTAATGCTTTTGATCTATCTTCTATTCTTTCCATATCTATTTCAATATGCAAGTTAGTTTCTAAATTAGAAATTCTTGCATTTATTAATTTTATTGCATCTTTATAATTATCAGAGCTGTCACTTCTACATCTTCCTATTAATGACAAAGTATCTATTATATCCTCAGGATAATCATCAGATATTTCTTTTATTTTATCTTTCCAGTCTTTTTCTTTGTTTTCTACTACATTTAACACGCTTTTTAGTTGAGCTGCCAATGAAATATTTTTTTCTCTTTGTCTTATTAATTCTTCTATTTGTTTTGTATTTTCTTCAAACTGATTTGTTGCATACTCTACTAAACCATATGCTGCTTTATATACACTAACTGGAAAGTTCTTCTTTTTAGGATATTCTACTAAATACATTTTTATAGATTCTACTAAGTCTTTAAAATATGTATCTTCCTCTAATTGAACTATCTGTTTTTTACTATTTGGATTTATTATTTTTTGTACTTTGTCAATATTTGATAATATTTTTTCTTCTGTGATTACCATCTTCACGTTTACTATGCCGTGGCTTTGAAAAAAATAGCATGTAAACCGTCCCCTCCTTTATCCTGCGTAAGGTATTTTTCATCAATACTATTATACAATTAATTTTTTAAAACTACAAGAGAATTTAAATTATTTTATTTATCAATTCTGTTACAATTTTATTACATAAATATTACTTAAGTCAAGCTTTTTCGACATCATTTTTTTCTAATTTTTTCATTTCTTCAAATCTTTTTATTTTTAAAGTTGTAGTCTTTATCAATTCTTCTTCTGTAATTGTTAGATTTCTAATATATTTATATGGTGGCATTGTTTTATTTATTTCTTTTACCTTTTTCCATAATTCTTCTTTTATTTTTTCTTCATCTTCTACATTATATACTTCTTTCATTATTTCTTTATCATAAACTATTTTTACTGAAATAACAGGATCATTATCTTTATCTATTAATCCATAAACAAAAGATTCTTTTACACCTTGTATCCTATTTATTAAATTTTCTAATTCTTCTGGATATATATTTTTTCCATTTTTTAATACAATTACATTTTTCTTTCTTCCTGTAATATATAAAAAGTCATCTTTATCCATATATCCTAAGTCACCTGTATGGAACCACCCATCTTTTATGGCTTCTTTTGTTGCCTCTTCATTATTATAATAACCTAACATTACAGAAGGTCCTTTAACTATAACTTCTCCTATTCCTTCTTTATTTTTATCTGCTATTTTTACTTTTAAGCTTGGAAGTACTTTTCCCACACTACCAAGTCTTGTGTAAACATCATTTTCTGCTGCAACAACAGGAGATGTTTCTGTTAATCCATAACCTTGTAAAACTTTTAAACCTAAATCATTAAAACCTTTTTCTACTTCTTTATCTAATTCTGCAGCGCCACTAACAAATAATCTAAGTTTTCCTCCTAAACTCTCATGAATTTCGCTAAATATTTCTCTTCTTTTATCTATACCAAATTTTAATAATAAATTACTTATTTTTATTCCTTTTTGAACCTTGTCTAATTTTCCTTTTTTCTCAATATTTTTAATTATCTTTTTATACATATTTTCAAATAATACTGGAACAGATATCATTGCTGTAACTTTATATTCCTTAATATTTTCTGCAATATGTCTTATTCCATCACAAAATACAATTGTTCCACCTATATATATAGGATATAAAAATCCTACTGTACATTCAAATGTATGATGTAAAGGTAAAAATGAAAGTAATACATCATTTTCATTTAATTCTATTACAGAACATATATCCATAAGATTAGAACATATATTTTTATGTGATAACATAACAGCTTTAGATTTAGAAGTTGTTCCTGATGTAAATAACATTATATTCATTATTTCTGGATTTATTTTTGCATCTATAAATTTTCTATTTCCATCTTCTAATAATCTATTTCCTTTTTTTATTAATTCTCTTTGCGATAACACTCCATCTTTATTTTCTTCTAAATCCATAGATATATAATATCTTAAATCAGTTGTATTTCTCTTTTTTATATCCATCATTATTTCATCATATTTATGTGAATAAAATATTGCCTCTACTCCTGAACGTATAATTAAACTCTCAATTTCATTTGCTGGTAAAGATTTATCAAGTGGAACAATTATACCTGTTCCATTAACTACTGCAAGATATGTTATTCCCCATTCATATCTGTTTTCTGATATTACTGCTACCTTTTTATTTTTAAGTCCCATTTCAATTAAAATCGTTCCTAAAGAATTAACAGTATTTCCTAATTCTTTATATGAAATCTCTCTATATACTCCAGGTTTATCTGTTTTTAATTTATAAGCAATATTATCAGAAAATTTTTCTACTGACTTATTAAACATATCTTTTAAATCATTTATTTTAACAAATTCATGATATTTCTTTTTCATTTTAATTACCCTTTCATTTTATCAATACTTTTCTTGTAACTATTCACATCTAAAATTTGTATGTAGTTACAGTTCACGGCATACGATTTTGAAATAATAATATTGAATAAATTTTGAATGCGATTGGAGATGTTTATAGAATTTGTTATATAATTTAATGAGGAATGTTCATGGGCAAAATCTTTGATTTTGAGCCTGAATGAAAGAGGCTCATTAAATTATTTTACAAATTCTTAAATATCGTATTGAGCCGAAAAATTTAGGAAATATTATTATTTCAAAATCTTTATATATTATATATACTTTTAACTAAATTTTCAACTATACTGAATATTTATTCAGGGAAACATATATTATTTCATAATATCATAGAAATTCTCAAACACATATCCTTGGTCTCTAAAGAAATTAATTACATCTTGAAGAGCATCTACTGTTGTTTGTTTATCTCCAGCATCATGCATTAAAAGTACTACACTTTGTTTATTTCCTGCTGTTTGATATAAATTCTGTAATAGCTGTTCTTTTGAGAATTTACCTTCTGCATCTTTTGTTAATGCGCTCCAATCAACATGCATTATTCCATTTTGTTCTAATAATGCAATAGTTTCTTTCTTTACTTGTGCGTATTTACCACCAGAAGATCCTCCTGGAAATCTAAATAAATGCGAATTATAATTTTGATTTCCAATTGCATTTCTTATAGAATATTCTGTTTTATTAAACTCATCTAAAACATTATATGGATTTGCATATAATACACTATATTGATGACTGTATCCATGATTTGCTATATAATGTCCTTCATCATATTCTCTTTTTAAAATACTTGGATATAAATCAACTCTATTTCCTAAAACAAAAAATGTTGCTTTAACATTGTTTTGTTTTAATATATCTAATATCTGTGGTGTTATGTTTTTAGATGGACCATCATCAAAAGTTAAAAATACTCTTTTATAATCTGATGCATATATATGTTTCATTTTTTCTTTAGCATTATCTGTTAGTCTAGGTTGCATACTGTTTATTAATGTTTGACTTGCTATACTTGCTATTTTTTTGTCATCTATTATATATATTACATTATCATTTGGTTCTTCTTGGCTAACATTTTCTGTATTTATATTTTCAATATTTAAACTATTATTTGTTTCATTTTCGGTTGAAATTTGAACATTTTTTCTTTTTACACTTTGAATGCACAAAAATATTGATACACCTATTATTATTAATATTAATACAGTAAAAATTATATGTTTATAATTTAATTTTTTCCTTTTTATATCAGGTAACATTAAGTCTATCATAATATCTCCACTTTCATTTTATATTACATATATATAATATATTTATTTCTCCTTTTTTTCAACATATTCTTACAAAAATATAGTAATTATTTAAAAATATATGTTACTCTTTACAAAAAAATGTACTCTTTATTTCACAAATAAAAAGTACATTTTTTATAAATTTATTCATCCTTACTTGTATTAATTTTTAATAATTTAAATATCTCAACTATTAGTACTGGTGAAAATACTAATAATATAACTTCTAATACATTCTCTATAGGTAATTCTACTATACTAAATACATTTCTTAAAGATGGTACTAATAGTATTACAAACATCATAATAGTAGAAGCTATTGTTGCTAATATTAATTTTTTATTATCGAATATTCCTGTTTTAAATATTGATAATTTATTATCTCTTATATTGAATACATGCACAAGTTGTGAGAATGCTAAAACTGTAAATGCCATTGTTTGTGCAATTTCAAGTCTCATATGCTCTGATTGATTTGGTGTTGCAAGACCTATACAATAAGCTATAAGTGTTATAGTTCCTATCATAATTCCTTGGTATACAACTCTCCATATCATTCCTTTTGTAAATATACTGCTTCCTGCCTTTTTAGGTTTTTTATTCATTATATCTTTTTCAGGAGGATCAACTGCTAGTGCTAATGCTTGAAGAGAATCAGTAACTAGATTAATCCATAAAATGTGTATTGGTAATAATGGAGTTAAATTTGATATATCTGTTATACCAAAAGTACTTGCTAAAATAGGTGTAATCAATATTGCTACAAATAATGTTATTATTTCACCCACATTACTAGATAATAGATACTGTATAGCTTTTAATATATTATTATATATTCTTCTTCCTTCTTCAACAGCTGAAACTACTGTTGCAAAATTATCATCCGTTAATATAACATCTGCAGCTTCTTTTGCAACATCAGTTCCAACAACTCCCATAGCACAACCAATATCTGCTGTTTTTAAAGCTGGTGCATCATTTACACCATCACCTGTCATTGCAACTACATTACCTTTTTTCTGCCATGCTTTAACAATTCTTACTTTATGTTCTGGTGAAACCCTTGCATATACAGAATAATTTTCTATATTTTTTTCTAATTCACTTTGAGGCATTTGTTCTAACTGTGCACCTGTTATTGCTTCTGTGTCATTTTCTAAAATACCTAATTGTTTTGCAATTGCAGTAGCTGTTAATTTATGGTCACCTGTAATCATTATAGGTTTTATACCTGCTGTTTTACATTTTTTTACCGCTTCTTTTGCTTCTTCTCTTGGTGGATCAATCATACCAACCATTCCTATAAATGTTAAATCTTTTTCTATCTCTTTTATTTCTTGATCAGTTGGCATAACATCTAATTCCTTATATGCAAAACCTAGAACTCTTAATGCATTATTTGCCATTATCATATTGTTTTCAGAAACTATTTTTCTATATTCTTGTAAATCATCTTTTATGTTGCCATCTAGAGTATAATTTATACACCTTTTCATAAGTTCATCTACTGCACCTTTTGTATATACAATGTATTTTCCATTATACTCATTTATCGTTGTCATTAATTTTCTATCAGAATCAAAAGGTACTTCACCAACTCTTTTATGTGTACTTATAATATTCTTTGCATCTTTTTGTATTTTATATGCTAAATCTATAAGTGCTGTTTCTGTTGGATCTCCTGTTAATTTTTTATTATCACTTATTTTTGTATCATTACATAATACACCTGAATCTATCAGTAATTCAAATTCTTTATTTTTATCCTTTATATCAGATACTTTAGCTAAATTATTATTATAAAATACCATTTCTACAGTCATTTTATTTTGTGTTAATGTACCAGTTTTATCTGAACAAATTACACTACTACTTCCTAATGTCTCAACAGAAGGTAAATTCTTTATTATAGCATTCTTTTTTACCATTCTTTGAACACCTATAGCTAAAACAATAGTTGATACTGCTGGTAATCCTTCTGGTATAGCTGCAACCGCTAAACTTACTGCTGTCATAAACATATGAATAGGTTCTTTTCCATAAAGTAATCCTATTACAAAAATTATTACACAAATTATTAATGCAACGATTCCTAATATTTTACCTAATTTATTTAATTTTAATTGTAATGGAGTTTGTGTATTTTCTGTTTCATTAATTATTCCAGCTATTTTTCCTACTTCTGTATTCATTCCAGTTTCTACCACAATGCCTTTTCCTCTACCATAAGTAATTAAACTAGAAGAAAATAACATATTAGCTCTATCACCAATTCCAATATTTTCATCTTCTATAATATCTGAAATTTTTTCTACAGGAACAGATTCTCCTGTTAATGCAGACTCCTGAGATTTTAAATTTATAGATTCTATCATTCTTAAATCTGCTGGAACATAATCTCCTGTATCTAGAACAACAATGTCTCCTGGTACTAATTGCCTAGATTCTACTATTTCTAATTTTCCATTTCTAATAACTTTTGCAACATGATTACTTAATTTTTTTAATGCTTCAAGAGATTTTTCTGCTTTATTTTCTTGAATAACACCAATTATTGCATTCAAAATAACAACAATTAATATAATTATTGTATCAGTAAGTCCTTCTCCTTCAGCCACCCCAACAATTCCAGAAACAATTGCAGAAATTATTAAAACAATAATCATAAAATCTTTAAATTGTTCAAAAAACTTTACAATTAAACTTTTTTTCTTTTTAGATTTTAGTTCATTATAGCCATATTTACTTCTAGCATCATTTACTTCGTTTTCATTTAATCCGCTTTCAATATTAGTATTTAATTCTTTTTCTACTTCTTTAGTAGATTTGTTAAACCAGTTCTTCTCCAATACAAATCTCCTTTCTTTTACTTAACCATAGAATATAATTATTTTATATCACAAAACTATTTTATATACAAGCAATTATCTTTATCATATAATAATATAAAACAATAGTGTATAAATTATACATTTTTACCTGAATATTGTCCTTGATATATTAATATAAATATTGTATAATATTTTTTACATGGGGATGTATTTGGCTTTCGACAGTAATTTAGAAGTATAAATAGCGAGTGGTGGATGTTCGCTTCGGCCACCTTAACAAAAGCGAATTTAAATATAAACGCTAAGAATAATAATAATTATCAATTAGCTTACGCTGCCTAATTGCAGTGTCATCTTTATATAAATTCCCACGGTTATATAAAGGTGTTTAATTAGTGGGTAACAAAATTATTTCTTGCTCTAGAAATAATGGGTAATTTTGAGCTAGTATAGAATTGGTTTTGTTTATTAATCCAATTTTATATGAAATTAAATAATAAACTGCACTCGGAGAAGTTTATATGGAAAAATTATTGGACAGGGGTTCGACTCCCCTCATCTCCACCAACTTTTACAATTAAATATATATGACCATTCAATTACATAATATAAACAATATGTTTTTAATTAATATAGAAAGATGGTGTTTTTATGATGTATCCATACGTAAAGTATTCTGATGGTACAGAAGTTTTATTCTCTAATATATACATAGATAATGAAAAAGAATGCATTGATGTTCATTTTGAAAGGCCTACTAATAATGGATTTGACTCTGTTAGAATACAATTACCAACTTATGAAGTAACTGTCTGGGAGGGTAATTATAGCGAAGAAGAAATTGAATTTTTTAAGCAAGTAGTTAAAAATAATGCAGATTTATTTTATAAATATGCTAAAGAAGGAGGTCTTAAATTTGCGTTATGATAAAATAAGATAAAGATTTTGATATAATAATTTTTAAATATACTTGAATTTAAAAATTATTTATGCTATTATAAATATTAGTTTTAGGGGTATAGTACATCGGTAGTATAACGGTCTCCAAAACCGCTGAGCTTGGTTCGATTCCAAGTACCCCTGCCAAAAAAAGAAACTTTTAAAAAGTTTCTTTTTTTATTTTATAGGAAAAATCGACTTTTTTATTGATAGCTTGCGTGTTAGCAAGCGTAAGCAATAAAAAAGAACAAAAGAAATTTCCTATACAACAAGGTTAAGTTCATTTATTTGTGTAAAATTGCGAAGCAATTTTGCACATGTGAGGATATAGAAATCTTTGATTTCGTTATATCCTCTTTTCTTATTTTTATATAATTGCTGATGAAATATGAAAAACACTAATTTTATTTTTTAACATTTTCTGAGTTTCTTTTAAAATCTTATGATCATCATCTAGTAATATAGAATAATCATATTCATTCATTTTCTCATTAATCTTTTCTGCTTTTATAATATTTCTATTTGTTTTATCATACTCTCCTAATTCCTTATTTATAAGTATCCAATTTTCTTCTTTTATAAAATTCACATGTTTTCTTAACCAATTTTTCTTTTCATCTACTATTTTGCTATTTCTAGATAATGTTAATATGTATAAATCTATATTAGGTATTTTGTTTACTTCTTTTAATATATTAATAATATATTCAAGTGGTTCATATTTGCTATAACCATTATTCATATTTTGTGTAACTAATTCCTCTGGATATACCTCAAACTCTGTAATTGTTCCGTCCATATCTATAAACATAGCTACTTTTTTATTCTCTTTACATATATTTTTTATTTTCTCTTCAAATCTCTTCATATAACCTCCAAATTAAAGTTACAATTCATGCTATACGAATTTGATATAATAATATTGAATAAATTTTGAATGCAATTGGAGATGTTTTTAGAATTTGTTATATAATTTAATGAGGAATGTCCATGTGCAAAATCTTTGATTTTGAGCCTGAATGAAAGAGACTCATTAAATTATTTTACAAATTCTTAAATATCGTATTGAGCCGAAAAATTTATAAGATATTATTATATCAAATTCTTTATCTTATTTTATTAGCTTTGAATCATATCATATCAAATTAAATATAAATTATGTTTTATTTTTACATTCTAAGCCAAAAAACTTAAATGTAAGAGGCGAACATCGTCCGCCTCATTTTATATAGAAGTTGCTAAAACTCATATACAATAACACCTTTTATTTTGGTAAATATTTCAAAATAACATTATATATTTTTTTATTCATTTCATATATATCTAGATTATCAGTTTCTATATATTCTTTATCGAATTCTATAGATTTAAAAAAATCCATAAAATACTTATTATAGCTATCTATATATTCTGTATTAACTAATCTACCTTTTCCTCCCCTACGTTTTATAGCTACATCTGATTCTACCATAAGTGCAATAAATAAATCTGGCTCTAATTTTTTTATAAATGTATTTTTGAATTCATTATATTGGTTTGTTTTACATTTACTTTCTTTTAGAAACTTCCATCCATAAAACATACTATCTATAATTCCTCTATCTATAAGTACAATATCATCACTTGAATGCAATGCTTTTAAAATCCCTGCTTGGGTTATAAAATGCATCCACATATTAGCATCGAAAGTTCCTTTTTCAAACTCTTTTGGTAAAGACTCTGCTGATTCTCTTAATACCATTACATAGTATCCTTCACTCCGTAACATATTTGCTACTGTACCAATAGTTGTAGTTTTTCCTGCCTCTGGTGTTCCTGAAAATTCTACCATAAAAGGTTTTGATTTAGACATAATTATGCCCTCCAATCATTTTGTTTTTTTACAGTACACATTATACTATAAATAAAATATTTTTACTATAATAATTTTTAAAAAACTAAAAAATATTATTATATTAAGTTGCAATTCACAGCTATAAAATCTATAGCCGTGAATTGTAACTATATTAAATTCTCTATTTTTAAGCTGTAAATAGTAACTTTTATTTTTTCTTTTTAAATATATTTAAATTAATATTATAATTAGCAATATTTTTATCTATACTATACACTATTGCTAATATTAATGCTATAATGCTAATCATTTGCAATCGAAATGTAAAAAAGTAGTGTCTATATGAATGATCTGCTAATATTAAATATCTTATATATGGTGTTATTGCTATAATTAGCAACAATGCTGGAAACCATAATTCTCTCCAATTCTTCTTTTTAATAAATACCAATACAAATATTATAATTATTACTGGTATAAAATATAATCTTTCTACCCTTTTTTGTATATTTATTGGAAATAGTGTAAGTAGATTATCTACTATTGCTCTAATATATATATTATCTGTTCTTATGATTGCAGTATTTCCACCATTTATTCTTTCTATTGCATTATCTATTACATAATCAAATGCATTAATTTTTAATATAATAGACGCTAGTATCCATTTTGCAAACCACATGCCAATATATCCTATTCCCCATAGTATTGTTGATATTACTAAAAATTTAAAACCTTCTTTGAAATTTGTTAATCTATTCTGCTTATATCTTATTACTAATATTAACAATATTGGCACCATAAATGTTAATAATTCAGTTGATAGAAAATCTAAATAGCATGTTATTATTCCTGTTACAAAAAATAATATATTTAATTTTTTTCCTCTTCTCTCTAATGTTATTGCTAATATTGATGCTATTAACATAATCATATACGTCCATGTATATTCCAAACAAAATGGAACTGTTATAACAAAACACATTATTAATGAAATTATAAATGCTACTACAAGTTCCTTTATTTTTGTTTTTATAAGCATTATTAGTAAAATAATTGTTAATACTGTTATTATAATAAAATTCAATATATATATTTGCTTTAAGTTTAGAAAAACTAATAATGGTCGTATTATACTCATTGATCCATGCCAGTATCTTATATATTGTTGATTTCCCTCATGTTTTCCATCTATTAGTTCATTAAAATCATAACTAATAGATTTACTTACTTCTTCTTTTTGATCAAAATTATTTACTATTTCTTTTAATTCTGAATAATACTTAGCTTCCATTACTGCCTGAACAGGTTTACTTGTATCTATACAATATATTATATTTAACAATATTGCATCTGCATAAATATGTCTATAAGTATAATCTCTTTTTATTACTACTTTATCTATCTCACTACTTGTCGGAAATTCACTTGTAGATTCTTTAATATTATCACTTATTAATTCTCTTGGTATTTTTGCAGTTATTACCAATAATCCAAATAAAATTATTAATGTTACAAAAAATATTATTATATACTTTATTATTTCTTTCATTTTCCATTACTACTATCTATATAATTTATTATTTTAAAGATATATTGCCACTTGTTGCTGTTTTTAATATTTCATTTAATTGTGATTATTAAGGCTATAAGTGTTATACCTTTGTTTTTTATAATATATTTTTCTTTTTTCATCTTTTGCTCTCGCCTCTCTTTTTCCTATATTTTTATACCATACTTGAATTTATAATTCAATATGTCGTTTTTTATTTTTTATAAACTTGCAATTATTCAGAGGTATAATTAATATTTTCATTTTTTGAGAAATAGCTAATGTTGGAGTGCCGAACAGTGTTCGTCTCTACAACTATATATTAGATTTTTTCTATTTTAGGTTTTATTGATTTTACCTCTTAATAGTTACACAAATTTTTAATTATGTTGTTTTTAATAAATTTTTTATACATTAATATGATTTTTCATAAAAATAAGAAAATAAATTTATTTATCTATTTTCTTATTTATTATTTTTATTATTGTTAATTTTATACTATTTATTTAATAATATTTATGTTTTATTATATAATAATTATTCTGTAGTTTCATCTGGATTATAATTCCAGACTATGTTTGCATCACAATAAGAATTCCAATTAGAATCCCAATTTTTAGATTCTTCTTCAGAACATTCAAAATATATTGTTTGATTTGAATCCCAATGAAGAAAAGCTTCACTACCTATATATTTTACACTTGTTGGTATTATAATTTTTTTCAATTCATAACACATAGCAAATGCACCTTTTTCTATATTTGTTACACTTGTTGGTATTTCTAGATTTTCTAAATTGTTACAATAATCAAATGCATATTCTCCTATACTCGTTACATTATTTGGTATTATAATACTTTTCAATGAATTACAACCAAAAAATCCATAATCACTTATATTAGTTATACCTTCTGGTAATTCTATACTCTCTATAGGAAGACCGCTAAATGCACCTTCTCCTATACTCCTTATATTTTTTGACAAGATAATTTCTAAAGGTTGATCTAAAACACCATTTCCTCCTACCCCTGTTTCTTCATTTCTATTAATTTTTTCTACAGTATTAGGATATATTACTTTTTTTATACTTGGAAATGAGCTACCATGATACTTACTAAATTCTTTATATCCTTTTACAGCCAAATCTACTTCTGTAATCTTATACATTTCTCCATTTTCTGTTACATTTGCATTTTTATCTAATTCTACCTCATATGGTATTACTAATACATCTGTTATTCCTTCATATTTTATTTTATAATACCATTCATTATAACTTATCTCTTGTATATCTATATACTCTGGTTTTATTCCTTTTATTCTTGCTGTTTTTGTTGGTAGATTCTGCATATATGAACTTGCAACTGACCCATCATTTATTATTTCATATTCAAATAAATCTAATGGCGCTATATTATCTTCTGCTCCTTCTTCACTATATACTGGTTCTAAATCTATTTCTTGTTTGTTATAATCATTTATGTCATCTATTATGTCTTGCTGTTTTTTATCTGCATTATCATATTCGTTCATTGCAACCTGTGTTTTATCTATTAGCCCTCCCCCTGTTATGTAGCTTATTGTTATTCCTGCTAGTATTAGTAGCAAGATTAGGGTTATGACTGCAACCTTTGGTTGCGGTGAATAATGAATAGTGAATGACGAATGATTAATAATTTTTGATTTTCTTAAATATGCACATGTGTTGGAGTATTTTGTTTTTATTTTTTCGGGTAATTCCTTTGTAGTTCGGGCGAACACTGTTCGCCCCTACAGTTTTTCTACAATTTATATGTGTTAAATGTTGTATTTTGCTATGTTAGGGTTATGAGTGCAACCGGAGGTTGCAATGAATAATGAATGGTGAATGATGAATAATTAATAATTTTGATTTTTTCTACAATCTGTATGTGTTTTTTTGTTAAATGTTTTATTTTTGGTTATTTTTTCTGTTTTATGTAACCTGTTTTCACCAATTAATTTTTTTTATCCACTGTGGATAATGTGGATAACCCTGTTAATAACTCTTGTTAATGTAGTTTTTGTTCACATAGAATTCACATTTCTTCTCCACTTGTCTTTTTTTATAATTTTTTTATCAATTATGTCTATCAAATCTTTGTTTCTTTTGTTAATTTATAGTATATAAAGTCACAATTTTTCCTAATTTATAGCTATTTATTCAAATAAATAATTATAATATATAACTTGCATATTAACATAATTTTTTGTTGAAGATAAAAAAAGAATATCAACCACAAATAAAATTGATACTCTTTTAATTAATATTCTTTTTTCATAAATAAACTTCTAATATATTTAAATAGTTCAAAAATTTTATTCTTACTAATTATTTTAGGCATATTTATAGAATCTGCTTTCATAATGTTAAGCATTTTATTTCTTAATAATTTTAATTTTTCTTCCTTATAAATATTAAACTTTTTATATTCATCATCATAACCAATAAAATCTTTGATACCTTCTAATTTACTCTTGTATAATTCTACATCTTGCAAAGATTTTAATTTACTAAATGTTCTGTTAAAATATGAATTCAATATTATATCTTGTGTAATTAAATATTGACTAACAATTTTTTCTATTTGTTTATCATAATCAACTCCTTGACTTAGCTTATTTCTTATATCCAGTATTTTATCTATATTTAATTCCATTTTATTAAAATCTTTTTCACTACATATTCCTATATATTGTTCTTGAAAATTATAACTACCATTTATTGTACTTTCAACTATAATATCTTCTCCATATAAATAAACAATTTGTTCTATTAAATTAGAAAGTAATGGATAATATTCTTTGCTTCTAGTTTTTAAAATTACAACTCTATAATTTATTTCTTCTAAACTTTTATTTAGCATTCTAGAAGTTATATATTGAACAGCAGCTTCATTTAATGCTAGTCCATGTATTTTAAATTCAGATATTGTACATAAACCAATTCTATTATAATCTCTATCTATTCTAATGTCTTGCACACAATGAATAAATTCGTGAATAATATACTCATCTAATTCATTTAAATCTGCATCTTTATCTATATAAATACAGCGATTTTTATAAAAATAACTTGCACTTCCTAAATTCTTTTTGAAATCTGCAATATACATTCTAGTTCCTAATAAGCATTTTGTAATTTTTCCATAGTTAAAATTTTGATGCTCAAATGTAGCAACTAACATTTTAGCAAATTTGATAACCATTTTGTTTTTTGTTTGACTATCAATTTCTTGTATTTTAACTATTCCTATATCTTCTAGATATTTATCTTCATTTGTTTCTTTCATACATAATACTCCTTATTAACATTATAACCTATAAATTGCTACATTTATTTTCAATTAAATTACATTTGTTTTATTTTTATATTACAATTTTCAGCATAACATTTATATGTTCAATTTTTAGAAATAGCTTTGTAGTGCGGGCGAACACTGCTTTCCCCTACAGCTATTCTATTAGATTCTTCTATATAAGTTTTTATAGATTTTGATTATTAGAATACATTAAATATATTGCTAAAACAATTTCTAAAATTAAAATAATAGGTAATCCTAAAGTAAATTTTAGTTTCTTTGTTTTATGTCTAAAAGTATACATTCCAGCAATTGTTCCAACTCCACCTCCTAATAATGTAGCTAGAAACAATGTTTTTTCTGGTATCCTCCACGCACCATGTTCTGCTTTTTTCTTATCTATAAACATTAACAAAAAACCTATAATATTAATAACTATTAAATATATTACAATATTTCTTACACTTAATATTTCTTCCATTTCTACCTCTTACTACTCTTTTAAAACTTCATCTAATACCTTTGAAAAATATTTCATACTTCCTAAACACTGCTCTAAAGTATTACCTGTTGCTCCAACCTCAATAATAGTCGCAGCTTTTGACACATGTTGATTATATCTTGAATCTCTTACAATTATCGGTCTAAATAAACCAGGATATAATTCATTTGCTTTTTGTTGAACCTTAATTGCAAATTTTAAATTTTGTTGCCAGTCAGGATGACTTAACCCTCCACCATCTGTACCAATAACAAACATTATTTGAGCAACATATTCATCACCTATTTTTACAGTAGGTGCATATTCATTACTACTTCCTACAGCATCTCTATGTAAATCGAAAATTATTTGTGTAGAACTATTTTCCTTTAAATCACGCTTAACCGCTTCTAAAGATCTATTGTATGAACCAGTATATGCAGGATAATCATTTACAGATTTATCATGGTTAACATTATATCCATATTCTCCTAAGTATTTAGCTAGTTCATCACCAACTCTTGAAACAGAATAATTTAAATCTGTTGTTCTATAATTTCCTGTCATAGTATAATTAAATTTATCTGTTGGGGTATAGCTTTCACATGTATGTGTATGTAAAATAATTATATCTTTTTTGTTATCAAGTACAATATCTGGATTTAGTATTTCCTCTGTAAGTTCATATTTTGAAGAGTTTTTTATCTCTACATTTGTATATGTATCTGTATATGTTGCTTTTATATTATTTTCTTCAACAACATATGTTTCAACATTTTCCTGTGCTTGCTCTATAACTTCTTCATTATTTGAATTTTCTACTACACCTACTTGTTGTTCGGTAGCTTGTGTATTCTCCATATTATCATTTTCTACAAAACTATTTTTTATAGGTAATTGACTATCTAAAATTCTCTTTGATAATGAAATTTTATCATTTTGACTTTCACTATTATTTTCAATATAATCCATAATAGAAAATGTCTGATTTAAAGAAGAAATATATGAAATACTTTTTGCATAACTATATGCTTTAGTAGCACCAAAAATTATGCCTACAATTATAGCACCGCTTAAGTATATATTTTGCTAAATCTTTTAAATTAAAAACTGCAACATTAACCATATCTTCTCCTTTGCATAAATATATTATCTACTATTAATATATATTACACAAATTCAAAAATATTACAGTTATTTTTTTATATATTGTTTTATTATATTCTCATCAAGCTTTATCTTATCACTATTTCCAGTTTGCATATTTTTAATTTGAGCATAATTATCTTTTATTTCATTTTCACCTATAACAATTACATATTTTGCATTTATTTTATCTGCATATTTCAATTGTGCTTTTAAACTTCTTTGTAAAATATCTCCTTCTACATATATACCTAATTGTCTTAAATTAAATTTTAACTTATTTGCAAAATTACAACTTGCATCATCAATATATGCTATATACAATTCAGGTCTTGATTTTTCTAATTTATCTAAATTATATTTTTTAAATAATTCTATTACTCTTTCCATACCTATTGCAAAACCTATAGCACTAGTATCTTGTCCACCTAATTCTTTTATTAAATAATCATAACGTCCTCCACCGATAATAGTATAACCCTCTTCTTCAGATACAAATTCAAAAACTGTTTTAGTATAATAATCTAATCCTCTAACAATTCTAGGATTTATTTTATATTTTATATTACTATTATCAAGTAATTTTTGAAGATTAATAAAATGCGTTTTGCAATTCTCACATAAATAATCTATAATACTTGGTGCATTAGCATTATTTTCTTTACACTTTTTCTCTTTACAATCTAATATTCTCATAGTATTTTTTTCAAATCTAGATTTGCATGTATCACAATACTCATCTATTTTAGAACCTATAAAACTTTTTAAAGCTTCTTGATATTTTCCCCTACATTCTTTACAGCCTATACTATTTATCTCTAAAACAATATTAGGTAAGTTTAAATCATTTATTATTCTATTTGCCATTTCAACTATCTCAAAATCTGCTAAATATGAATCTGTTCCGAAAACTTCTGCACCAATTTGATGAAACTCCCTTAATCTACCTTTTTGTACATTTTCATATCTATACATAGCCATATTATAAAATAATTTTAATGGACTTGGCCAAGATGCCATTCCATTTTCTATAAATGCTCTAACAATGCCAGCAGTTCCTTCTGGTCTTAAAGTTATACTTCTTCCACCTTTATCGTCAAATGTATACATTTCTTTTTGAACAACATCTGTTGTATCACCAACACCTCTTAGAAAAAGCTCTGTACTTTCAAAAACTGGTGTTCTTATTTCTTTAAATCCATATAAACTCATTATTTCTTCTATCTTTTTTTCTACATATTGCCACAAATATATTTCATCTGGTAATATGTCTTTTGTTCCTTTTGGTCTTTGTATCATAATTTCTCTCCTTTTAATATTTTCTAGGTTGTAAATTAAAATATATTGGTTCTTCTTCTCTTATCATAGAAGATTTTCCATGCCCTGGATATATTATAGTATCTTCTGGTAATACCAATAATTTGTTTGTAATTGATCTCATAATACTCTTAAAATCTCCTGTAGGTAAATCAGTTCTTCCCCAAGTTCCCCTAAATAGTGTATCTCCTGATAATAACATTTTTTCTTTTTCACAATATAAACATATTCCACCTTTTGTATGTCCTGGTGTATGTATTATTTTAAATTCAATATTACCTACATGTATAACATCATCATCATCTAATCTTGAATCTGCTTCTAAAATAATTTTATTTTTCCCTATCATTTCACACAAACTTATTTCTGGATTATATAAACCTTCTACTTCATCTCTATGTATTAATATTTTTCCACCAAATCTATTTTTTATTTCAGAAACTGCCCCTATATGATCAGCATGACAATGTGTTAGAACAATATATTTTATTTTTACATTTAATACTTCTATCATATTTGCTATTTTATCTGGTTCAGCACCAGGGTCTACTATCATTGCTTCTTTTGTATTTTCATCTACAATTATATAACAATTAGTAATATGTGTATCCTCAACATATAATCTTAATCTCTTTAGTATCATTAAACATTTCCTTTCTATTTTCTTCTTTTTACATCAAAAACACTATCAACAGTTTTTAGTACTTTTATTACTTTATTTAATTCTTCCAAATTTTCAATTGAAATTGTAATTTCTGTTAAAACAGTTCTTTCTTTATTTACTTTTGAACTAATTTCAACAATGCTTGCTTTAACACTATCTAATTTTTGTATAATATCAGCTAACAAGCCTTTTCTATCATTTGCATATACTTCTATATCTACATTATATTTTGATTTTGTTTCTTTATACCAATAAACATCAATTATTCTATTTTCGTCAGAAACTAATTGTTTTACATTTACGCAATCAGCTCTATGAACAGACACTCCTCTACCTTTAGTTATATAACCTACAATTTTATCACCTGGTAAAGGATTGCAACATTTAGATAATTTAACTAAGCAATTATCTATCCCTTTTACAATAATTCCTGACTTTGAAGGTTTACTAACCTGTTTTTTTTCTACTAATTCTTCTATTTTCTTTTCTATGTTTTCTTCTTTATGTGTTTTCCTATATTCTTCCAGTATTCTAGAAATTATTTTTCCAGCACTTATTCCTCCAAAACCAACACTTGCATACATATCATCAAGACTTTTAAATTTATATCTATCTAAAGCTGCTTGTACAAATTCTGTTTTAAATAATTCTGTATGAGTCATTCCAATTCTTTTTATTTCTCTTTCAATTGTTTCTTTTCCCTTATCAATATTTTCTATTCTTAAAGCCTTTTTAAACCACTGTTGAATTTTAGTTTTTGCAGCAGAACTTTTTACAAATTTAATCCAATCTCTACTTGGTCCTTTCGAATTTTCAGAAGTTATTATTTCTACAATATCCCCATTATTTAATGGTGTTAATATTGGTCTCATTTTACTATTAATTTTTGCACCAACCATTTTATGGCCAATTTCAGCATGAATATTATATGCTAAATCTATAGGTGTACTACCTTTTGGCAATACTTTTATATCACCTTTTGGTGTAAATACATATACCTCATCCTCATATAATTCTGTTTTTAAAGTATTTAAAAACTCATCAGGATCTAATGTATCTTTTTGCCATTCAAGAGTTTCTCTAAGCCAAGCTAATTTATCATCTTTTACAGTAACATTTGATTTTTTTGTTTTATTCGCCTCTTTGTATGCCCAATGTGCTGCTATACCAAACTCAGCAACTCTATGCATATCCCATGTACGTATTTGAACTTCAAAAGGAGTTCCATTTGGTCCAATTAAAGTAGTATGTATAGATTGATACATATTTGGCTTTGGCATAGCAATATAGTCTTTAAATCTTCCTGGCATAGGATTAAATAATTCATGAACAATTCCTAAAGAAGCATAACAATCTTTTACAGAATTTACAACTATTCTTATTGCAAATAAATCGTAAATTTCATCTAATGTTTTATTATCTCTCTTCATTTTTCTATATATACTATATAAATGCTTTGCCCTTCCTTGAATTTCAAACTCTATTCCTTCTCTTTTTAATTCAGTTTCAATTTCCTTTATAACTATATCCAAAAATTTTAATCTCTCATCTCTTTTTTTATCTAATCCTTGAACAATTGCAAAATATTCCTCTGGATATAAATATCTAAAAGCTAAATCCTCCAATTCCCATTTTAAAGAATATATACCTAACCTATTAGCAAGAGGTGCATATAAGTCCATTGTTTCTTTTGATATACGAATTTGTTTTTCTCTTTTTAAATGTTTTAGAGTCCTCATATTATGGAGTCTATCTGCCAGTTTTATAAGAATTACTCTTATATCTTTTCCCATTGCTAAGAATAATTTTCTATAATTTTCTACTTGTTGCTCTTGTTCACTTGTATAATTAATTTTGCCAAGCTTTGTAACTCCATCGACCATTTCTGCAATTTCTTCACCAAATTCTTTTACTATATCATTATATGTTGTATCTGTATCTTCAACAACATCATGCAATAATGCTGCACAAATAGTATTATCATCTAATCCAAGATTAGCTAAAATATATGCAACATGTAATGGATGAATTATATACGGTTCTCCTGATTTTCTACATTGATCTCCGTGCTGAGCATTTGCTAAATTATATGCTTTCATTATTAATTCTATATTAACATTTTTCCTGTGTTCTTTAATTTTATTAATTATGTCTTTTATTTCTACTGGTTCTATACTTGTCATATTTTATCCCTCCTTAATATTTAATTTTTTTTGAATAATAACGACATATGTTAAAATATTTTTTATTATTTTGAAAAATAATATTTCCTTTATTATCTTCTGAAATTTGTTTTAAATCATTACTAATGCAATTATTTGCAATAGGACAATCTAATTTTGGGTTTAATAATTTTATATCTTCATCATCAATATTAAAAAAATAATTTTTATTAACTTTTGTAAGAATTGGGCAAAATGTGCATTTTAAAGCATCTCTTGTAAGCCAAATTTGTAATCCTCTACCACCTACTCTACAATAAGTATTAGAATTATCATATAAATCATATTCTTCCTCTGTTATGAATACTTTTGGAATATTCATTTTAAGATTATATTTTTGAGCGATTCTTATAAGTTTTTCCCTTATTTCTACACTTTTTTCTGGTTCTATATGCTTTAAGATATCAATTTTTTCATCTCCTATTGCTTCAAAACTTCCTGTATGAAATGTATACCAATTCAATCCATGCTTTTTATAAAAATATTCTATAAGTTCTTGATAATCATCTTGATTTATTCTCCAAAGTGTTGGTTGTATTTTTACTGGTATTTTTCTTTTTTTACAGTAATTAATCACTTCATCTATTTGTTCTAAAGTAATATTTTTATTTCCCTTTAGTTTTTTTAATTTATCTTCATTTATTGTATCTACACTTAAACTAACATATTCAATTTTAGATAAATCTATATTTTTTGTAAGTTTCTTTAATGTTTCAACACCATTAAAACCAGAAGTTGAAAACATAACCTTTTTACCATTTTCTATAAATTTATTAGCAGCTAAATTGCAAAACTCTGGATCTACAGATACATCTGGGTTTCCTAAAAGATATGCATTTTTTAAATTTGGTAACTTTCTTATTATCTTCTCAATTTGTTTTATATTTCCCTGATATGCATAGTTATCTTCATCATTTCTTTGTGTACAACCAATACATTTACAAGTACAATATTTTCTTCCATTTGTTCCAGTATATAATGTTAAATCAGTTACATTATTTAATAAAATTTTACTATTCATGCCTACCACCCTTTAATATATAAATACTATACAATAGATTTCATCATATCTTTTATATTTATCTGTAACTTTTCTATATTATTATATGAATTAATTTCTAAAAATCCTACCACATCAATTTTATCTTCTATTGTGAATTGTTCAACTAATTCTCCCATATTAAATCCGATAGCATCAATCCAACCTCTACTGTACTTTAGTGATAATTTTAAATGTTTACCATCTGATATTGCTCTAATAGAATCTATTTTTAAATTTCTAAACAAAAATATAGGAATTTTATTTTCTTCACCAAATGGTTCTAACTTGCTCATTTCTTTTACCATATCCATTGTTATATTTTTTAAATCTATTTCTTCATCAATTTTTATTATTGGTACAATATCTTTTATATCACTTTCTTCTACTATACCTTGAAATTTTTCTTTAAATTTATTAAAATTTTCTTTTTTTAAACTTAAACCAACAGCCATTTCATGTCCGCCAAACTTTTCAAGATATTCACTCGACTTACATAATGCATTATGTAAGTCAAATCCCATAATACTTCTACCAGAACCTTTCCCCTCATCGCCTTCAAAACAAATTAATATAGAAGGTTTATTAAATAAATCTGTTATTTTAGAAGCAACTATTCCAATAACACCATGATGCCAATTTTCTCCACCTAATATTATAGAATTTTCTTTACTCATATTATTTTCTTCTATCTTTATTAATGCCTCTTCATAAATCTTTTTTTCTATAGATTGTCTAGTTACATTATATTTATTCAAATCATCTGCAATATTTCCTGCCTCTACAATATTTTGTGTTAAAAATAGTTTAACTGCTTCATCTGCATGTCCCATTCTTCCACATGCGTTAATTCTAGGTGCAATGCCAAATGACACAGCACTTGAATCTATTTTTTTAAACCTAATACTACTTATTAATTCTCTTAAACCTACATTTCTAGTTACACATACTAATTTTAATCCTAACTTAGCAATAACCCTATTTTCATCAATTAACGGTACTATATCTGAAATAGTTCCAATACATACTAAATCTAAGTATTTTAGGTATTCTTTTTCTGGTAGTTCTAATTTTTTACTTATTGCTTGTATTAACTTAAAAACAACACCAACACCTGCCAAATTTTTGAATGGATATGTACTATCTTGCCTTTTTGGATTTATAACAGCAAAAGCATTTGGAATAATATCTGAAGGTTCATGATGATCTGTTACTATAACTTTCATACCCAAACTATTAGCATATTCTACATCTTCTATTGCTGTTATACCACAATCTACAGTTATAATTAATTCATATCCTTCGCTTGAAATTTTACTAATAGCTTCTTTATTTAACCCATATCCTTCATTTAATCTATCTGGTATATAATATCCTGCTTTTATCCCTCTATCTTCTAAAAATTTCTTTAATACTGTTATACTTGTTATACCATCAACATCATAATCTCCATAAATAATAATTTTTTGTTTCTTATTTATAGCTTCAATTATTTTACTAACAGCCTTGTCCATATCATTTAATAAAAATGGATTATAAAAATCATTTCTAGTTGGATTTAAAAAAACTTTTATTTGTTCATCTTCTGTAATATTTCTGTTTACTAATATTTTTGCTATAAATTCAGGTAAATTAAATTTTTGAGATATTTGTTTTATCTTTAATTTATCTGAATTATAATATTCCCATTTTTTATTCATATATCTCTCCTAAATCTAATAATTTTATATATTTTATAACATTTTTTGTTTTTTTTAAAGAGTTATTGAATATATTATATTTAAATTTTATGATAGTTTGTTACTATTAATTTTGATATAATAATATTTTACATTATAGGAAATTGCATTTCCTATAATGCAAAATAAATAGATGCACAGAAAAATTGCTTTGCAATTTTTCGCGTCGACAAATCTTAAACGATTCTTGCTAGACCTTAAATTAATATAGAAAATGTTAAAAAAGAAGAGAAAAGGTCTAGCGAATCTAGATTTGTCATATAAATTTTTCGTCCGCACTACAAAGGCATTTTTTTCAAAAATCGAACATAGAATATAATCCTAAAAATAAGAGTAGCATGTGCTACTCTTATTTGAGGATTCTTTTACCGCACTCGTTTAAATAATTGATATCGGCAATAATTCGTTCATGCCCCCTTTTCAGCAGTTTCCATTCCGGAGTTTCTGCTAGACCTGCATCTTTAAGCCTTTGATTGAGTTCCTCCCAGTTCTCCTTGTCATACTCTAGAAAACTGGTCATATTTTCAACAGTGAACTTAAAGTTCAAACTCGGGTCTTTATCGAACCAATATTTTGATTCAATAGCCAGATCCCCCAGATCATGAAGTTCCCTCTTTGAGAGGAACTGTTGTTCTGCAGAAATCTGCAGATCGAGTTCTGTATAAACAGCTTTGGCGGTTTCGTAGAACCTTTGCTTTTGTTCCAATGGATTTTCCACTGGAACAGTATATTCCGACTTTTCCTTCTGCTGTTCTACAATTTCACGCTCCTGTTTATACACATTGTCAGGGGGCGAGAAAATTAGAAATGTTGTGGTTGCTGTAACAACCCCAACAAGCAAAAGAATCATTGTCTTAACCTTATTTTCCTTAATAAGATTAAGAACCTTTGCTAACCGTCCTTGTTTGTTTTCCTTTTTTTCTTGATTTAAATCTTTTACATTTGTCATTTTTGAATCCTCCCTTTATTTTGTTTACATAACACTGTAATTATATTATAGCATTTTTGTACAAATTAGTAAATATTTGATAATTTTTTTATGATTTTATATATTAACCATCACATATCCCACTATCAAATATAATAAAATTCTTAGTAGTGAAGTAAAAATCAAATTATAATTCACCATTTTTACACCTATTTTATTTAATACATCATATTGTCCAACAACTTCTTCTATCTCTTCTGGTTTTAATATTTTCTCTGTAATCATATATGTTCTTGCTAAATATCTTGCCTTTATCATTGCATCTGTTTCTAAATAACTTTTTACAGTATAATATACAAAACTTATAATTAATAATATAAAACCTTGTAATATTATATTAGTATATACTCCGCAGATTGTAAGCACTATTGCTACAATCCAATATATTAAATAAATATTAGATATTATAAAATTTGACCATAGAATTTTCCTATCTTGCATTGAATGAATACATTCATGCGCAATTGTTTGTATTCTCGTGTAATTTCCTTTTAAATTTGCAATTGATATCTTATTTGATAATACTAAATACATACTTGTTTTACTATCTTTTTCCTCTTCAATTTTTACATTATTATTTCCAATTAATCTTAATATCTTTTTACAAATCTCTATGTTTTCAGGAAATTTATCTGTAAGTTTATTTAAGAATTCATTATTTCCTAGTGATTTCACCTTTTCAATATTTACATTAAAAATATATTTTAATAACATTATTACAATTACTAATATAATTATAGAAATTATTATATCCATATTAGCACCTCTTTCTTTTTATTATCATTAAAGGCGGAAATTTCTTTCCGCCTTCTTATTATACAATAAACCATAATCTATTATAATACTTCTTTAACAGCTTCTCCAATTATTTTATTAATATCTGCAAGCATTACATTAAATCTAACTTCCATATCAAAATATTTTTTAATATCAGAATCTGCTACAAGTATACTATACATTTCTTGTAATCTTTTCATTTTTTCTGTATTATCTTTTTCACCTTGCATAGTTAATACCTGTGTATTATATCTTAATTTTTCAAATTCATCTACTTTTTTTTTAAGTTCTGGTTTAGAGTTAATTAAATCTTTCATTTCCTTATATTCTATATATTCTCTACTATTTTTTATCTGACGTGCTAGCTCATGTGTAGTATCATATACTGTCATTTTTACCTCCTTATTTAAGCATATGCTTGTCTTTTCTTAAATCCTAATAAAGTCGCAATTTCAGAATCATTATTTTTTGCTCTTCTTGTTTTCTTTGCTTTTTCTTGAATAATCTGTTTTGCTTGTCTTTCAGCCATTGTTTCGCAAATTGCTTTTTGATATATAAAATATGTATCTTGAGCAATCTTATTCCAATTATACTCATTTTTTACTTTTATTCTTGCTTGTTTTACTATATTAGCACATAATTGTGGGTCATACAATAAATTTAATATAGAATCAGCAAGTGAATTTGGATTACCAGCATAACTTTTCATTCCATTTACTCTATGTTCAACTATTTCATCTAATCCCCCAATATCAGATACAACAGTTGGTACTCCTGCAAGCATTGCTTCTAATGCTACAATTCCAAATGGTTCATATGTACTTGGAAATACAGAAATATCTGCTGCTTTATACATTTTACATACTTTCTTTGCATCTAAATAACCTGTAAAATATACTTTATGACCTATATTTAAATAATTAACTTGCTGTCTTAATTCATCTAACATTCCGCCTTTTCCTGCAATAATCAATTTACTATCATGATAATTTGCTAAAATTTTTGGCATTGCTGCAATTAAATGTTGCACACCTTTTTCATATACTAATCTACCTAGGAATAAAATGATTTTTTCATTATCAGCTGCATATTGTCTTCTAAAGTCATAATCTCTTTCAACTCCATTAAATGCCGTCATATTTATTCCATTTGGTACAACATTTATTTTTTCAAAAGGAAGACCAAATAATCTTTGTAATTCGTTTTTCATATAATTACTATTAACTAAAACTTCTGAAGCTTCATATGTTAATAGCCATTCTGTATCATTAATATATCTTTGTACCTCATCATGAATTCCTGAATTTCTTCCCGCTTCTGTTGCATGAATTGTTGCAACTATTGGTATATTATACGAATTTTTTAATGTTTTTGCTGCATATGTAACAAGCCAATCATGTGCATGTATTACATCAAATTTTCCCTCTTTTTCTATTAACTCATTTGCTTTTGCTATCATGTTAAAATTCAATTGCATTATCCAATCTATAAAATTATTTGGATTAATCATATAATTATTTACTCTATGAACATGTACTCCCTTATCATTTTCATACTCTGACACATTTCCTTCTTTATATGTCACAACATGAACTTCATGTCCATCTTTTATTAATCTTTTAGATAAATCATGCACAACTCTTGCAATTCCCCCTACTATTCTTGGAGGATATTCCCATGTTAACATTAAAATCTTCATTATAACTTTCTCCCTTCAAATTCTTTGGTATTACAGCAAATTTCATAATCTCTTATTTTTCATACTTTATTTTATATTATAATATCAAAAATGTAAATATTAATAAAAAAAATGTAATAATGTTTCATTTTTATTACATTTTTGTTTCATTTTTGTTTAATTCTTTTTTTTTCATTTTATGTATTGAATTAAATTATTTTTTGATATAGTATAGTAATAAATATAATTTCGTTTTACTAAGGAGGAAATCATGCCAGAAAAACCAGAAAATATACTACATAAAGAAAATGAAAAAAATAAGAAAACTTTAAATTCTAGGAAAAGACCTCTATCAGAAAATAAAACAACAAAAGAAATGGACACAAAAAAAGCTAGAACTACATCTCAAAAAAGAACTAGCTCTACTCGTTCAACAAGAAAGAGTACATCTAGTGTAAAAAAACCTGAAACAAAAAAAGTTTCTAATACAAAATCTACTACAAGAAAAGTTTCTAGTAAAAATTCAAAAGTAATAGAAGAAAACAAGCTAGATGAAAAAGAAATTTCTTTATTAAATAAAGATTTAACTAAACAATTTGATGTATCTGAATATTACGATTTACCACGCACATATCATAAAACAGTTGTAAAAATATTAGCACAAACACCTAACACTTTATTTGTATATTGGGATATATCAGATGAAGATAAAGAAAATTTCGTAAAAAAATATGGTAAGAATTTATTTACAGATACAAAACCTGTTCTTATTGTTAAAAATCTTACAATGAATTATACTTTTGAAATAGATATTAATGATTTTGCAAATTGTTGGTATTTTCATGTTAATGATGCAAAATGTGAATATTCAATTGAATTGGGTAGACGTCCTATTACTAATAATATACATATTCCTGATAATTATGTATATGTATCTTCATCTAATACAGTTGAATCACCAAATGACCATGTCTTACTTGAAAAATTACCTAATACTGTTTATTTTAAGAATGTTAAAACAAATCAAATAAAAAATGTAAATATTAGTAGAAGAAAAAATCTTGTTGGAAAAATTGGTACTTATGTCGATGTACAATCCTTTTATAAAAATACTTATAAAGGTGAAGATTTTAAAGATTCTAATAGATTAATGGGTAATTCTTCATCTGTATTTAAATAATTATCAGATAATTATAAATTATTGCTCAAATGGAGGTTTTTATGAAAAATATAAGAGGATATGTTAGCTTTATTTTGCATGCTCATTTACCATTTGTATATCACCCAGAAAGTGAAGATTATTTAGAAGAACAATGGTTATTTGAAGCTATTTCAGAAACATATATACCACTATTATTAAACTTTAAGAAATTAGAGGATGAAAATGTTAGATTTAGAATAACAATGTCTTTAACTCCTCCTTTACTTTCTATGTTAGATAATAAACTACTACAACAAAGATATATAAAATATTTAGAGCAACATATCGAATTATCAGAAAAAGAAATTGAAAGAACAAAATATGATAAAAGATTAAATGAATTATCAAAATATTATTATAATAGATATTCAAATGATTTACATA
Organism: uncultured Clostridia bacterium; assembly: GCA_944386325.1. GTDB lineage: Bacteria > Bacillota > Clostridia > TANB77 > CAG-508 > CAMCHB01. Next base: position 58,026 of record CALXAP010000008.1, read on the forward strand.
TTTTTAAAGACATATATAATTGTAATTTAATTTCAGGTTTCAAACATTTTCAAGATATAGGTGTTTTAGAAATTATAACTTGTGGAGCCACACATGGATATTTTCCAATTTTATATGTAAATGAAAAAACTGTAAGAGCACAAATTGGTGTTGGTGTACAAACTTATGAAAAATATTTTGGAAAAAAGCCACGTGGTATTTGGCTTCCTGAATGTGGGTATGTACCACAGGCAGACAAATATTTAAAAGAATTTGGAATTGAATATATTATTACAGAATCACATGGTATTTTATATGCAGACCCTACTCCTATATATGGCACATTTACTCCAATTGTTTCTCCTGGCGGAGTTATAGCTTTTGGTAGAGATATAGAATCTTCTAAACAAGTTTGGAGTTCTATTATAGGATACCCTGGTGATTTTAATTATAGGGAATATTATAGAGATATTGGTTATGATGTAGATTATGATTATATAAAACCATACATAGCAAAAAATGGCGACAGAGTTCACACTGGAATAAAGTATTATAGAATAACATCAAAAGGTGATTTTAAAGATTATTATAATATACAATGGGCAAAAGATTCTGCTGAAAAACAAGCAGGACATTTTCTAGATTCAAGAACATCTCAAATTAATTATCTTGCAGATAATATGCATGTTCCACCAATTGTAGTGTGTCCTTATGATGCAGAACTTTATGGACATTGGTGGTATGAAGGACCATATTGGTTATATATATTATTTAAGAAAATTTATTATGATGATTGCAATTTTGAACTAATTACACCTGGTGAATATATTGACAAATATCCAGAAATGCAGGTTGCTACACCTTGTATATCAAGTTGGGGTAAAAATGGTTATAGTGAAGTATGGTTAAATGGTACTAATGATTATGTTCACAAGCATTTACATGTTGCTGGTGATAGAATGGTTGAACTTGCTCATTTATTTCCAAATGTGGGTGATACTATAATTAGAAAAGCATTAAACCAATGTGCAAGAGAATTATTGCTTGCTCAAAGTAGTGATTGGTTATTTATAATAACTAATGGAACTATGGTTGATTATGCCAAAAGGCGTATTAAGGATCATATTGGAAGATTTACAGAATTATATGACCAAATTAAAAATTCACATATAGATGAAGATTATTTAAAAATGGTTCAAGAAAAAGATGCGATATTTCCTGATATAGATTATATGATTTATTATTAAAGGACAAATGAATTTTTCATTTGTCCTTTATACTATATTATTTTAACAAAAAAGACCCATCTTGCTGTTTTTCAAGCTCGACATTAGGTTGTAAGCAAACTACTGGACGAAAACCTACATCGTAATATGCATAGTCGTAATGAGGAATATCGCCGTTGGAATCCACCTCAAGAAAGTCACTAGTATAATTACCAGACGGGCTTGCAAGCCACATATAATTCGCTCTGTTTGTCTCATCTATTACATATAAATCATCTTCTTTATTTAAATAGTCTGAACTATTTTCTATACCATAATCAAAACTATCTCCACCATCTGTACTTATTTCATATCCTGTTACACTTATTGCTTGTGCCTGATATTTATTTTTTGTATTATATTTTTCATTATATGATCTAAATAATAATTCTATTGTCGGTCCTCCTATCGCATATTTTGCTTTTTCTCCTGCGAATTTCCCCCATACTCCTTCACTTGTATCTAACATGTATGCTACTGCTTTCATATTTTTATTACTACTATTTTCACTACCATATTTACTAAAATAGTCGCTATTTAAATTTTGTAAACTTTCATCTTTTATATCACTTGCTCCATTGTAATCATTTATTACATCATTCATTGATAACTTATATCCATTTCCATTATCAGTTATAGGTGTTTCACCTATTCCATCTGGGCAATAATCCTTATGAATATAATTGCTTGCTATTAAATATACATTTTCATTATCTGCATATAATATTTTCCATGATTCGACCCCTGCGTTATTTTCACAATCATATCCATTTACTATTGCTCCATATATTTTGCTTTTATCTTCTACTTTTGCTATATCTTCTGCTGTTACTATTTCTCCTACTTGTATTTCACCAGAGCCTTCTCCAGAACCTGAATTTATTTCATTTATTTTTTGCTCTAATGTTGAGTTTATATATTGTAATATGTCACTTTCATTATTTGCAGCATTTTGATACTCATTTACTTCCTGCTGTGATCTATCTAGTATTCCTCCATTAAATACAAAGCTTAAACTTACTCCTGCGAGTATCAATAATACTATAATCGTAATGATTAATGCTACTAAGGTTATTCCTTTATCTCCATTTATTTTGCTAAACAGTAGCTCTCTCTACAGCGCCAACGTTTTTATTCATCGCTTTTCCCCCTCTTTTGTTTTTTTCTTTCTTTTGATGAACTTTTTCATTTCTTTTTCATTATACTTTTTTATCTTTGTTTTGTAAATATTTATTTTTTATTCGTTTTATACATAGTTTTAAATTTATATTATTAATTTCTTTGTATATTATAGAATTTTCCAATATCCACTATTCCTATTACCAATTCTAACTATTTTATTATTATCTTTTAATTTTTTTATATTTCTTTTAATAACATCTCTACTTACACCTAATATCTTAGATATTTCTACTTGTGTAATTTTGTTATTCTCTTTTATCAATTCTATTATTCCTGTTTCGATACTTTCATTAATCGTTTGGGCGAAGTTTGGGCGGTTAAACTATTTTCCCCTTTCATTGCTTTTAAGTAACTGTCGGATGCCTTGCATTTAACAGCAACTCCTCCAGCCTCATTAACAATTTCAGGAATTGGAGAACCATACTCTTTACAAGCATCTGTTATTCTTTTTATTCCACTGCCCCAATATTCTACGAATCCAGCTCTAAAAAATGTTTGCGAAATTTTCAGATTTCTAGGCATAGATGGATGAGATTTAAATAGAATATCTTTTACTTCATTAGGTATTTCGCCAGGATTCCAATTCAATATAATGTTAATAATAGTAGCTAGATTAGGATTATATTTTGTGTTCATTCTTTTGAGAAGTGTCTTCGTAGTGCTGGCGAACACTGCTTTCCCCTACAGCTGTTTTTTGATTTTTTCTACAATTTATTAGTATTTTATTTTTTCAATATTATTTGCTCATTTTTATGCCACTTTTTCAGTATAATTAATTACTGTAATTTCTGTAATTGAATTTTTTACTGAATTTATTAATTTTTCTAATTGTTTTGCAACTTCATTACTATATGAAACTTCTCCACATTGTTTACATACTTGTGATGGTACATTTTTTATAATTATAATACAATTATCTAATTCAATCATAAATGTTGTATTTTTATTTTCTAAATCTCCTCTGCACATAAAACAATTCATATTATTTTATCTCCTTTCTTGTTTTTAAATCATTTTCCCATTTTATATTATCTGGATAATATGCAGTAATTATCCATAATTCTACTTTATTTAAACCACATACTACATGTAACACTTCACCTTTCAAATTTATTCCATATATTAAACAACTTGGATATGGGTAATCATTTTCATATTCTTCTATTATTTCTCCATTTAAAATAGCACTTTCTATATCTTTTTGATTTATATTTCTTTGCAATAATCTAATGATAATATGATTAGTCCATCTAATTTTTCCATCAATAACCAATTGTTTTATATTATTCAATTTTATTTTTTTCATATGCACCTCTATTTATATATTTATTATAGCTTATTTCATTATTTTAATTTCTCACTTTATATATATTATATTAAGTAAAAATATTAAATTGTCTGATTTTTGATTATATTCATTTTACACTAATATCTTTTAATATACAAGTTTCAATTTTAATATATTTGAATAAAATATGTATATCTAAAAGTATTTTAGTAGATAATATTATACATAATGGAAGGAGAATTGAAGTGATAAGATCTTTTTGCATAAAAACAAATAATAATTACATCTTAAATTATCTACTAGATTATTTTAATGACAATCCCCCTGAAAATATGTATTTTTCATTAAATTCATTTAAAATATATGATAATGCAATTTTTCATTACAAAGGTGAAAATTATGAGCTTTTCTATAATTATGTTGCTAAAGCATTTTTAGATTTAATTATTGAGTTTTATGAAGACAAACTAATTTCTAATCTATTAGAATATAATTATTTCTATTTTTCTGATAAAGAAAAAAAACATATTCTAACAATATGCAAGAATTTTTCTTCAGACATAGAAAATTTAGAATTCTTAAAAAGAAAAAGTATAATATTTGATATATGCAAAGAATATATAGAAGAAAATAAATTTGTTATTTTAGATGGATTTATACGATTTCGATTACAAGAATATATGTGTATTTTAGATGATTTAGTAGATTCGGCTGTTAATAGTTTTATAATAGAAAAAGAATATGTAGAATTTATAAATTTATTAAAATTCTATATAAATTCACAAATTCCATCTAATAAGATTATTCATTTAATATATTTCAAAAATGAATCTGTTTTATTAGATGAAGAAAAGAATATTATAAAAATTGACACAAATATAACAAATGCAAAATATATGTCTGATATAACATTCTCTTCTAATGATTATTGCCTTAATACCCTTTTAAATATATTACCAAAACAAATATTTATTCATTTAATAGATTCAAATGAAGATGAATTTATTAATACTCTAAAAAATATTTTCGGAAAAAAAGTTACTATTTGCTTTGAATGTGAATTGTGTAAAAAATATAAAATAAATCCTTTTATATATAAAAAATAATTATTGTTCTAATCCCCCAATTATATTGTATACATTACTATAACACAAATTATTGAGAATCTTCATTGCTTTTTTACTTCTATTACCACTTTGACAATATACTATAATTGGGGTATATCTATTTTTTATTTTATTTCTAATACTTGTACTTAATTCAGATAATGGAATACATATTGCTCCATTTAAATGATATTCTTCATATTCTTGATGGCTTCTAACATCTACTAAAATAGTTTCTTTATTTTCTTTTAACATTTTTTTAGCCTTTTCCATTGATATATCATTTTCACCATTTCTAAATAAAGTTCTAGTTATTCTTTTTAAAATTTTCATTTTACACCTCCATAATTGTTACTATTTACAGCTAAAATTTATATATTCAAATTTTTTATATAAAATGCATTTTTCTACTTATATAAAAAAAGAGTACTAATATATAATATTAATACCCTTTTTTTATGTGAATATGTTATTCTTCTACATCTTTTTTTATTAATTTTAATTTATTCTCATCGTTAATACATATTCCTAATACAGTAAATACAAAAACTATTAAAGCAATTGGAATTGTAGTAGCATTAACAGGTATTCTAGTTATTGCATAAACACTATAAAGCAATGCTTCTATTACAACAATCCATACTATTGATAACAATAAAGTTTTCCAAAAACCTAATTTATGATATCTTATAGCTATATATATAACAACTAAACCTAAAGCAATCAACACAGGAATTATATATGGATCTATCATATCAAAAATACCAATTTTTGATTCTTTGATTATTTCTACATCATCTTTAGTATATTCAACTCCATATTTTTCATTTATTGCATTAACGAAATTTTCTATTTGTTCATCATTACTGTCTTTAACAGTAATAGCAACCATATCATTAAATATCTCTACTATTTGAACTTTATTTTCATTTTTTCCAAATACATTATTACTTATTTCTTCAATATCTTTTCTATCAACAACTTTTCCTATATACAATTCTATTTTTTGATTTGCTTGATATTCTAAACTATAATTTAATCCTTTTAATATTCCTAATGCTATACCAATTATTATTATTAATCCAATTACTGTATAAAGTACACTTTTTTTCATTTAAGACTTCCTCCTATTTATCTTCAGATTTTATAACTAATACATTTTTTACTACTAAGTAATTGTATATTGATGATAATAACAATCCCCAGAATAATGTTGCACCAAAGCTACTTAATTGTAACCATGAATTAAAACAAAATACGATTGCAATTATATAAATTGGTATTAGCATAATTGTTGTATTTAATATAGTTTCATTTATATTTTTCTTTTCTTTATTTGCTTTTAATACAAAGTTCATTGCTATGAATTGAATTATTAGTGATACTGCTATTGCAGCCATACTTCCTAATGTAATATAAATATTTGTACCTTTTATAATTAACATTAATAAAGCTAAATATCCAATAAATGCTATAGAAGCACATAGTCCACTTGCTTTATATTTTATTATTAAATAAATAATTAATATTGCCATAATAATTACAGCTACTATTATAATTATTTTTAATATATCTTGATTTATATAAGCTGACACATATTGGTTTATATCCAATGTATATGTTAGTGGCATCATTTCATTATTTAAAACCATTGCAATATATGATGCATTATTTATATAATCATTTAATTCTGTTGCATCTTTTGTACTATTTCCTATTGAAATTTGTAATTGTCCATTAGAAATAGTTTCTCCAAAATATGTTGTTAATAGTTCTTGTCCATCTAATTGCATTGTTATAGTTTTCTTAGTAGACTCACCATTTTCATCTGTTGTTTCAATATATGTTTTTGAAACCTCTTCAAGTTTTTTAGTACCTTCTTCATTAAAGTTTATACTTAAATATACTGTTGTTCCTGTTGAATCTGGATAATACATTATAGTTGCATCTTTTAAATCGCTTTTGCTTAATAAAACCTCTTTTGTATCAGCATCAATTATTGTAAAATCACCTTTTAAAGTTAAATATTGTAACACTTCATCTGTTCTTGTATTTTCTGGTAATTCAAGTGTGATTGTTCCATCTTCTTCATTAACTCTTATATTATACTCACTAATATTTGCATATTTCATTCTATTTTGTACAATTTGTTTTGATTTTTCAAAGTTTTCTTTTGTTAAAATATTCTCTTTTGTTTCTTCTTCTTGCTCTGTATTACCTTCTGTGCTTGTATTATTAGCAGTGTTTTCATCTACAGTATTATTTTCATTTTCTTCTACTGTATTTGTATTTTCCTCTGTATTTGTTGTATTTGTATCCTCACTTGTATTTTCTTCTTGTGTAGCCTCTTCTTCTGAGTTAATTTCGTCTGTTTCTTCCTCTGTAGTAGACTCATCAACCTTTAATGTTACCATTCTATAACCACTTACATCTTTACCTAATAAATAATCTGGTAAAATATTCTCCATAACTCCATGTTTTTGTTTGTAAATTCCTACAAATGATATAAGTGATATTAGTATTACTGCAACTACTATAACTAATATCTTTAGTACACTATTCTTTTTCACTTTTTATCCTCCCTAAATATTATAATAATTTTGTATCATTTATTATTAATTCAAACCATAAATCTAAAAATTTAGCAGCATATTTGCTCATCATAGTCCTGTCCATAAATATTTCAAAATAATCAAGCATAGGACAAATATTTGTATCAATAGTTAAATCTAATGTTATAACTTTTTTCTTACTATCCACTCTTAACTCTGAATTTGTAACAGCATAGTTAACTTTATCATGTATATCAAAACTTGCTAAATTTTTATTTACAACTCTATCTCTATGAACATCTGATTTATCAGCTAAAATTAAAGCTGCTGAAATACTACTAACTGCTGTACCTGTTTTTTCATCATGATTACCTATTGCCATTAATATTTCAACTCTATCTTTTATATTCATTCCTATATCTTTTAAAATATTATAAGCAAGAATTGCGCCATTATGAGCATGATCGACTCTATTTATACAATTTCCTATATCATGTAAATAACCTGCAATTTTTGCAAGTTCAATTTCTTTTTCATTATAACCTAAAGTAGTTAAAATATATGAAGCTCTTCTTGAAACAATTTCAATATGTCTAACAGAATGTTCTGTATAGCCTAAAACATCTAATTGCTTTTGTGCTCCTAAAACTAACTCTTTAACCTCTTCGTTATTTTTTACATCTTCCAGTTTTATCAAATTTATACCCTCCTGAAATAAATCTCTTTAAATTTTATATTAAATAAAAAAAAATATCAACACTTTTATTAAAAAATTTAGGGTAATTTGTAACTATTCGTTACTATTCACGGCATACGATTTTGATATGATAATATTTCATAAATTTTGAATGCGATTGGAGATGTTTTTAGAATTTGTTATGCCATACCCCTATTATATTAGATTTTTTATCTTTTTATATTAATCCCTACAATTCCACCTATCATACCCGCAATAATACTTGCTATAATCATTATAATTGATTGAGGATTTAATCCAAATCCTACACTTGTTATACTCGAAACAATATAAAGAAACAAAATATATATAAGTCCAATTACACCACCATACAAAATACCATTTTTAGATAATTTTATTGTGCTAATAGATGTTCCTATTAATATACTTAAAGCTGTTATTGTAATGATACTTGGTGATATTAACTCTTCTGATAAATTGCTATATGTTAATACTGCAGATAATATAAATATAGCAACAAGTGTTGTTATAAAAGATATAACAATTCCTTTTATTATAATAAACATATTACTATTATAGTTTGCATTATCTAAAACTTTATTCATAAGCTCCTCCTTTATTTTTAATACTACTATAGTAATATATTAATAATATTATTTTTATAGAACGATAAATATAAAAAATCAAATATTTCTATATAACAAATTCTTTTATAGCTAAATGCATTCTTCTTATATTATATTTTACAAAGTGCATAACTTTAGATATATTTTTAAGTATATAGAAAAAACCCTAAATAGTAAAAAACTATTTAAGGTCTTCTATTCAACCAAAAAACCCTCTTTTTTTAACAGGTGGTTGCTCATTCATAGTTCTAGCAAGTTTTGTTAATAAATCTCTTTGTTCAGATGTAAGTTTTTTAGGTACTTGAACAACTACTGTAAAAACAAAATCTCCTCTATAACTACCACTAACACTTTTAAATCCTTTATTTTTTATTGTAAATTTAGTACCAGTTTGCGTACCACTTGGTATTTTAAACTTCTCCATTGTTCCATCTACTAATGGAATCTGTAAATCTGCTCCTAAAGTAGCTTGTGTAAATGTTATTGGAATATCACAAAAAATATTTTCATTCTTTCTTGTGTAAATACTATGTCTTTTCAAATGTACTACAATATATAAATCACCTTTTGGAGCTCCTTTTTCACCAAACTCTCCTTCATTTCTTAAAATAATAGTTTGGTTGTCATCTATACCTGCTGGTATTTTAACCATAATTTTAGTTTGTTTTCTTACTTTTCCTTTACCTCTACAATCTGGACATGGTTCTTTAATAATTTTTCCTGTTCCATTACAATTAGAACATGTTTTAGCAGTTCTCATTTGACCTAAAATTGTTGTAACAACTTGCTGTATTTTTCCAGTACCTCCACACATATTACAAGTTTCAGGATGAGTTCCTGGTCTTGATTTTTCTCCATGACAAGTTTTACACTCTTCGTTTCTTGTAAGTACAATTTCCTTTTCTATACCTGTATAAGCTTCTTCAAAAGTAATTTCAATATTATATTTTAAATCCGCTCCTCTTCTAGGTCCTGCATTTCTACTAGATCCTCCACCAAAGTCAAATCCAAATCCTTTAAAAATATTAGAAAATATATCATCATCAAAACCACCAGCATAATTTGTATATGTATAGCTTCCATTTTGTCCATTAAATCCTCCAAATCCTGAAGGTCCATCTGGTCCAAATTGATCATACATTTGCCTTTTTTGTTTATCTGATAAAGTTTCATAAGCTTCATTTATTTCCTTAAATTTAGCTTCTGCTTCTTTTTTATTATCAGGATTTGCGTCTGGATGATATTTTTTTGCTAATTTTCTATATGCCTTTTTTAATTCTTCATCAGTCGCATCTTTGCTTACACCAAGAATTTCATAATAATCTCTTTTTGAAGCCATCTATTTCCTCCTATAATCTTGTTTATTATCATTTTAAGTTCTAGAACTTAAAATTCTAGAACTTAAAAACAAGACCTATTATAAATTATTTTTTATCATTTCCATCATCTTCTACTTTATAATCAGCATCATATACATTTCCATTTTCATCTGTCTTTGGTCCATTTTGTGTATCAGTAGTTTGAGAAGCATTATTATCAGCATTTTGTTGTTTAGCTTGATTATATAATTTTTCAGATATTTCATAAAATACAGTAGTTAATTTTTCTGTAGCTTGTTTTATAGCTTCCACATCTGTACCTTCTAAAGCTTTTTTTACATTGTCTATTTCTGTTTCTACTTTTGCTTTTTCTTCACCACTAACTTTATCTCCTAGTTGTTCTAATGTTTTTTGGCTATTATATATTAAACTTTCTGCATTATTTCTTGTTTCAATTTCATCTTTTTTCTTTTTGTCTTCACTAGCATGTGCTTCTGCATCTTTAACAGCTTTATTGATATCTTCTTCAGATAAATTTGTACTTGCTGTAATAGAAACTTCTTGACTATTACCTGTTGCTAAATCTTTTGCAGAAACATGTACTATACCATTTGCATCAATATCAAATGTAACTTCAATTTGTGGCACACCTCTTGGAGCAGCTGGTATTCCTGTTAATTGGAATCTTCCTAAAGTTTTATTATATGTTGCCATTTCTCTTTCACCTTGTAAAACATGTATTTCAACACTTGTTTGACCATCTGCTGCTGTTGAGAATATTTGTGATTTCTTTGTAGGTATTGTAGTATTTCTTTCAATTAATTTTGTAAATACTCCACCATATGTTTCAATACCCAAAGATAATGGTGTTACATCTAGTAATACTAAATCTTTAACATCTCCAGATAAAACACCTGCTTGAATAGCTGCACCTATAGCAACACATTCATCTGGATTTATTCCTTTATGAGGTTCTTTTCCTGTTATTTTCTTTACAGTTTCTTGTACTAATGGAACTCTTGTAGAACCACCAACTAATAAAACTTTATCTATTTTATCATTTGTCAATCCAGCATCTTTTAATGCTTGATTAACAGGTCCTGTTGTGCTTTCAACTAAATCACTTATTAATTCTTCAAATTTAGCTCTTGTTAAAGTTATATCCATATGTTTTGGTCCTGAACTATCAGCTGTAATAAATGGTAAATTGATATTTGTTTGTTGCATACCAGATAATTCTATTTTTGCTTTTTCAGCAGCTTCTTTTAATCTTTGCATAGCCATTTTATCTGTACTTAAATCTATACCTTGAGATTTTTTAAATTCAGCAACTAAGTATTCAATAATTTTTTGATCAAAATCATCTCCACCTAATCTATTATTACCACTTGTAGCTAAAACTTCAAAAACACCATCACCAATTTCTAGTATAGATACATCAAATGTACCTCCACCTAAATCGTATACCATTATTTTTTGGTCTTTATCTTCTTTATCCATTCCATAAGCTAATGCTGCAGCTGTTGGTTCATTTATAATTCTTAAAACCTCTAACCCAGCGATTCTACCAGCATCCTTTGTTGCTTGTCTTTGACTATCACTAAAATATGCAGGAACAGTAATAACAGCTTGTGTTACTGGTTGTCCTAAATAGTTTTCTGCATCTGATTTTAATTTTTGTAATATCATAGCAGATATCTCTTGAGGAGTAAATTCATCTCCATCAATTTTTACTTTTTTATCTGTACCCATATCTCTTTTTATTGAAATTACAGTGTGATCTGGGTTTGTAACAGCTTGACGTTTTGCTATTTGTCCTACTAATCTTTCACCATTTTTTGAAAAAGCTACAACACTTGGTGTTGTTCTATTTCCTTCTGGATTTGGTATAACGACTGGCTCTCCTCCTTCCATAACTGCTACACATGAATTTGTTGTTCCTAAATCAATACCTATGATTTTTCCCATTTTTATTTCCTCCTTCTTGAGATTTTAAAATCTCTTATAAACATATTAATTTGCTACTATAACCATTGAATGTCTTATGACTTTGTTGCCTATTTTGTATCCTGCTCTAAATTCATCTTTAATCTCTTGTTCTCCTAAATTTGGATCATCTACATGATTCACAGCCTCATGTATTTCAGGATCAAACCTTTTTCCTACACTTTCAATTTTTTGAACACCAAAAGAATTTAATACATCTTTTATTTGTTTATCTACAAGTTCGATTCCTTTTTTGTATTGCTCATCTTTTGTTTGTGTATTAACAGCTTTGTCTAAATTGTCTACTGCTGGTAGTATAGCTGATATAACATCAGCTAATATAGAATTATATAGTAATTCTCTTTCTTTAGAACTCCTCTTTTTGTAATTTTCAAACTCAGCCATTAATCTCTTTAGTCTATCTGTTGTTTCCTCTAATTCTTTGTTCATATTTTCTAATTCACTATTTTCTTGTTTTACAGTTTCTTCATTAACTACATCTTCTTTTTTTTCTTCATTTTCTTTATTGTTTACATTTTCTTGCATTATATCCCTTCTTTCTTTTGATATACTAATCTTTATCCATCTGCTCCCATCTATTGTCTAGTACTTTTTTTATATATTTCATAACAGAAATTACTTTTGAGTAATCCATTCTTGTTGGTCCTATAATCCCTATAGTACCTAAATCTTTATCATCTAAAGAATTCTTGAAAGTTATAATGCTCAAATCTTTTAATTCATCATACTCATTTTCATTTCCAATATATACATTTATATTTTTTTCATTAGTACTATTTAATACAGATAAAACAAGTTCATTTGTATCTAGTATTTTTAAAACATTTTTTGCAACTTCTACATTATTAAACTCTGGAAAATCAAAAACCTTTTCTTTACCTTCTAAATATATATTAGTATCTTCATTAACTACTTTATTAATTTCCTGTAATATTGGTCTTATTATTTTTAATTCACAATTTATTTCAGATATAATATATTCTTCCATTGGTGTATCTATTTGTCCTAATGGTTTTCCTCTTAATCTATTATTAAATATAAAATTTAAATTTTCTACTTGCAGTTCTGTTATATCTGAATCGAATTTAATTATTGACTCCTTTATTATACCTGTATCTGTTAATATTACAGCCATTAATACTCTTGTTCCTAATAATACAAATTTTATATCTGTAATAATATGAGTAGATGTTTTTGGTCCAACTGCTACAGATGTATAATGAGTAATTTCAGATAATGTATTTGTAGCTATTTTAGTTAGTTCTTCTATTTCATTTACATTAGTTTTTAATCTGTTTGTAATATATCTTATCTCATCAAAACTTATATTATTAGAATTTAATAGTTCATCTACATACAGTCTATATCCTTTGGCAGAAGGTACTCTTCCTGCTGATGTATGTGGTTTTTCAAGGTATCCTGTTTTTTCTAGATTATTCATTTCATTTCTAATTGTTGCACTACTAAAATTAAATCCATAATTATCTACTATAGAAGCAGAACTAACTGGTTCAGCAGTTCCAATATATTCTTCTATAATTGCTTGCAATATTCTTTTTTTTCTATCATCAAGCATATAATCACCTCTTTTAGCACTTTACACACTAGAGTGCTAACCTTCATATATATTATATCCATAATTATCTTTTGTCAATACTTTTTATCTAAAATTCACAAAATGAACATAATTGAGAGTTACTATTCACAGCTTAAAGATAAAGATTTTGATATATAATATTGAATAAATTTTGAATGCGATTGGAGATGTTTATAGAAT
>CALXAP010000009.1 GCA_944386325.1 uncultured Clostridia bacterium
CCAGCAGGATTTGAAGAAGAAAATGCAGGAGATAACCAGGCAGAAGCAACAGTAATAGTAACAGTAGCAACAGGAAAGGAAATATCAATATTAATAATAGTGTTAGGATTTATAGCATCAGCAGGAAGCTTAATATTGTGCTATGAGTATGAATTGTATAGAAAAGAAAGAAATCAACCTGTAAGAATGGTAAAATTAGACGGAAAAAATGTGGTAATAAAAAAAGAAGTACAAAAATAAAGTAAACAAAAAAATCTCAGGTTTATGCTAAACCTGAGATTTTTTGTTCTCTAAAAATAAATTTACACACAAATAAAAATTGTACAAACGTAGGGGCGAACAGTGTTCGCCCGCCACTTCGAAGAAATTGCTTTAAATAAAAATTTGCATAAAAATAAACCGTACAAAAAGGATATATATAATAATTTATCGTCAAAATGATAGCTGGGGTCTTCCTAAATGCCTTTGACTTCTAAATTATTATATATATCCTCCTTGTACTTCTCTATCTATTTAAATAATATTAAAATCATTCATCATTCATTCTTCACCGCAACTGAAAGTTGCAGATATGTATAATTATTAAATAAAATATTGTAATTTATAGTTTTATATAATAAAATTACAAAAAAGAGGTGATTAAAAGTGAGAAAATTACCATATGGGATAAGTGATTATGAGAGATTAATTGAAAATGATTATTATTATGTAGATAAAACAAAGTATATAGAGAAGTTAGAAAATTTACCAGAGCCATATATAATGTTTTTACGACCAAGAAAATTTGGAAAAACATTATTTACAAGTACACTTGAAAACTATTATGATTTAAAAAAAATAGATAAATTTGATAAACTATATGGAGATACATATATAGGAAAATATCCAACAAAATTAAAAAATAAATATCATATATTAAAGTTTAATTTTTCAGGAATAGATACATCAAGTGATAAGACAACAATAAAAGGATTTAAAAATGAGGTTTCATCATCAATAAAGTTATTTATAGATAAATATAGATTAGATTTTTATATAAATCAAGAAGATGAGGCAGAAAATATATTAGATAATTTAATAAAAGCATTTAATATACAAAAAGAAGGAGAAAAAATATATGTAATAATAGATGAATATGATCATTTTGCAAATGAATTATTGGGATTTAATACAAGTCAATTTAAAAACTTAGTTTCGAAAAATGGTAAAGTTAGAAAATGGTATGAAATATTAAAAAAAGGTACAGAGACTGTAATAGATAGAATATTTATAACAGGAGTAGCACTAATAACATTAGATAGTTTAACATCAGGATTTAATATAGCTTCAGATAAAACACAAAATGCAAAGTTTAATGAAATGATTGGTTTTACAAAAGAAGAGTTAATAAGCATGATGAATGATTTACAAATATCACAAGAAGAACAAAATAAGATGTTACCAATAATGAAGGAAAATTATGATGGATATAAGTTTGCATTAGATGCAGAAGAAAAAATATATAATTCAAATATGTGTTTATATTTTCTAAATAATTATATAGAACAGGAAAAACTACCAATACAATTAATAGATATGAATATAGCAAGTGATTATAGTAAATTAGGAAAAATGTTAGATTTATGTAAGGGAGAAGAAAGAGAAAAAGTAATAGAAAAAACAGTATCAGGAGAAGGAATAGTAGAGGAAATAACAGGAAAGTTTAATCCAGCAATAGAATTTACAGAGAAGGATTTAATTTCAATGTTATATTATTTAGGATATTTAACGATAGAAGATGAAGTAGTAGGATATCCAAAACTAAGTATACCAAATAGAGTAATGAAAGAAATATATTCAGAGTATTTTTTAAAGATATTAAAACAAGGAGTAGATATAGAAGAAAATTATTCAGAAATAGCAAGAGAAATAGCTTTAGAAGGAAAAATAAATAAGATAATAGAATTAATGAACAAGTATTTAAAGAATTTATCAAATAGAGATTATATAAAATTCAATGAAAAATATGTAAAATTAATATTTTATTGTATAGCAATGAATTTGAAGATATATAGATTAAAATCAGAAATGGAAGTACAAAGGAAATACCCAGATATATTATTAATACCAAAAGATGAAAGTAAAGGATATAAGGCAGTAATGATAGAGTTTAAATATTTGAAGAATGAAGAAGCAAATAAGTTAAAAGAAAAGCAAAATGAAGCACGAGAGCAGATAGAAGAATATGCAACATTTGAAGAGATAAGAGAGATAAAGAATTTAAATAAGTATACAGTAGTTGCAGTAAATGATAAAGTTTATGTAGAGAAGGTATAGGTGAAACAATCGGTTGCAGATAATTTATCAAATAAAATATTGTAATTTATAGATTTATATAATAAAATTACCAAAAGGAAGTTATTATCAATTGAAAGTGGGTAGGATGTATGAAAATTGGTTTAGCTTTATCTGGTGGAGGTATAAAAGGTGCTGCACATATAGGTGTAATAAAGGCATTAGAAGAAAATAACATAAAAATTGATATACTAGCTGGAACATCATCTGGTAGTATTGTTGCAGTACTGTATGCAATGGGTTATACTATAGATGAAATATTTAAATTATTTAAAGAATTTGCAAAAGTTTTAGTTGATTCAAGTCCAATGTATTTTATTATGAGTGCTAGGAAAAATAAAAGTTTCTTGCCAGAAGGAACAAGATCAGGCGAAAATATTGAAATTGCGGTTAGACAGGTTGGAGATTATAAAAGAATAAGAAATTTTAAAGAATTAAAAATGCCTGTCGCAATACCAGCTGTTGATATAAAAACAGGAAAGGAATTTGTATTTACAAATAGTGTAAAAGATAAAGAAAACTATATAAAGGAAGCAGATATTTCAAAAGCAGTTAGGGCTAGTTGTTCATTTCCTGGTATATATGCACCTTGTAAATATAAAGGATATAAATTTTTAGATGGTGGTGTTTTGAATAATATTCCTGCAGATGAGGCAAAACAGTTAGGTGCAGATAAAGTTATAGCAATAAGATTCTCAGAGCCTGTGGAAGATGTTAATATGAGTATGTATACTATTATACTTAGAGCTTTAAATATTATGATAGATAAAATAGCGGATGAAAAACTAAAGTGTAGCGATTATATACTAGACTTAAATATGGGGAAAATGGGAATTTTGGATATTAGAAAGTTAGATTATTGCTATGAGTTTCGGATATAAGAAAACTATTGAAAATATGGATATTATAAAAAAATGTTTAATTTCTTAAAATTGCATAACAAATTCTAAAAATATCTCCAATCACATTCAAAATTTATTCAATATTATTATATTAAAATCTATAAAAACTAATATAGAAAAATCTAATAGAATAGTTGTAAGGGTGAACATTGTTCGCCCGAACTACATGGGAATTCCTTGAAAAATGTAACATATAAATTATGGTTTTGGATTGTAAATTTAAATAAACACTTATAAATAAGCAAAAATTCACAGTATAGACATATTTGGCGATTATAATATATAATAGTTATATATTGTAAGAAGGAGAGGTTTTAAAAGCCATGAATAATTATACTATTTTGGTTGTAGATGATGAATCAAGAATGAGAAAATTAATTAGAGACTTTTTAATACAAAAAGATTTTAATATTATAGAAGCTGAAGATGGTGAAAAGGCAATAGAAATTTTTGAAAAAGAAAAAGATAAAATAAATTTAATAATATTAGATGTTATGATGCCAAAATTAGATGGTTGGTCTGTTTTAAGACAAATAAGACAAACTTCAAAAGTTCCTATTATAATGTTAACAGCAAGAGGAGAGGAACAAGATGAATTATTTGGTTTTGAACTTGGTGTAGATGAATATATATCAAAACCATTTAGCCCAAAAATCTTGGTTGCAAGAGTTGAAGCTATTATAAGAAGAATCTATAAAGAAGATAAAAATAGGGTAAAAGATTATGGTGGAATACAAATAGATACAGAAGGAAGAACAGTAAAAGTTGATGGTAAAGATGTTGAATTAAGTTTAAGAGAGTATGAATTATTAAAGTATTTAGTTGATAATGAAAGTATAGCATTATCTAGAGATAAGATATTAAATAATGTTTGGAATTATGATTATTATGGAGATTCAAGAACAATAGATAGTCATATAAAGAAAATTAGACATAAATTAGGTAAAAAGGGAAAATATATTCAAACAATGCGTGGAGTTGGATATAAATTTGAAATTAAATAAATAGACGACTTTAAAAGTCGTCTTTATTTAAAGTGTGGAGGTTAAAATGAAAATACCAAAATTCTTAAAATCTGTTAGAATGAAATTGTTTTTTACATTAACTATTGTTGTTGTAATTATTATATTTGTACTTATTTTACTAAATAATGTAGTTTTAGAAACATATTATTTAATTTCAAAGAAAAATTCGTTATTAGATGTTTATAGTACTATAAATAACTATTATAATACTTTAGATGAAAATAGTAATATAGATTTGGAACTGGAATTTGAAAAAATTGCTTTAAATAATAATTTTGATATGATTATAGCCAGTGGAGATGGTATAAGTATATTTTCATCAAATAGAAATTTCTTAAATACTTTAGGTGAAATAAATGATATGGAAGGAGCTTATGTACCAAAACAAAATATTTTATATTTAGATGATAAAATTTCGATAAAAAAATTAAGAGATATAAAAACATCTTCTAATGTTATTTTGTTATCTGGTAATTTAGATAATGGTTATAAATTGTACATAAGATTACCGATTGCATCAATACAAGAAAGTGTTAAAATATCAAATAATTTTCTATTGTTAATAGGTAGTTTTACTATAATTATGGGAGGTATAGTAGTTTCAATTATTTCAAATAAATTTACAAAACCAATATATGAGTTAAATAATATTGCTCGAAGAATGGCTAATTTAGATTTTAGTAGAAAGTATAAAGAAAAAGAATCAGATGATGAGATAAACAATCTAGGCAGAAGTATAAATATTGTTTCAGATAAACTTGAAAAAACTATAAAACAATTAAAGGAAACAAATATAGAGCTAGAAAAAGATATAGAACACAAGTCAAGGATTGATGAAATGAGAAAACAATTTATTTCAGATGTTTCTCATGAATTAAAAACTCCAATTGCACTTATACAAGGTTATGCTGAAGGATTGAAAGAAAATGTTATTCAAGATGAGGAAAGTAAGAAAGAATATGTAGAAGTAATATTAGATGAAGCTAATAAGATGGATAAACTTGTAAAACAATTATTAGAACTTATGAAACTTGAATATGGAAAAAGAGAATTTAATAATTTTAAGTTTAATATAGTAGAATTAATTAATGAAGTTATAAGAAAAACAAAGGTAATGCGAGAAAATGAAAATATCGATGTGATTTTTGATAATTCAAAAGAAATATATGTATATGCAGATGAATTTTATGTTGAACAAGTTGTAACAAATTATATTACTAATGCTATAAAACACGTAGATAAAAGGGAAGGTAAAAAATATATAGAAATTAGAGTAGAAAAAAGAGATAATAATAAAGTAAGAATAAATGTGTACAATACAGGAGAATTTATTTCAGCAGAAGATCAAAATAGAATATGGAATAGATTTTATAAGGTGGATACATCTAGAAATAGAGAAAAAGGTGGAACTGGTATTGGTTTAGCATTAGTAAAAGCTATAATGAATAATTATAAAAATTCATATGGAGTGTATAATAAAGATAATGGGGTAGAATTTTATTTTGATTTAGATTATATAGAATATAAAAATAATTAAGAATTATTACATATAATATTCAAAATTTATTCACAAAAAGGACATAAGTTTTTATTAAAATAAAAGCATAGAAAGTGAGGTGTGGCCATATAAGAGATTAATTATAAGTATGAATTTTAATATAGCTTAAAAAATTGTTTATAATTTAGAGAAATATAAATGAAAATGAAATTAATTAATGTTAGGAGAGATGCCTATAGATAAAAAATAAATTTATTAAACCATAAAAGTCTTATATAATGATTACCCTTAAAGAAGATACGAGAGTGTATCTTCTTTTATTCATACACATTTGTTTTATTGTTGACTTTTACCTAATTCCTTTATATAATCTTAAAAGAAAATAAGGAAAAGCAGAGTGTGGTATCATCTCAATTCTTATAAAGAAAGTGAGGTGATGCATATGTTAGAAGAAGCATTGTTGCAATTATTGATTTTGTCTTTAATTATGAATATAGCTCTTGCTATCATCTCTTTTGTATGTAATTATAGCTTTAGTTATAATTACATACAAAGAGAATCACATCTCTGCTGACCATTAGAGATGCGATTCTTATATCAATTTTATAATGGTACCACACTTTGTGGCTCCTTGTTTTCTATATTTATTATAGTATATATTTTTTTATATGTCAATTAAAAAATGTCACTATTTTAGTACACCCTCTTATTTGACATATTATTTTAATAATGGTATATTAGTCAAGGTAAAATTTAGTTAGGTTAGATCTAGTTTTGCTAGACCATAGACACATAAGGAGAGGATACATCATGGCAAAATTATGGTTTAGATATGGAGCAATGGGTTCTTCTAAAACTGCTCAAGCAATTATGACATGGTATAATTACAACGAAAGAGGAAAAAAATGCTTGCTTGTAAAATCTGATGTAGATAGTAGGGATGGAAAAACTATAATAAAATCTAGGATTGGATTAGAAGCAGAAGCAATTTTGGTGAGTGAATTGTGTAAAATGAGTAGAGAAGAACTAATCAAATTTGATGCTGTTGTTGTAGATGAAGTACAATTTTGTAGTAAAAGCGAAATTGAGTTTTTAGTTAAAATTGCAGATGATTATAATATTACTGTACTTTGTTATGGGTTAAGAACAAGTAGCACAAATAAAATTTTTGAAGGTGCATATTGGCTTTTTGCATGGGCAAACAAGATAGAAGAAATAAAATCTGTTTGTTGGTGTGGAGATGGTGCAACTCATAATGCAAGGCTTGATAAAGATGGTAATATAATAAAAGAAGGTCCTATGGTAGTTTTAGGTGGAAATGATACTTATGTCTCATTATGCAGAAAACATTATAACCAAAATATGCCAAAAGGATATGTGAAAGTGAAAAATTAATTTTTTAAGAATCCAGTATTTATATTGAAATGCTGGATTCTTTTTAGATTATTGCATTAGGGCTATTTAAGAAACTCCTTTGTATTGCCCATGAACATTCCTCATTAAATTATATAACAAATTCTATAAACATCTCCAATCGCATTCAAAATTTATTCAATATTATTATATCAAATCTATAAAAAATATAATAGAATACAAGGGGCGAACAGTGTTCGCCCGCACTATAAATTATAGAAATAAATAAAAATTAAATATACTTTTTATTTGTAAAATTCTTATTTTTATGTAATAATATTTTAACAGTAGATAGTTTGCTTATAAATAATTATTTTCCAACCAATTTGTGGTTTGAGAAAGGAATGATAGTAAAAATGAAAATATTGTTAAAAAATTGTAAATTGATTTCAATGCAAGAAAGTAGAGAAAAAATAGAAGATGATGTAGATATATTAATAGAAAATAGTTATATAAAAAATATTCAAAAAAATATAAAAGATAATGATGCTAAAATGATTAACTTAAAAGGAAAAGTAGTTATGCCAGGATTTATAAACACACATGCACATGTACCAATGAGTTTATTTAAAGAAAGTGTAGATGGATATGTATTGCAAGATTGGCTTGAAAAAAAGATATGGCCAATAGAAGATAAATTAACAAGTGATGATATATATAAATATTCTAAAATGACATTTGATGAAATGATAAATACAGGTACAACTTTTGTTAATGATCAGTATTTTAATACAGAAGATATTATAAAAGCTGCAAATGATAAAAAAATAAGAATAGAATTAACTAGAACATTAATGGATTCAGATGGAAATGGAATGAAGAGATTAGATGAATTAAAGTATATTTTAGATAAATATGATAATTATAATACTAATATTACTTTAAATGTCGGAATTCATGGGTTATATACTTCAAATGAAAAATATATAAAAGAAGTTACAGATTTTGCAAGACAAAGAAATTTAAAAATTCATATGCATTTTTGTGAAAATGAAAAAGAAGTTGAAGATATAAAAAGAGAATACAATGTTAAGTTTCCAGCACAAGTATTAGAAAAATATTTTATGGGTATAAAATTAATTCTTGCTCATTGTGTTAAATTAACAGATGAAGATATTGATATTTTTAAGAAATTAGATGTAAGTGTTTCTCATTGTCCTGTAAGTAATTTAAAATTGGGTTGTGGTATTGCACAAGTTCAAAAACTAATAGATAATGGAATTAATGTAAGTTTAGGAACTGATGGACAAGGAAGCGGAAGTAATATGGATATGTTTGAAACAATGAAGTTTACAGCATTACTTCAAAAAGGTATAAATGAAAATCCAATGAATATGATGTCATATGATGTTATAAAATTGGCTACAATAAATGGTGCAAAGGCATTAGGAAAAGAAAAAGAAGTTGGAAGCATCGATATAAACAAAAAGGCTGATTTAATAGCAATAGATTTGGAGTCAACTTGTGTTAATATGCCTATAAATGATATTTTTTCTACAATTGTTTATAATGCAAAGGGTGTAAATGTAAAGTTTTTAATGGTAGATGGAGAGATTGTTAGATAAGATTGTATTGACAAAATAAGCTCATATTGATAATATAAGGTAAATTAATTATGGAGGATAAAATGATTCTGTATCCTAAAAAATATATAAATAATGTATTAGAAATATCAGCAGATTTTTTAAAAGAGGAAAATATAAATGGACTTATATTAGATGTAGATAATACATTATTGTTTCATGATAGAAAAATGCTAACAGGATTAACACAATGGGTAGAAAATATGAAGAAAAATAATATAAAATTATGTATTTTATCAAATACTAATAAAAAAGATAAGGTTGATAAATTAAGTAAAGATTTAAAAGTACCATATATATTTTTTGCAAAAAAACCATTAAAAGGTGGTTTTAAAAAAGCGGCTAAAATTTTAAATATGAAAAATGAGAATATTGCAGTAGTTGGAGATCAAATATTTACAGATGTAATTGGAGCTAACAGAATGAATATGTATCCAATATTAACAAAACCATTGAGTCAAACAGATATACTAATTACTAGAATAAAAAGACCACTAGAAGAATACATTATAAAAAAATACTTAGAAAGGAAGTAAAATAACATGTATATAAATGATGTACATATACTCTACTATATTATCGTAGCTATATGTGGAATTATAGTTGGACAATTTATAGATTGGATTGTAAAAAGATCAGAACAAGAAAAGCTTATTTTCTCAAAAGACATATTGGCAGAATATAAAAATGATTTCAAGCCAAATTTTGTATTAATGACAATAGTTCCAATAATATATATTTTTGTAATATATTTTTATGGGATAAGAAGTGGTGGAATATTAGAAAACTTAAATGTAATAAAATATTTATTAATTGTTCCAATATTAATTTCTATATTTATAATAGATTATAAACATCAAATAATACCAAATAGATTAAATTTAACTTTATTTGAACTAGGTTTAATTTTTACATTATTATATGGTTTTAATAATGTAATGATTTCAGCAGATATGTTATTAGGATTAGTTGTAGGTGGAGGAATATTTTTATTAATTACATTAGTTGGTGGATTAATAGCTGGAAAAGAGGCAATGGGGTTTGGTGATGTAAAATTAATGTGTGGACTAGGTTTATTATTTGGATTTACAAATATAATCATTATTACATTATTATCATTTTTAATAGGTGCTATAATAAGTATAATACTATTAGTATCAAGAAGAAAAAAGAAAAATGAATATATACCTTTTGGACCTTTTATAATATTATCAACTTTAATTGTAATTTTTGTACCTTCAAATATACTTGTAAATATATTGCTAAATATATTTACTTTAGGAATGATTAATTAAAAGGAGAATTGTTATGAATATAAGATTAAGATGGTTAAGGGATAAATTAAATGCATTAAATATACAAGGAATGATTGTCTCTAATCCTTTAAGCATAAAGTATTTAACTAATATTGATGCAGAAGGAGAATTATTAATAACAAGAAAAGAAAATGTATTTATAACAGATGGAAGATATATAGAAGAGGTTAATACATCACTTACAATTGATGATGGTGTAGTTGTATATGATAGAAGAAATATGATGAAAGAAGATTATGAAAATTATTTTATTTTTTGCGAAACGGTAGGTTTTGAAGAAGGATATGTAACATTTGAAAAATATAAATATATGAAGCAATTGTATAGAGTAAACGATTTAGTAGAAACAGAACATATTATTGAAAAACAAAGAGTAATAAAAGATGATGATGAGATAAAAAATATTAAAAAAGCCTGCGAGTTAACAGATAAATGTTTTTCGCATATAATAAGATATATAAAAAAAGGAATGACTGAAAAACAGATTGCAAATGAAATAGAAAGGTATTTTAAACAAAATGGAGCAGATGGGCTTGCTTTCGATACAATTGTTGCATCTGGGGAAAATTCATCTAAACCTCATAGTAGTGTAACAAATAGAAGAATAATGCCAGGAGATGTAATACTATTAGATTTTGGGTGTAAATATAATGGATATTGTTCTGATATGACAAGAACAGTTTTTATGAATAAAGTACCAGAAAGAGTAAAACAGGTGTATGATTTAGTCTTAAGAAATCAAGAGAATTTTATAAAAGAAGTAAAAGAAAATGCAAATATAAAAACTTTGACAAAAATGATTGAAAATGATTTTAGAATATATGAATATGATTTAATCCATGCATTAGGTCATGGTGTTGGAATGGAAGTACATGAATTGCCATTTTTAAGTTCAAAAAAGGATAATATGCTAAAAGAAAATATGGTTATTGCAGTAGAACCAGGCATATATATACCTGGAAAATTTGGAGTAAGAATAGAAGATACTATTTTAGTTACAAAAAATGGATGTATAAAATTAAACAATTCTGAGAAGAATTATATTATAATCTCTTGATTTTAGTTGAAAAATGTAGTAAAATATCAAAAGATATTTTATTTAGAAAAGGGGTTTTAAATATGGCAGAAGTGTATATGGCAGGAGATGTAAGAAATGGAACAACATTTGAACTAGATGGAAATGTATATAAAGTTGTAGAATTTCAACATGTTAAACCAGGCAAAGGAGCAGCTTTTGTAAGAACAAAATTAAAAAATGTTATAAATGGCTCAGTTATAGAAAAAACTTTTAATCCATCAGAAAAGTTACAGGGAGCGGAAATAGAAAAAAGAGAAATGCAA
The DNA here is from genome assembly GCA_944386325.1 of uncultured Clostridia bacterium. Lineage (GTDB taxonomy): Bacteria > Bacillota > Clostridia > TANB77 > CAG-508 > CAMCHB01. Next base: position 11,413 of record CALXAP010000009.1, read on the forward strand.
TATTTATATAATGATGATGATTTATATTATTTTATGGATAATGAAACATATGAACAAATACCTGTAAATAAGAGTGATTTAGGAGATATGTTAAAATTCTTAAAAGAAAATATGATAGTAAAAATATTATCTTTTAAAGGAAAGATTTTTGCAATAGAGCTACCTTTGTTTGTTGAATTAGAAATTACATATACAGAACCAGGATTTAGTGGAAATACATCAACAAATGCAACAAAACCTGCAACTTTAGAAACAGGAGCAACAATAAATGTACCACTTTTTGTAAATACAGGAGATAAAATAAGAATAGATACTAGAACTGGAGAATATATGGAAAGAATTTAAACTAGAAAGGAAGAATTATGTCTGATTTAAATAATAAAAATATAGAGTTAATAAAAAAACAATTAGAACAAATATTAAATAAACAAGATGAACTTGAAAAAAGATTAGAGGAAATAGAAAAAGATTTATATTTAGATAATGATTATGATTTAGAAATTGTTTGTCCATATTGCAATTACAGTTTTATCTTGGATGCTGATGAAACAAATACAGAAATTAATTGTCCAGAATGTAATAATGTAATTGAAATAGATTGGGAAGGCGAATCTTTAGAAGATGATGAATGTTCTTGTTGTGGACATAATTGTGGAGATAAGAAAAATAATAATTCTGATAAAGAAGAAGAAAATCAACATGAAGAAGATGATATGTAGAATAGTTAAATATTTTTTGCAAGAAAAAGCTAATGTATTTTTTATATATTGATCTAAATATTTACAAAGTTATAATGTTAGATAATCTAGTGGATTTACTGCTTGATTATCTTTTTTTATAGTAAAATGAAGATGCTCACCGAGTAGTTGCTCCATTTGTTTGATTACCATTACTATCAGTATATGGATTATTTGGAACATTATAAACTATTTTTGGACCAACATTTCCAATTATTTCTCCTTTTTTCACCAATTGACCTTTGTGAACTTTAAAGTTAGGAGAAACATGACCATATATTGCTGTAAAATTGTTAGATTGAATTATAATTGTAAATCCATCTGCACCTTTAAAACCAGTATATTGTACATATCCATCAAATACTGCAACAATATTACTGCCATGTGGTGCTGGAATATCAATACCTGAATGATATGTTGATGCTCCAGATGTTGGCTTTTTTCTATATCCAAAATATGATGAGATTCGAGTATATCCAGGGCATGGCCATGAATAATCTGAAGACATATCAAATGATAAGTTGTTTTGATATGTCGTATTTATTGTAATGTTTGAACATATAATTGGTGAGAAAAATATACAGATAAAAAATACAATTAAAATAATTGATAATATAAATTTAAATAAAAAACTACCAGACATTTTACCTCCAAACTGGTAGCCCCCAGAAAATAAAATTTTCAAATTCTTAATTTTTTTTGTTATTAATTTTTTCTTTTATAATAGATTTTAAATCAGGAAATGCATCTAACAAACGTCTATTGAAAAATGATTTTGTTCTAAGTATTTCTTTTACTTTTTCTGTTATTTCTTCTGTGCTATCTTTTAATATAGTATTTGCAGTAGATTTTACTCTAGAGATAATATTAAATGATGTTACATTATCTGCAATAAAAATTGAAAGTAATGCTGTGCTAAGTCCCATTAATAAATCGGAAGGTATGTTTCTTAGAAAGTTTTCTATAACTGGATTTACAAAGTATACTAATAAACAACCTAAAATACCAAATATAACAGAATTATGAAGACATACACGTCCATTAATATTAAAAGGTACATTTGAATAATCCCACCATCTAGTATTAAATAATTTTTCCATTATGAAACTAGTTACATATTCTATAACAGTACATAATAGTGATGCCATTACAAATAATACAAATGGTGAATCTACATATTGATGGAATGTAAGTATCATAAATACTGAACAAAAACCATATATAGGACAATATGGACCAATTAAAAATCCTCTATTTATAAATTTTCTTTCTTGAAATAGAAATACTAATACTTCCATAATCCATCCAATAAACGAATATATTATGAAAAGCAAAAAATATAACAAAAAAGTATACATTATTTATTATTCCTTTCGAAAAATTTACATAAATATTTAATATATTATAATATTTTATAAAAAAAGTAAAGGCATTGCTTAAAAAAAGAGAAAATGATATAATAATAAAAAATTTATAAGGAGTGTTTCTCATGATGAAACGAGTAGACAGAATAAATTATTATTTAAATATGGCGGAAACAGCAGGACAAAGAGGAACATGTATACGTAAAAAGTATGGAGCTATTATCGTAAAAAATGATAGAATAGTTTCAACTGGTTATGTAGGTGCTCCTAGAAAAAGAAAAAATTGCTGTGATATTGGTAGATGTTTAAGGGAAGAATTAAAAATACCAAGTGGAGAAAGATATGAATTATGTAGAAGTGTCCATGCAGAGGCAAATGCTATTATAGCAGCTTCAAAAGAAGAGATGGATGGTGCTACAATGTTTCTGGTAGGAATAGATTTAAAAACTGGAGATTATGTAGTAAATGCAAATTGTTGTTCTATGTGCAAAAGATTAGTAATAAATTCTGGAATTTCTAGGGTTATTATAAGAGATACTAAAGAAAAATACAGAATTATAGATGTACAAGAATGGGTAGAAAAAGATGAATCTTTAGAAGAACACAGAGGTTATTAATATTGAAAATTCTTACTAAATATGTTAAAATATATATTATGTAAATTTTAGTAAGAGGTTGTTGATATTATGGAAATACGGAAAGATGAATTAAAAAATTTTTTAAAAGAAAAAAATTTGCAAGATTTACTAAATGAACACAATGTTGGTGTTATTATGGTAAATTCAAAAAAGATCAACCATGATAGTGAAATTGAATTCTTTCCGATGATTATTGAAAAGAAGGGAGAATTTTATGTTATATATAATTGTTTATTTAAAAGAGAAATAATTATATATAATGACATGAAAAGTGTAAGTATTTTAAATGAAAGTAAAATACATTTTTCAGTATCAAAAAATTTGAAAATTTCTGATTTTGAAAATGCTTTAAAACAGAAATTTTCAAGTAAAAAAATAATTTATATAAAATAAAATAAAAAATCATAGAGACAATCTATATATTAATATACTATAAATAGTTTTTAATATTGGAGGTTTCTATGATTTTTTTATTTGATAAAACAAAAATAATTTCATATTGTGTTGCTGTTTTCACAGTTGTAGCATTATTTATTTGTTCAAATTATATAGATATGAATTCAAAAAGTGTAGAAGTAAATACTAGTATAATTAAAGATGAAATAATAAATAGTATTTAATAAAATTAAAAATTTGAAAAAGATGTAAAATATATCATTATATACAAATGTAAATTTTAAATAATTTTTCTTTATTTTGAAATAATAACAATATAACAAAATAAAGGAGGATTTTTAAAGTGAAAAAAACATTATATATATTATTAATAATGATAGCATTTTTATTTGCTTTAACAGCTAAAGTAAATGCAGATGCATTAGATACAATAGATATAACAGTAGATAAAGCAAATGTACATCCAGATGAAAATGTTACACTTAATATAAAATTTGGAAAGGAATTGGGTTCATATACATTTGATATTGCATATGATAATAATTTATTTGAATATGTAAGTGCAGAAGGTGGAACTCCAAATGACAATGGGACAAGAGTAAGAGTTTATTATTTCGATTCTTCTGGTGGAACAAATCCTAGAAATGATATGAGTATTACATTTAAAGCAAAAAGTGATATTATAACAAGTAATCCAACTAATTTTTCTGTAACAGGTGAGGGCTTTGCAAATGCAGATGCATCTGTTCAATATGATGATATATTAGTTCCAATAGTAAAAGATGTAACAGTAGAACCAGTATATATTGATTATAATATAGAATTAAATTATGATGGAAATATAATAGAAAATGAAGAAAAAGATATGAAAATAATTATATCATCTGCACTTGGAAAAAATTATGAACATGTAAGATTAATAGCACAAACTACTACTCCAGATGGTGGAAATGTACAATTATTAGCCACAGATAGTGCAAGCTTAGAACATGATATTATTCAAAGTGGATGGGGAGAAGCAGCCGGTTATAAAATAGGTGGTAAAGATGTAAACCAAGTTTTAAATACTAGAGGAATTTTTAGTAAAGCAGGACAATATAATATAACTTTAAAATTAATAGATAGAGATAGCTCTGATGCTGTAATTGCAGAAAAATCTTTTAGTATTAATGTACAAAATAAAGATGTAATAAATGATGAAAATAATAATGAAAATAATACAATTATAGGAAATACTACAAATAATGAAAATAATATTATAAGTGAAGAAAATACAAATACTACACAAAATAATAAAGAAGAAACATTAGATAAATTGCCAAAAACAGGTATAAATATATATTTAGTTTTAGTAACTGCTATTATATTATTATCATGTTTGTATATTTATTTAAAAAGGAAATAAGACAATATGGCAGTAATATGCCATATTGTTTTTAGAAATAAATATGAGTAAAAAAAGAAACAGAATTATTAGAATAATAATTTTAATGGCTATTGTTTTTTTAATTTATGAAATTATTGAAATAATGAGTTCAGAAAAAGAAATGATATACGATATTAACAATAATAATATTTCTACGAATAATATTATAGAAAATGAAGCTAATATAACTGTAAATAATGTAGCAAAAAGAATGAACAAAAAAGTTGTAAATGAATATATGGGATATAAAGTAGTTGCAGAGTTAGAAATTGAAACAATAAATTTGGATACTTATGTTTTAGAAAATAGTGAAAATGCATTAAACAAAGCACCTATACATTTTTGGGGAGTAAATGCAAATAATATAGGTAACTTTTGCATAGCAGGACACAATTTTAATAAAAAAAATATGTTTAAAAATTTATATAAGGTAAAAATAGGTGATGAAATATTATTAAGTGATAATAAAAATGGTACTATAGCTTATAAAGTTTATAGTAAAGATATTGTTTTACCAGAAGAAACTGAATGTCTTTTGCAATATGAAAAAGACAGAAGAGAAATTACACTTGTAACTTGCACAAATGATTCTGCACGTAGAATAATAATAAAAGCCAGAGAATTCTAATAAAATTTATATAAGTGGAAATAATTACTATTATGGAGGATGAAAGATGAAAATTATTTTAAAAAAATTTTCAAAACTTCTAATAGTAATTATTTTTATTTTATTATTAGAAAATACAGTATATGCTTCTGAAAAAAAAGAAGGAATAGAGAGTTTTCCAGAAGACTATAGACCATATTTATATGAATTGAAAAATAGACATCCTAATTGGAATTTCATTGCTTTATATACGAATTTAGATTGGAAATATGTAATAGATAATGAAAATATTTTTGGTAAGAATTTAGTACCAAAATCATATTCAGATGTTTGGAAAAATACAAAAGAAGGTGAATATAATGTAGAAGTAGATGCTGGATGGGTAGATTGTTCAAGAGCTGCTGTAGAATATGCAATGGATCCAAGAAATTTTTTAAATGAAATAAGAATTTTTCAATTTGAAGAATTATCATATGATTCAAGAACAAATAATTTAGATAGTATAGAAAAAATTTTATATGGAACAGAATTTTATAATAATATAGTTGAATATAGAAAGTCAGATGGTAGTTTAATAAGAACAGATAAAAAATATTCAGATGAAATATTAAGTGCAGCTAAAACTTCAGCTGTTAGCTCATATCACCTAGCTTCTAGAATAAAGCAAGAAGTTGGTCCTTTTTTGTCACATAGTTCTATTAGTGGGATTGTTCCAGGGTATGAAGGATTATATAATTTTTATAATATAGGTGCAACAAGTTCATCAGAACCAATGGGAGCCATAATAAATGGTTTAAAATATGCAAGAGATGGAAAAGGTGCTAGCCAGAATGTAAAAGATAAATATAGAATACCATGGAATACTAAATCAATTGCTATAACAGGAGGAGGAATTTTTATTGGTGAAAGTTATATAAATAAAGGACAAAATAATATATATTTGCAGAAGTTTGATGTAAATGATGAAAAACCTGGTGATTTATTTTGGCATCAATATATGACAAATGTATTAGCACCTTATAGTGAATCTTATTCAATATATAATGGATATAAGAAAAGTAATTTAATAGATAATATACCAATGAATTTTGTTATACCAGTATATGATAATATGCCTGAAACTAGAGTAGAAAATTTAAATATTTCAAAAAGTGATTTTGTTCAAGACAATACAAATGTGTATGCAGATGTAAGTACAAGTTTAAATTTAAGAAATGGTCCAGGTACTTCATATGAAACATTATATTCTGTAAAATCAGGAGAAGTTATGAAAAGAATAGCAAAAGGAATACAATCAGGTGAAAGATGGGATAAGGTTGTTTTAAGTAATGGAATTACAGGATATGTATTTTCTTCATATGTCAAAGAAGTTGAAAAACCACAAATTACAAAAATAGAATTGAATTTAAGTAAAAATAAAATAAACAAAGGTGAAAGAATTAATTTAGATGTAAAGATAATTCCAGAAGATGTGGTAGATTATAAATTAACATATAAATCAAACAATACTTCAGTAGCACAAGTAAATCAAAATGGAGAAATTTTAGGTGTAGCTGGAGGAAAAACAAATATAGTTGTAATGGCAGAAAATGGGGTATCAAGTAGTATAGAAATTGAAGTAGTAAGTCAAGTAGAAGAAATTTTAGTAGATGTAGAAAATTTAACATTGCAAAAAGGAGAAAGTTATAAAATAAATACTTTATTGTATCCAAAAGATGCAAGTAATAAAGAAATAAAATATGAATCTTTAGATAATGATATAGCTATAATAGATAACAATGGAAATATAAATGCTATTTCAAATGGTGAGACTCAAATAAAAATTTCATCTGGTCAAATTGAAAAATTAATAGATATATTAGTAATAGATAAAATTGATACTAATGATTTAAATTTTAATAGTAATTTAAATATAGAAGCAAACATAATTACAGGTATTGATATAACAAAAAATACAGTTTTTGATATTAAAGATTTAATAAATACAAATTATGAAGTAAATATATATAACAAAGATAATAAATTACTTTCAGAAAATGATTTAGTAGGAACAGGTTCATATATAAATATTTCAAATGAAGGAAATACAATAATAGAATATAAAGTTTTAATTTACGGAGATGTTAATGGTGATGGGAAAATAAATAGTGTAGATTTATTAGTATTGCAAAGACATATCTTAGAAATTGAAAAATTCAATGGAATTTTCTTAAGAGCAGGTAATATTAATAAAAATGGAAAAAATCCATCTTCAATAGATTCTTTATTGATACAAAGACATATTTTAGACTTACAAAAAATAGAACAAAAATAATGTGGAGGTATTAATGAAACTAAACAAAATATTTTTTATAATTATATTTATATGCATAAGTATAAACACAACTTATACTTATGCAAAAACTAATATTACATTAGAAACAATAGATGAAATAAATATTAATGAAGAATTTAATTTAGATATAAATATTTATGGGAATGATGTATATGCATTAACATTAAATATATTGTATGATAGTTCAAAAGTAGAGTTTATAGGTGATAATGATAATGTTGAAGTTTATGAAAATAAATTAATATATATGTGGTATGATGAAAGTGGTGGTACAAATCCAAAAAAAGATGAGAATGTAGTTAGTCTAAAGTTTAAGGTTATTGGAAGCGGAGAAATTAATTTTGGTTTAAATGGAGAAGTATATAATTTAGAAGGAGAAATTAGTGATATAAATTATATTGGAACTAGTATAAATATAAAAAATATAGAAAATATTGATGGGCAAAGTCTCGAGTTAGAAAATAGTAATAGTGTATTATTAAAAGAGCTAAGAATTAATTATGAAGGTATGAGTCCAGATTTTAATAAAAATATAGAAAATTATTATTTTGTAACTGAAGAAGATATTGATAATATTATTGTAGAGGCAGTACCAGAAAATATAAATGCAAATGTAAATATTAAAGGAAATGAAAATATACAAAAGGGTATAAATAAAATCGAGATAGAAGTTTATTATAAAGATAATAAAAAAACATATACAATTTATGTTACAAAAACAGATAATATAGAACTTGCAAATGCAAATTTAGAAAATCTAGCTATAGATTCATATTTTTTAAATCCAGAGTTTAATGCAAATACTACTAATTATAATGTAGAAATAGCAAATGATATAGAAAAATTAAATATATTAGCTATTCCGCAAAATATAAATGCAAGTGTTAGTATTATTGGAAATGAAAATTTAAAAGAAGGAAAAAATAATATAAAAATTATAGTTACAGCACAAGATAAATTAACTAAAAAAGAATATTTATTAAATATTTATAAAAGAAATATAAGAGAAGAAATGGAATATGAAAATCAGCAAGAAATACAAGTTGAAAGATTAAGTGAATTACTAGAAGAAAATGTGGAAAACAACACTGAGAATAGTGAAATTATTGAAAATGAAGATGAAAATATAAATAGACAAGAAAATAATAGATTTTTTATAATTATAATATATTTTATAGTATTATTAATAATTGTGGTTTTAAGTGTAATTAAAATTCGTGGCATGTGATTTTGATATAATAATATTAAAATCTATAAAACCTAAAATAGAAAAAATCTAATAGAATAAACGTAGGGGCGAACAGTGTTCGCCAGCACTACGAAGTTATTTCTTAAAAAATTTAATATATAATCTTAGTTGTGAAGAGTAATTTTGTTTTATTATAAGGTTGAAAAAATTTTATAATAATGGTATAAATAAAAAGAATATACTAGTTAAGAAAGAAGGATGTATAGTGGAAAAAAGATTTAAAAAATTTAAAAATCATGAAATGGGAAATATAAAAAATTATAGAGAACTAGTAAATAGAGCAGTGGAAAAATACGGAGACAAAATTGCATTTAAAAATAAAATAGATATAAAAGGACAAAAAGAATATGTTGAACATAGTTTTAAACAATATGGTCAAGATGTAAAATTTCTTGCTACATCTCTTTTAAATAGTGGGTTTAAAAATAAGAAAATAGCTTTAATAGGAAAAAATAGATATGAGTGGTGTGTGTCATATATGGCAGTAGCAACAGGAGGAATGACAATAATACCACTTGATAAATCTTTACCTGAAATGGAAATTAGATCTTTAATAAAGAGAAGTAAAGCTGATTGTATTATTTTTGATAGAAAATATATTGATATCATGAAAAGAATGAAACAGGAAAGCGATAATAATTTAATTATGTATATATGTATGGATGATATTAATGAGAGCGAAATATTATATTTTGGAGATTTAATAGAAGAAGGTAGAAAATTAGTTAAAGATGGTGATATGAGCTATGATGGTATTAAAGTAGATGAAGAGGGAATGACTATTATGTTATTTACATCTGGAACTACTTCTATATCTAAAGCTGTAATGCTATCTCAAAGAAATATTTGTTCAAATGTTAATGCAATGCCACATTTTGTATTAATGTATGAAACAGATACATTATTATCTTTTTTACCAATACATCATACATTTGAATGTACAATATCATTTTTATATGGATGCCTTTATTGTGGTGCTACTTTAGCATTTTGTGATGGATTAAAATATATTGTTGAAAATTTAAAAGAATATAATGTAACAGTTTTTGTTGCAGTTCCATTAATGTTAGAAAAAATGTACAAAAAAATACTTACTAGTATAGATAAAATGGGAAAAAGAAAACTAATTAATACAATGACACATATAACCAATCTATTAAATAGTGTACATATAGATATTAGAAGGAAAGTTTATAAACAAATTTTAGATAATTTAGGTGGAAAATTAAGATTAGTATTATATGGTGGGGCACCAATGGAAAAAAGTACTGTTATAGGCCTTTCAAGTTTTGGTATAAATATGGTTCAGGGATATGGATTAACAGAAACATCACCAGTAATATCTGCTGAAACTGATTTTTATAAAAGACCTGGTTCAAGTGGATTAATTATGGTTAATGATGAGGTAAAAATTGATTCACCTAACGAAGATGGAATAGGAGAAATTGTAGTTAAAGGTCCAAATGTAATGCTTGGATATTATGAAAATGAAGAAGAGACTAGAAAGGTTTTAAAAGATGGCTGGTTTTATACGGGAGATTTAGGAAAATTTGATAAAGATGGATTTTTATATTTAACAGGAAGAAAAAAAGAAGTAATAGTATTAAAAAATGGAAAGAATGTTTATCCTCAAGAAATTGAATTTTTAATTAGTAAATTAGATATAGTAGATGAATGTATAGTATATGGAAAACCAACAGATAATAATGATTACATAGTTTCAGCTAAAATTGTTTACAATGAAGAAGAAATGAAAAAATTATATCCAGAAAAACAAAAAAATGATTATTATGATATAATATGGGATATAATAAAAAATGTTATAAATAGTAATATGCCTAATTATAAACATATTAAAGAAATTATTGTTACAAATGAACCATTAATAAAAACAACAACACAGAAGATAAAAAGATCAGAAGAATTAAAGAAAATTGGAATAAAATAATTAATATGTGAAGCTGTATATATTCTTTAACTTATGGTAATAATACTAATATATGTAATTAAGGAGATATATATGGCTTTTATTGGCGTTATTACTTCTAAAAGAGGTGAAGAAGCATCAAAGAAAGTTTTTATAAATTTGTTTAATGAAAATATAATCAAAAAAATAAATGTTATAATAATAAATGAATCAAATATAGACAATATGAAAAATGTACTTTTTGAAACAATAGTAATAAACGAAGATAATTCACTTATAAGAAATAAAATGGAATCATTAAAACAGATTTTATCAAGATGTAAATTTTTAATATTAAATTCCGATATGGACATAAATTTAGAAAGTATTTATAAATTAAAGCTTACTGTAATAACTTATGGGCTTAATTTAAAGTCTACAGTTACAGCATCAAGTATTGAAGATGAAAAACTTCAAATATGTATACAAAGAAGTATAAAAAATATATATAATAAAATTATTGAGCCAAAAGAAATGTATATAAATGCAAATAAAAATGATGTTTATAGAGTTATGGAACAATGTATTTTAGAGATTCTTTATAGAAAATAATTGATTAACATAATATAAAAATACTGAAATATGAGTAATTGTTGGTAAAAAGTATAAAAAATTACAAAAAAATAAACTTTTTATGTAGACAAAAACGGAAAAAGATGGTATAATCAAAAAAGTGAATTGGAATTTAATTATTCTAAAGCAAAAGCATTATGAATAAACTACAATAGATAAATATAATTAAGGAGGAAAAATTGTGAATATGGATACAAATTATTTAGATAATAACTACTTAGTTTTAGTAGGAAAAGTAGCCAATGAGAAAAAGTTCAGCCATGAGGTTTATGGAGAAAGATTTTACTTATTTAATATTGAAGTACCACGTTTAAGTGGGGTATCTGACATAATACCAATAACAGTTTCTGAAAGATTAATATCAGGTATAGATATTAGTATAGGAAACAAAATATTAATTAAAGGTCAGTTTAGATCTTATAACACATATGAAAATGGCAAAAATAAACTTGTACTTACTGTTTTTGCAAAAGATGTTATTGCAGGAGAAGATATAAAAGAAGAAGAAGAGGAGCTAAAAAAAGAATCTATTTCAAATGAAGTTACACTTATAGGATATATATGCAAAAAGCCTATTTATAGACAAACACCTTTTAAAAGAGAAATTGCAGATATTTTGTTAGCTGTAAATAGAGCATATAATAAATCAGACTATATTCCATGTATCGCATGGGGAAGAAATGCAAGATTTTGCCAAAACATTGAAGTTGGAACATGTGTTAAAATTGTTGGTAGAGTTCAATCTAGAGTGTATGAGAAAAAATTAGAAGATGGAACTGTTCAAGAAAGAGTAGCATATGAAGTTTCTGTTGGTAGTATGGAGATAATTGATGAAGATAATAAAGAGAATAATGTTTTAGAGGAAAATAAAGAGGCTATATAGATAAAAAATAAAACCTGAAATATATTTTTATATTTCAGGTTTTATTTTTTATCTATAATAAGATTAGATATTATGCAATAAGAATTTGATATAATAATATTTCATAAATTTTTTATTTGTTTTATATTTAAATAAATCTAATAATATTGTATAATATACGAAGAATAATAGGAGGGACGAATATGAAGGTAATATTATTACAAGATATAAAAGGTGTAGGAAAAAAAGATGAAATTATAAATGCAAGTGATGGATATGCTAGAAATTTCTTATTTCCAAAGAAGATGGCTATTCCTGCAGATGAAGGGAACATGGCAAGATTGCAATCAAAAAAAGATTCACAAGAATATAAAAAAGAATTAGAAAGAAAAGATGCAAAACAAGTAAAAAGTAAAATTGAAAATATAGTTTTAGAAATAAAAGTAAAAGCAGGAGAAAATGGAAAAATCTTTGGAGGAGTAACAAGTAAAGAAATTTCAGAAGAATTAAAAAACAAATATGATATAAAAGTTGATAAAAAGAAAGTAATGCTAAAGGAAACAATAAAAACCTTGGGAAGGTTTAATATCGAAATAAAACTATATGAGGATATAACTGCAAATTTAGTTTTACAAATTAATGCAATGTAAATGTTATAACTAGTATTAATAGGAGGAGTAATAATGGATATAGGAAAAATACCACCAAGTGATATAGAAGCAGAACAAGCAATTTTGGGTTCTATGTTAACAGATAAAGATTCTGTTATGTCAGCAATAGAAGTATTAAAACCAGATGATTTTTATAGAGAAGATAATAAAGCAATATATGAAGCTATATGCAATTTGTATAGTAGATCAGAACCTATAGATATTATTACTGTAAAATCAGAATTAGTTGCAAATGGCAAGTTTGAAAATGTAGGTGGATTAGAGTATTTGGCAATCTTACCAGACAAAGTACCTACAACTGCAAATGTTGAGCAATATATAAAAATAGTTGAAGAAAAATCTTTACTTAGAAATTTAATAAGGACTGCAAATGAGATAATCACATTGGGATATAGCCAAACAGAAGAAGTTGAAGACATAATGGATATGGCAGAAAGAAAAATATTTGACTTATTAAAAGAAAGAAGTAAAACTACATATACACCAATTAAAGATGTATTAGTAGAAACATTTGCACAAATCGAAAGATTATATAATAAAAGTGATGTAATAACAGGTATTCCAACCGGTTTTATCGAATTGGACTATAAGACAGCAGGATTACACAATTCAGATTTAATATTAGTTGCTGCAAGACCTGCAATGGGAAAATCAGCATTTGTAATTAATATTGCATCTAATGCAGCTATAAGAGCAAAAGTTCCTGTTGTTATATTCAATTTAGAAATGTCTAAAGAGCAAGTTGCAAATAGAATTTTATGTAGTGAGGCTATGGTAGATAGCAATAAAATTAGAACAGGAAAAATAGAAGAAGAAGATTGGACAAAATTAGCTGGAGCTTTAGGACCTATTTCAGATGCACCAATATATATAGATGATACACCAGGTATTTCAATAATGGAAATAAGAGCAAAATGTAGGAAATTAAAACTAGAGAAAAATATAGGTTTAATAATAATAGATTATCTACAATTAGTTTCAGCAAGTGGAAAAAGAAATTCAAGTCGTGAGCAAGAAATTTCAGAAATTAGTAGATCTTTAAAAATATTAGCAAAAGAATTAAATGTTCCAGTTATTGCATTATCACAATTATCAAGGGCACCAGAACAAAGAAAAGACGATCATAGACCTATTTTATCAGATTTAAGAGAATCAGGAGCTATTGAGCAGGATGCTGATATTGTTATGTTCTTATATAGAGATGACTATTATAATGAAAATAGTGAGGATAAAAATATTGCAGAAGTAATACTTGCAAAACATAGAGGTGGATCAACTGGTACTGTAAAATTAGCTTGGCTTGGAAATTATACCAAGTTTGCTAATTTAGAAAGAAGGTATCAGGATTAAATGTTAGAAATAGAAAAGCAAGTATTAAATACTATAAATAAATATAATTTAATTGAGGAAAATGATAAAATAATTGTGGCTGTTTCTGGTGGACCAGATTCGATGTGTTTGTTAGATATATTATACAATTTTAAGATTAATAATATAAAAAAATATGAATTATATGTAGCACATGTTAATCATTGTATAAGAAAAAAAGCAATAGATGATGAAGAATATGTTAAAAAATATTGTGAAGATAAAAATTTACCATGTTATATAAAAAGAATTGATGTAAATAAATTAGCAAGTGATAATAAAAAAGGTTTAGAAGAAACAGGAAGAAAAGTAAGATATACTTTTTTTGAAGAATTATATAATAAATTAAGTGCAAATAAGATTGCAATTGCACATAATAATAATGATAATGCAGAAACTGTTTTGATGAATATTATTAGAGGAACAGGAATTGTGGGTTTAAATGGTATAGTTCCAATTAGAGATAATAAATATATTAGACCAATTATTGAATGTGATAGAACAAAAATAGAAGAATATTGTAAAATAAATAATATAATACCAAGAATAGATGAAACTAATAAGGTAAATGATTATACAAGGAATAAAATAAGAAATATTTGTATACCATATATAAAAGAGGAGTTAAATTCAAATATTATAAATAATTTGAAAAGATTATCTGATATAGCAAGAGAAGAAAATGAATATATAAATAAAATTATATATGAAAATTATAATAAAATAAAAATAGAAGAAAATGATAAAAATATAGTAGTTGATTTAAAAGAGTTTAATAAATTAGATATTTTTATTAGAAAAAAAATGATATTTTATATTATTGGTTTATTACTTGGAAGTCCTACGGGAATAAGTAAAATACATATAGATGATATAATAAAAATGTGTGAAAAAAATATAGGAAATAAGTATTTGACACCAAATAAAAGTGTAAAAATTTTACTAAAAAACAAAAAAATTTTTTTCCTTATTAATACTAACCTTCCGTAAGAAAGTATTGATATATCTGAGTTTAAGGAAAAAAATCTTTCAATAAATATATTGCAATGTAAATGTAAATATGCTATATTGTAATTTGTTAGTATAAATAGCAAGGAGGATTACTTTGAAAAATGGATTAAAAACACTAGCTATGTGGCTAGTTATAGGAATAATTTTTATGGTTATAATTGTATCTATTATAGATAATAGCGATACAAAAATGAGTTATTCAGATTTATTAATGAAAATAGAAACTGGAGAAGTAACTGAAATGGAAATTGCAGCAGATGGAAAAAAAGCATTAGTTACAGTAGAAGGTGAGAATTCACAAAAGGAAGTAAATATTCCTAATATGCAAAGTTTCATGGATTATACTCAAGAAAGACTTGCTGCAGGTGAATTTAAGCTAACTGAAAAATCACAATCTTTTGCAGTAACATTATTAAGTTTATTATCTCCATTTGGAATATTAATAATTTTCTTATTATTCTGGTTCTTATTTATGAATAATCAACAAGGTGGCAATAAAACAATGTCTTTTGGAAAAAGTAAAGCTAGATTAATAGGTTCAACAGACAAAAATAGAGTTACTTTTGAAGATGTTGCTGGAGTTGATGAAGAAAAAGAAGAATTGCAAGAAATTGTAGAGTTTTTAAAATCTCCAAGAAAATTTATAGATATGGGAGCAAGAATACCAAAAGGAGTATTATTAGTAGGTCAACCAGGTACTGGTAAAACATTACTTGCAAAGGCTGTTGCTGGAGAAGCTGGAGTACCATTTTTTATTATAAGTGGTTCAGATTTTGTTGAGATGTTCGTTGGTGTTGGTGCATCAAGAGTTAGAGATTTATTTGATCAAGCAAAGAGAAATGCACCATGTATAGTTTTTATAGATGAAATAGATGCAGTTGGACGTCAAAGAGGAGCAGGACTTGGTGGAGGACATGATGAAAGGGAACAAACATTAAATCAATTATTGGTAGAAATGGATGGATTTGCACCAAATGAAGGTGTTATAGTTCTAGCTGCTACAAACAGACCAGATGTACTAGATAAAGCTTTATTAAGACCTGGTAGATTTGACAGACAAATTGTGGTTTCAGCACCAGATGTAAAAGCTAGAGAACAAATATTAGAAGTACATGCTAGAAAGAAAAAATTATCAGATGATGTAGACTTAAAAATAATAGCAAAAAATACTTCTGGATTTTCAGGAGCAGATTTAGAAAATGTTTTAAATGAAGCTGCATTATTAGCAGCAAGAAAGAATCAAGATAGAATAGATATGGTAGATATAGAAGATGCAATGGTTAAAGTTACAATGGGACCAGAAAAGAAAACTAGAGTAAGAAGTGATAAGGAAAAGAAATTAGTTTCATATCATGAAGCTGGTCATGCAGTTGTAAGTAGATATTTACCAACACAAGATCCTGTACATCAAATATCTATTGTACCAAGAGGAATGGCTGGAGGATATACAATGTATAGACCTACAGAAGATAAGTCTTTTATGTCAAAAACAGAAATGGAAGAAACAATTGTATCTATGCTTGGTGGTAGAGCTGCAGAACAATTAATATTAAATGATATTTCTACAGGAGCAAGTAATGATATTGAAAGAGCTACTAAGATTGCAAGAGAAATGGTCATGAAATATGGAATGAGTAAAAGATTAGGAACAATTATGTTTGGTTCTGGACAAGAAGAAGTATTTTTAGGAAGAGATTTTGGACATCAAAGAGATTATAGTGAACATACAGCAGATATAATTGATGAAGAAGTTAAGAAGATAATTGACTCAGCATATGAAAGAGCAATAAGAATATTAAGTGAAAATGTAGATAAACTTCATATTGTTGCAGGAATATTATTAGAAAAAGAAAAAATAGATGGCTCAGAATTTGAAGCAATATTTAATAGTTAAAAAAAGGTGAATTTTAGTTCACCTTTTCTTATTCTACCACTCTAGTTCGTTCATTTTTATTTTCGTTTTTACACATTTTTTCATATTCTTTACATTTTATTTTATATTCCATTTGTGAAGTTAAATATCTATAGTACATAAAACCCTGTTCATATTGAAGCATTGGATTAAACATTGGGTCTCTTGAAAAGTAATCGTTTACTCTAGGGTCAAAATTCATGTCATATGGTGAATATGTAGTATTATAATCCATGTTTTTATCCATTTTAAAACTAACCTCCAGAAATGATATTATAGGAAAATATCCTATATAAAAAAGATATTCACAATATTAAAAAAAATGAATAATAATAAAATATAATAAATTTATAACAAAAGCCTACTTTTCTATACAATAATAAATAAATTGGACAAATTTCAAACAAAAAATCAAATTAGATAAAAAGAGAAAATATACTATAAAACGAAGAAAAACAGAGTTAAGTATAATTTAATAAATGAATTTTGATATTTCAGAAAAATAAGAGGAACTATATAAAAATAAGGGTGAATTTATATGTTTGAAAAAGTATTATATATATTGTATAATATACAAGTCTTACCAATAAAACCTCGAAATATTTTATTTTAATAATAAAATATATAGATAAAACTAAAAGGAGAGTGTATATATAATTTGAATAGGCGAATGAAGTATTACACAAAAGAGATAGGCAAAGCCTTAGGAATAGTATTATTTAGTTTTTCTATAGTTGCGGTAATGATTTTATTGAAATATAAACCAGTTTTTGCAGTAGAATTAAATGGTGAAAAATTAGGTTATGTTTCAAATAAAGAACAAATAGAAAATTCAATAGAAGATTATAAAAATTATAGAGGGGATAATATAGCTTTTATTGATATTAAAGAATTACCAACTTATGAATTTAAATTACTAAATAATAAAATAGATACAAACGAAGAAGAAGTATTATTGGGAGTAAAAGAAAGTTCGATTATAACATATGTATCATATGCTATAAAATTGGATGGGGAGACAAAAAAAGAAGTTAGAACATTAGAAGAAGCTGAAGAAGTTGTTAATAATATAAAGGAAGAATATAAAGATAAAATAGACTTAGATTTAACGATAGAAGAAGTTTATGAAAGTGAAAATCCAAATGATGGATTTGTTGAAAAAGAGGTTGCAAAGACAGAAATAAGTTCTATATTAGATGATAGAATAAAAGCAAAAGAAGAGGAAGAAGCTAAAAAGAAGGCAGAAGAAGAAAAGGCTAAAAAAGCAGCTGCAGCAAAGAAAGCAGCTTTAGCAAAGGCAAATACTAAAAGTAGTTCTAGTACATCAACAAAAACAACATCACAATCATTAGGAATAACATTATCATATCCGATATCAGGAGGAAAGGTATCTTCAAGATTTGGTTCAAGAAGTTCTATAAGAAGTAGTGCACATACAGGATTAGATTTATCAGCACCTTATGGAACACCAATACATCCAGTAAGTAATGGAACAGTTACATTTGCTGGAACAAGAGGATCATATGGTAAATTAATTATAGTATCACATGGAAATGGTGTTGAAACATGGTATGGACATTGTAGCTCAATAAATGTAAGTGCAGGTCAAAGTGTTACAACATCAACTACAATAGGTGCAGTAGGTTCCACAGGAAATTCAACAGGAAATCACTTGCATCTAGAAATAAGAAAAGATGGTACACCTTTAAATCCACAAAATTATCTTTATTAATATATAATAGAAATTAAGTGAGTTTTTCATTTAATTTCTATTTTTTACTATGGAAAATTTGATTAGATAGTAATAAGATGTTATAATATGTAATGATAAAATACTGTTATATTAGGAGGTATTTAAGTGAATTTAAATGAAATATTAAAAGAGATTAAAGAATTAAATATTTCAAAAGATGATTTTTATATTGAAGGAGATGCAGCACTAGTTGTTAGAAAAATTATAGATAATACGGATACAATAAAAATCTGTATGAATAGTGATATGATAAAATTTCTAGTGAATACACATAAAGTGGTGGCTAAGGATACAAAACATTTTATATATAACAAAATTGAAATTAGAGAAGTCAAGATATCTAGTTTTGATATGGAAGAATATGAACCATACAATTTAGAAAGCATTAGCAAAAGAATGTATATTTTGTTAGAATCAAATAATGATATAGACTTAATAAAAAAAATAAAAGAATATGTAGGTCCATCATTTTTATACATTATGAATGAGGAAGAATATGAAGTTGAAAAGAAAAAGGGAGCCAATTTAGAAGAAACAGATAGTAGAGGTGAAACTCCAATATTTAGAGCTGTTAGAAATAATAATATAGAATTGACTAAAAGAATGATTGAAGACGGTGCTAATGTAAATGCATTAAATAGTAAAGAGTGTAATTTGGGATTTTTTTGTAGTAGCCTAGATATGATGAAATTATTAATAGAAAAAGGGTTAAATTTTAAAACTAAAAATTGCAAAGGAAATACAGTATTTGAATATATTGAAGACAATAAAATAAAAGAATATTTACAAAACTTGTAAAAGTATGAGAAAGTATATAATTAACTTTGTTATAAATATATATATAAATAAAAAGGAGAAGATTATGTCTAAAAAGAATGAGTATGTTACAGAAATAACTAATATAGAAGATGATTTTGCAAAGTGGTATACAGATATTGTTTTAAAAGCTGAGTTAGCAGATTATTCAGATACAAAAGGTTGTATTGTTATTAGACCATATGGATATAAAATATGGGAAAATATTAAGAATTGCATAGATAAAGAATTAAAAATTATAGGAATAGAAAATACAAGTTTTCCTTTACTAATACCTGAAAGTTTACTGCAAAAAGAGAAAGAACATGTAGAGGGATTTGCACCAGAAGTTGCATTAGTTACTGAAGCTGGTGGAAAAAAACTTGCAGAAAAATTATGTATTAGACCTACTTCTGAAACGATATTTATGTCTATGTATTCAAAGTGGTTAAAATCTTGGAGAGATTTACCATTTTTATATAATCAGTGGTGCAATGTATTGAGATGGGAAAAGGAAACAAGACCTTTTCTAAGATCGAGAGAATTTTTATGGCAAGAAGGTCACACTATTCATGAAACAGAGAAAGAAGCAAGAGAGCTTACACTAAGGATATTAGACATATATGCAGAAGTAATTGAAAATAATTTAGCTATGCCAGTAATAAAAGGGAAAAAAACAGAAATTGAGAAATTTTCTGGTGCACAAGAAACCTATACAGTTGAATCTCTAATGTATGATGGGAGAGCATTACAATCAGGAACATCTCATTATTTTGGGCAAAACTTTACAAAACCTTTTGATGTTAAATTTCAAAACAGAAATAGTGAAGATGAATATGCATATCAGACATCTTGGGGAACTAGTACACGATTAATAGGTGGAATTATTATGAGTCATGGAGATAACAGAGGATTAAAGCTTCCTCCTAAAATAGCACCTATTCAAATAATAATAGTTCCGATATCTATGAAAAGTGATAAAGTTATTGAGAAATGTCAAGAAATATATGATAAACTTTCAAATCAATTTAGAGTAAAAATAGATTTAAGAGATCAATATTCTGCAGGATATAAATTTAATGATTGGGAAATGAGAGGAGTGCCTATAAGAATAGAGTTAGGTTTAAGGGATATCGAAAATAATCAGTTAACAATAGTAAGAAGGGATACTTTTGAGAAATTCAATTTAAAAATGGATGAATTGTTAAAAATAGGTGATATTTTAAATAAAATTCAAGATAATATGTATAATACATGTTTAGAACATAATATGAAAAAAACTAGTACAGTTACAACTCTTAATGAATTTCAAGAAAAAATAAATAAAAATCAAGGTTATATTAAAGCTATGTGGTGTGGTAATTCCGAATGTGAAAATAAAATTAGAGAAATTACTGGAGCAAAATCTAGATGTATACCATTTGACCAAGAAAAAATCAGTGATATTTGTGTATGTTGTGGAAAAAAAGCTAAAGAAATGGTTATATGGGGAAGACAATATTAAAATTATTTTTTTATAATATAAAACAAAAGTAGATATAGAAAAATTAATTATATCTACTTTTGTTTATTATATAAAAGTTGTTTCTCTCCAGTGAATATACACAAATTCACGGAAAATAAATGTAAATCGTGACGGATTTCCGATTTGCTCTTTAAGTTAAAATAATAATTAGTTAAATTATAGTTATAGCATCTTGGAATAAATTGGAGGTTTTATGGATAAAACTTTAAAAGAGATAATAGAAAAAGTAAAAGAAAATGGTGGAAATATGTACCAGGTTGGTGGTAGTGTTAGAGATGAAATATTAGGAATACCAAATAATGATGAAGATTATTGTGTAACAGGATTAGAAGAAAATGAGTTTGAAAATATATTTCCAAATGCACTAAAGCTAGGAAAAAGTTTTAAAGTATATAATATAAGTGGTAAAGAAATTGCTTTAGCCAGAACTGAGAGAAAAACAAAACTAGGACACAAAGGATTTGAGGTATTTACTAATAAAAATATAACAATAGAACAAGATTTAAAAAGGAGAGATATAACAATCAATTCAATAGCAAAAGATTTGTATACAAATAAGTATATTGATCCTTTTGATGGAATAAAAGATATAAAAAATAGAATAATAAGAGCAACAAGTAATGCATTTTGCGAAGATCCTTTAAGAGTATATAGGGTAGCAAGATTTTCTGCAAGTTTAGATTTTTCTGTAGATGATATGACCATAAAGATGATGGAAACATTAAAAGATGAAATGCTGTATATTTCTAAAGAGAGAATTTTTAAGGAATTTGATAAGGCAATGAAGAGCAAGAATCCTCAAAAATTTTTTGAAATTCTTTATAAAGCAAATGTGTTGGATGTTCATTTTGAAGAAATATATAATATATGTAAATATAATTATAATGGAGAAAATGCTTTTACATATATTATGAAGAAATTAAAGAATTCTGTAGACTTAACAGATGATGAGAAAATAAGATTTACGGTTTTAATAGTATGTATTAGTAATATTGTAAAAAATAATACATTATTAAAAGTAAAGGTAAATAATTTAGCAAAACGAATAGGACTACCTAAAAAATGGAGTAGTTTTGTAAATAGTGCTATAATAAATACTGATAAATACATAAACTATAATAATTTAGATATATTACAAAAAGTAGATTTTTTTGAAAGTGTATATAGATCTGATATCGGATTTGATGGATTGAAAATTATATGTCTTGCTAATAATTGTTATAATATAGAGTATAATAATATAAACTTTGAAAAAATAGCAAAAGAAATGTTGAGAAAAATAGATGGTAAGTATATAATAGATAAGTACAATATAAAACCTGATAAATTATTTAAGGAAACTTTAAGACAAGAAAGAGCCAAATGGCTAAAAAATAATATACATGGGGGAAAAAGAAATGTTTAATTTAAAAAGTGAAAAGGGTTCAGTAGTAGTATATGTTATAGTCACAATGATAGTTTTTACTATTATATGTGTTGCGATTTTTATAAGAAGTTCAAATAAACAGCAAATGCAAATTGAAACATTAGATAAATTACAAGAGTTGTACAGTAGTAATGAGACTGCAGAAGAAGTATATAAAAAGTATGTTGGCGGTGATGTTATACCAATATTTACAGAAGAACAATTTTTAGCAATAGGTTCAGATTCTGTAATGAATATAAATAATACTGTATATAAATTATCAAAAGGATTAACATATTATTTACAAAGTAATATAAATATAACTTCTGGAAGTAATGCTACAAATATAATTAATATGATAAAAAACAAAGAAATAAATTTTGATGGACAAGGTTATAAAATATATATGAGTAATGGTGATGTATATACAGAAGATTCTAATTATACAGAGCCAGAATAATTTATTTTGTGTTCGCTTGCACTAGAGAAGAATATTGTGAATTGTAACAATGAATGTGAATAAAATTTATGAATTTTATTCACATTCATTGACTTTTACATAAAAAAATAATAATATATTATAGATGAATAAAAACTAATTAAGGAGGATTTTATGGGAGAAGTTATAGTAATAACCTCAGGTAAAGGTGGAGTAGGAAAGACAACAACAACTGCAAATCTTGGTTCTGCATTAGCTTTAAATGGAAAAAAAGTTGTTTTAGTAGATACAGATATAGGATTAAGAAACCTAGATGTTGTAATGGGTCTTGAAAATAGAATAGTTTATGACATTGTTGATGTTGTTGAAAAAAAATGTAAACTTAGACAAGCATTAATAAAAGACAAAAGATTTAAAGAATTATATTTACTTCCTGCTGCACAAACTAGAGATAAGAGTGCTGTAAATGAAGAACAAATGATAGAACTAACAGATAAACTAAAAGAAGAATTCGATTTTATATTAATAGATTGTCCTGCAGGAATAGAACAAGGATTCAAAAATGCTATAGCAGGTGCTAATAGAGCTATAGTTGTTACAACAGCAGAAATATCAGCCATAAGAGATGCCGACAGAATAATAGGGTTATTAGAGTCATCTGAAATAAAGAATCCTGAATTAGTAATAAATAGATTAAGACCAGCAATGGTAAAAAAAGGCGAAATGATGGATGTTAATGATATTGTAGATTTATTATCAATAGAATTAATAGGTGTTGTACCAGATGATGAATACATAATTACACAAACAAATAAAGGTGAACCAGTTATTTCAAACAAAAAGGCACCTTCAGGAAAAGCATATTTAGAGATTGCAAGAAGAATTTTAGGAGAAAATATTGAAGTCTCAATACCTGGAAAGGAAAGGGAAGGTTTCTTTAGTAAATTAAAAAGTATATTTACACGAAAAAAATAGTTGGAGGTAAAGCATGTTTGAAAATGTTTTAAATTTTTTTAAAGGTATGTCAAAAAAGAAACAAAATGAAAATCAATCTAAAGATACTGCAAAAGAGAGACTTCATTTAGTTTTAATGCAGGATAGAGCTAATGTATCTGCTGATTTTCTTGAGTTAATGAAACAAGAAATAATAGAGGTAATAAAAAAATATGTAGAAGTAGATGAAAAGTCTATAGATGTTAGACTTACAAATAAATCTAACGATGATGGTACAAATGGTGCACCTGCATTATATGCAAATATACCAATAGTTAATATAAGAAATGATATGAAAAAAGAAATAATGAAAGAAGAGAAGAAAGAAGATGAAAATATAACAGAAAAAAAAGAAGAAGAAAGTGAGAAAAAAGAAGAGCATAATGAAAAACAAGATGAAAACAAGGAGGAAACTTCTCAAGTAGAAAACAAAGATGTAGAAAATAAAAAAGAAGAGAAACAAAATAAAGAGGAACTTAAACAAAAAGATATAAAAGAAAAAACAGAAAATCAAGAAAAGAAAATTGAATCAGAGGCAAAAGAAATAAAAAAAGAAAAAATTAAAGAAAGTAGCAAAGTGTAAAATTAAGTATTATATAAAGAACTTATAAAATAATTTTTAAGATTTGAGGTTATTAAATGAAAAAAAGAATTCTTAAAAATATGGACTGGGGAATACTTATATGTAGTTTAATATTATTTGCTGTAGGATTAGTTGCATTATTATCAGCAACACAAAATTCTGATTATGAAGAGTTTAGAAAACAAATACAATGGTTTTTAATATGTATACCAATATTTTTAATTGTTGTATCAATTGATTATGAGTTAATTGCAAAGTTTTCACCAATATACTATGGTATAATTATTATTTTATTAATACTGGTGCTTTTTACAGAAGAAAAAAATGGTGCTACAAGTTGGTTTGATTTGAAATTTTTTCAATTTCAACCTGCGGAATTTGCTAAAGTTGCTATAATTTTATTTATTGCTTATATAATGACAAAATTACAAAAAAGGAAAAAAACAGATATTAATAAACCATTAAGATTGCTAGCTGTTATAGTAAGTTTGGTAATTCCTGTTTTATTAATTGTTAAGCAGCCTGACTATGGAACTGCTATGGCTTTTATAGTAGCTTTTGCATTTATGATATTTGTTTCAGGAATATATAAAAGATATATATTTGGTGCTATTTTGGCAGTTGTAATAATTGTACCAATACTATTTATATATGTTTTACCAGATCATGCAAAAAAGAGAATTGAAGTATTTTTAGATCCTAATTTGGATCCACGTGGTTCAGGATATAATATAATACAATCAAAACTTGCAATTGGAGCAGGACAATTGTTAGGAATGGGAATTTTTAAAGGAAATCAAACACAATTGGGATTCTTATATCCTAAGACAACAGATTTTATATATTCTGTAATAGGTGAAGAAATGGGATTTCTTGTAGCAGGTGGAGTTGTAGTAATATATGTAACTCTCATAACCCGAGCAATTTATATTGCAAAAACTGCAAAAGATGATCTGCGGTTCATATATTGCTAGTGGAATTGCAGGGATATTTTTCTTCCATATGGCAGAAAATATTGGTATGACGATTGGATTATTGCCAATAACAGGGGTTCCACTGCCTTTTGTTAGTTATCGGTGGAAGTTCATTAATTACAAGTTTTATTTTATTAGCTTTATTAATGAATATAAGTGGAAGAAGGCAAAAGGCAATATTTGTAGAATAAGGAGTATATATGTATTTGCATAAATTAAAAATAAAAAATATTGAGCTAGAAAATAATATTTTTCTAGCTCCAATGGCAGGTATAACAGACCTGCCATTTAGATTGATATGTAAAGAATTCAGGCCAGGTCTAGTATTTACTGAGATGATTAGTAGTAAGGGAATATTTTATAATGATGAAAAAACAATAAAATTAATGAATATGGAAGGTGAAAAAAGACCTGTTGCAGTTCAGATTTTTGGAAGTGACTTAGATGCTATAAAATGTGCAACAAAATATGTGTCTAAATATGCTGATATTATTGATATAAATATGGGATGTCCTGCACCAAAAGTTGTAAAAAATGGAGATGGAAGCAGATTATTATTAAATTTAGAGTTAATAGGAAAAATTGTAGAAACTGCTGTGAAAAATAGCAATGGAATTCCTATAAGTGTAAAAATAAGAAAAGGCTGGGATAAAGAAAACATTGTAGCTATTGAAGCAGCTAAGATTATAGAATCAGCGGGAGCTTCAATGATAACTATACATGGTAGAACAAGAGATGAATATTATTCAGGTAATGTAGACTTAGAAATAATAAAAAAAGTAAAAGAATCAGTTAATATTCCTGTAATAGGAAATGGTGATATAATAGATGAAAATTCAGCAGTTAGAATGTTCGAATATACTGGAGTAGATGGAATTATGATTGGCAGAGGAGCTTTAGGAAATCCATGGATATTTGACAAAATAGTATATTATTTAAAAACTGGAAAGTATAAAAATAACGTAACAAATAATGAAAAATTGAATATTATTTTAAAACATTTAGATTTGTTAGTAAAAGAAAAAGGTGAAACAATTGCTGTAAAAGAAATGAGAAAGCATATAGGATGGTATATTAAAAATTTAAAAAATTCTAGTAAAATAAGAGGAATTATAAATACTATAAATGATAGGAAAAGCTTAGAGTATTATTTGATAGAATACTTTAAATCTATTTGAATAAAAATGGTAAGAGAATAATTTTATTTTCTTACTATTTTTTTGGGAGGATAATAGTGAAAAATATTAAAAAAGTATTTGTATTTGTAATCTTAATTATTTTATTTTTAAGTATAGTTTTTTTTATAAAAATTTATTATAAAAATATGATTATTGGCAATAATATAAGTAGCAAATCTACACAACAAATTGTAGATAATATTTTAAATATTAAATCCTATGATTCGAATATAACAGTAAAAATAATTAGTAATAAAAATGAAAATACATATGTTATAAATCAAACTAATATAGGTGATAGATTATTTAAACAAGAAATATTAGAACCTGAAAATATAAGTGGAACAATAATTATGTATGATAATGGAAAATTAAATATAAAAAATACAAAATTAAATTTGAATAAAATATATGAAGATTATAAATATATTACAAATAATCAATTATTATTAAATTCATTTATAGAAGATTATAAAAATGGAGATATAACAAATATAGAAGAAAATGAAAATAATATAATATTAACTGCTCAAACAGATATAAATAAATATATTGTTTCCAAAAATTTAATAATTGATAAAAACACAGGAAAACCAAGAGAATTACAAATAAAAGATGGTTCACAAAATACACTAGTTTACATATTATATAATAGGATAGAGGTTAATGGAATAAAAGAAGATAAAGTATTATCTTAAATATAAATTAACTTCTACAATATTTAAAATATAACAAAATATAAATTCTAAATATGGAAATTAGTAGGAGTGAATACTATGATAATAAAAAGAGGAGATATGTTTTATGCAGATTTAAGTCCTGTTGTAGGTTCAGAACAAGGAGGAATACGACCAGTATTAATTATACAAAATGACTTAGGGAATAAATATAGTCCTACTGTTATAGCAGCAGCAATAACATCTCAAATGAATAAAAATAAATTACCTACACATATAGAAATAGACTCAGAAGAATTTGGATTAAAGTCTGATTCTGTAATTTTAACAGAACAAATAAGAACTATTGATAAAAGTAGACTTAAAGAGAAAATTGGACATATAGATGATGAAAATATTATGAATAAAATAAATAGTGCTTTAGGAGTAAGTTTTGGTTTAGGAGAATAGTTGGGTGAACACTAATCTGCAACCAAATGTTGCAATGAATAGTGAATGGTGAATAATTAATAATGAATAATTTATTTTGCAGAGTAAGTAAAAGAATTTATGGAATATTATTATATTAAATTCTATAAATTATAATACAAAAAAATCTATTGGTATAGTTCAAGTTGTAAGGGGCGAACAGTGTTCGCCCGCTATACAAAGTTATTTCTCGAAAAATTGAATATATAATTATATAAGATGTCAATACTAACTAATGAACAGTTATAAGATAAAGAATTTGTTATAATAATATTGTAAGAATCTTCATGTTATGATAAGATATAGTAAATTTATGAATAAAAAAGAGGGAATTAGATGGAGAAGAAAAAAAATTTAGCTTTTAATATTTTTGCTATTATTTTAATAGCTGTATTTTGTATGGCAATAACACCAGTTACTTTACAAAATGATACATATTATACTATTAAAATAGGTGAATATATTGCACAAAATGGAATATCAGTTTTAGCAAATGGAATAGATCCTTTTTCATGGCACGAAGGTTTACCATATACTTTTCCACATTGGTTATATGATTTAGGAATATTTGAAATATATAATATAGGTGGATTTGATGGAATATATATATCAACACTTATATTATCTTGTATACTAGGAATTGCAGTTTATTTCGTAAATTCAAGATTAACTAAAAATAATGTATTATCTTTTTTTATAACAATACGGTGTAATGTATTTTATGAAATCATATGTAGCAGCTAGAGCACAACTTGTTACATTTATTTTGTTTGTTATTACTATATATTTTATAGAAAAATTTTTGGAATCTAAGAAAAAGCGATATGCTGTTGGCTTAATAATAATTCCAATACTTATTGCAAATCTTCATTCAGCAGTATGGCCATTTTATTTTGTTTTATTCTTACCTTATATTGGTGAATATATAGTATCATTATTTGGTAATGCAAATTATATGAGAATAATAAAAATAAAATTTTTAAAACTAAAATCAAAGAAAAAGAATTTGAGTGAGGAAAAATTAAAAAATATTCAAGCTAGAATTGCTGCACTTGAAGCTGAAATAATTATACAAAAAGAAAACACAAATAAACGTAGAGAAAAATCATATAAAATAATTATAGAAAAAAATGATAATGTAAAGGCTTTAATACTAATAATGATTATTTGTGCATTTACAGGACTACTTACCCCACTTGGTGATACTCCATATACATATTTATTAAAAACAGTTGAAGGAAATACAATGGATAATATAAATGAACATTTGCCACTTACATTAATTAATTCAAAAGATTTCTTATGCTTAATAATAGTATTTTTAGCTATATTGTTATTTACAGATACAAAAATTAAATTAAGAGATCTGTTTATGATTGGAGGATTGCTATTACTAGCTTTAAGCTCTAGAAGGCAAATTTCGATGTTTGTATTAATTGGATCAGTTATTTTAACTAGATTAGTAACAGCATTATTTGATAAATATGATCCGACAGGTTTTGATAAACTGAAAAACTTTATACTCAAAGCAGAGGGAGTTATTATTACAGCAGGTATAATTCTAATTATAAGTATTTATATGTTTAAGCCAAAGGTAAATAATCAATACATAAGTGAAAGTTCATATCCAGTAGCTGCATCAAATTATATATTAGAAAATGTAGATGTAGAAAATATGAGAATATATAATGAATATAATTATGGTAGTTATTTATTATTTAGGGGAATACCAGTATTTATAGATTCAAGAGCTGATTTATATGCACCTGAATTTAATGGTGAAAAAGATATATTTTCAGATTTTATTAATATTTCTAACATAAGTGTATACTATGAAAATAAATTTAAAGAATATGAAATAACACATGTTTTAGTTTATAAAAATGCTAAATTGAATATGTTCTTGTCTAGAAATTCAGATTATAAATTATTATATAATGATGATTATTTTTATTTTTATGAAAGATTAGCAAGTAATGATTAATTACTAGTTGGAGGTTCATATGGAGGAAAAACTAAAGAAAAGTTGGATAAAAATTATTGGGTTTATAATATTATTTATATTATTAATGCAAATAGTAAATATAATAGTAATAAATAATCTTACTGAAAGTAAAGTATTAATAGATGGTTTCCTTAGTTTAACATATTATGAAAATACAGGTGGTGCTTTTGGAGTTGGACAAGGTGATACTATAGGTTTTGCATTAATTAGTATAATTGTAATTGCTATAATAATAAGATTTATGGTTTTGCAAAAAGATAGAATAGACAAAAAAACAATGATTGCCTTAGAATTAATAATTGCAGGGGGAGTTAGTAATTTAATTGATAGATTATTTAGAGGCTTTGTAGTAGATTACATAGATATAAATCAATTAATGAGTTTTCCAATTTTCAATTTAGCAGATTTATGTATAAGTATTGGTTGGATTATTCTTGTAATATCAATAATAAGATTTTGGTTTAAAGAAGTTAGAACTTTAGAAAAAAATAAAAATAAAGAAAATGAAAATAAGACATAGTTTTTTGCTATGTCTTTAAAAATAATATAAAATTTGAAGGAAATTGTGTATTTTAGAAAGGATTTAAAATGAACAAATATATAGTAAAAAAAGAAGACGAAAATAAAAGAATAGATAAATTGATAGCAGAAGTTTATAAAGATATTTCTAGAATGACAATACAAAGATTAATAAATGATGGAAAACTAAAAATTAATAATAAGAATGTAAAAGTTTCTTATAAAGTTAGTGAAGGGGATATCATAGAGTTTGATTTGCAAGAGCCAGAGGAAATAGATATAAAAGCTCAAGATATTCCAATTAATGTTATTTATGAAGATGAGGATATAATTGTAATAAATAAAGAAAAAGGTATGGTAGTACATCCTGGAAATGGTAGGACAGAAGATACTTTAGTTAATGCATTAATGCAAAAGTGTAAAAATAGCTTATCTGGTATAGGAGGTAAAATTAGACCAGGTATTGTTCATAGATTAGATAAAGATACATCTGGTATAATTATTGTTGCTAAAAATGATAAAGCACATATAAATTTATCTGAACAGATAAAAAATAGAAAAGTAAATAAGTATTATATTGCATTAGTAAGGGGAAATGTTATAGAAAACAATGCAACAATAAATATGCCAATTGCAAGAAGTACAAAGGATAGAAAGAAAATGGCTGTAAGTGAAAAAGGAAAGGAAGCTATTACACATTTTAATGTTTTAAAAAGATATAATGGATATACTTTATTAAAGCTTAAAATAGATACAGGAAGAACCCATCAAATAAGGGTTCATTTAGCTGAAATTGGACATCCTGTTGTTGGTGACGAAGTGTATTCAAATGGGAAAAATAAATTTGGAGTAAAAGGACAATGTTTGCATGCTAAAAGGATTGAATTTGTGCATCCTACAAGTAATAAAAAAATGGTTTTAGAAGCGGAACTTCCAAAATATTTTAAGGATATTTTAGAAAAATTAGACAAAGAGGAATAGTGATTAATTATATGGAAAAGATAAGATTACAAAAATTTTTAGCTGAATGTGGAATAGCTTCAAGAAGAAAAGCTGAAGAGTATATTATTGAAGGACGAGTAAAAGTAAATGGTAAAATACAAACAGAGTTGGGAACAAAAATTAATCCTGAAGTAGATAAAGTATATTTTGATGAAGAATTAATAATAAAAAATGATGAAAAAGTATATATATTATTAAATAAGCCGATTGGATATGTTACAACAGTAAAAGATCAATTTAATAGGGATACTGTTATGGATTTAGTAAAAATTGATAAGAAAGTAGTACCTGTTGGAAGATTAGATATGTATACTTCTGGTGCATTAATACTTACAAATGATGGTGATTTTGTGTATAAAGTAACTCATCCAAAACATGAAGTTGATAAAACTTATAATGTTACTATAAAAGGGGATATATCAATAGATGAAATTGAAATGTTAAGGAAGGGAGTTATTATTGATGGATATAAAACTAAAAGTGCTAAAGTTAGAATTTTAAAGAAAGTAGAAGATAAAAATCTAACAAGAATTGAAGTGATAATTCATGAGGGGAGAAATAGGCAAATAAGAAAAATGTTTAAAAGTATTAATAAAAGTGTTGTTGCATTACATAGAAGTAAAATAGGGAATATTAGTGTAAATGATATGAAGATAGGAAAATGGAGATATTTATCACAAGATGAGGTTAATAGTTTATTATAATTGGACAAATACTAGTAAATATGGTAAAATATTATAGAAGATTAAATTTAAAGGTTATTGAAATTAATACCTTTTAAGGGAGGAATGTATTATGGTAAAAGATTCTGAGATAAAAACATCAATTTCACCTTTTGCAATAAGAGAAGGTGAGGTAAAAAATTTTGATGGTAAAGATGGATATGTATCAATGAACCAAATAATATATAAAATTAATTTAGGACATATAAATGAGGTTCATTTTAAGATTATGGAATTAGTAAATAAATTTGAATTTATTACTTCAAGGCAATTGTTTCAAATGTTAGAGTATATGAATGTAGATATAAAATCACAGGAAAAATTAAATAATAAATTAGAGCAATTGGTAAAAAGCAAAATTTTAACAAGATATTATTTTTCATCTGAAGAAGGAAAATGTATATATAGAATATATTGTTTAGAGAAAATGGGAAAATACTTATTAAATTCAAAAGAGATTGAATGTAGATGGCAACCAACAGATAATACAAAACCAGTAGCTTTAATAAAGAAAAGATTAGCAGGAAATCAAGCAATTATTGCATATATGAGAAAAGTAAAAACATTTGATTCATATTGTGTAAAACCTGTATTAAAAGCAAAACAATTGGGTAAAGTTTTCAAACCATATGGAGGTAGTGTTAAATTATCTAAAAATGGTAAGTCAATAGATTTCTTATTTGAAGTAGTAAGAAGAGAAGAAGATTGGGAAAAAAGATTAGATGAAAGAATGAGACTTTATAAAGATTTTTATGAGAATTTTGTTCCTAACGATTCAGATTTTGAAAGACCACCACAATTAGTTTTCATTTGTGAAGATGATAAACATATGGTAGAAGTATTTAGAGAAATTGTAAAAAATAAATTAGAAATACCTAAATTACAATTATTTTTTACAACAGATTTAAAACAAAATGAAGAATCTTTGAAAAAGTCAATGTATGAATTTAGATTAGATGAGGAAACAAAAAAATATAAAATGGAGAATGTAGAAATAAAATTATTAGATTAGATAAAAAAATCTATAAACAAATTAATTTGTTTATAGATTTTTTTTATCTAATAGAAAATTACATTTCCTATAGCGAGGCTAGATTTATCTCATTATTTCTCTATCTAATTTTCATCATCATCAGTACTATTTTCTGATAAATCGAAAGATATAGAATTTTTATTCTTAAATAAATATCTTGAATTAGAATTATCTGTTTGAATTGGATCTACATCATCTGCAGAATCAAAATTTACAGATTTATAATTAAATTTATTTCTAAATTTGTGTTCTTTTTCATCAGTATATACTCCAGGAGTAAATCTTGTAAAATTGAATATTTTAGTTTCTTGTGGTTGTTGATATTTTGCAGGTAAGAAATCTAATACTCCTAAACCAGATTTAAATCTTCCTTTTACATCTTTTGTTTTATAACCACATGATTTAAATCCTAAAGTTTGAATTTTACCAGCTGGTAATATTGCAGCCCAACCATATGAAATTCCACCTAATTTATGTTCATATTCACCTTTATCTAAATTGTAATCAGATTTAGACTGCCAATCTCTTTTTTGTCCTAATTCTTTTTCCCACCAAGCATTATCTTGTGGTGTATTATTTCCAAAGAATATTTCAGTGCCACAATTTGAAAGTATAGTATCTTTAAATCCGCTGTCTCTTGCGTCACCTTCTAATTGTGAAAGGTTTTGTACAGATACTATAGTACCAACTCTATATTTTCTATACAAAGTAAATAGAGCTTCTGTTGCATGACAAATATATGTTGAAAATTCATCTATATATAAGAAATGAGGTATTCTTGTTTTTTCAGTACCTGGTCTTGAAAGTACACAGTGTTGCATTGACAATATAAAGAATAACCCAAATGCTTTATGACATAAACCACCTAAGTCTCCTCTTCTTGTACATATTATTGTTACTTGACCATCTTTTAAAGCATCATCAAAATTTATATTATTTGTTCTATTACATAAAATATTTCTTACACCAGAATTCCTTAATAATGAATCTAACTGATTAACAATAGGAAATACGAATTTTTCAGTATCTGCTCTATTACTTCCAGTATGATAGAATGTCTTTTTAAAATAATTTAATTGATTAGAATATTTTTCTACTAATTCTGGATAATCTTTCATTTTTTCACACATTGCTTCTACTAAATCAAAATCATTTAGCATTTTCAATAAATCTGATAAATTAGGAAGTATACCATCTTTTATTCTTGGGTACATTTCTTTTAATATAATAGCTATATTTTCAACAGCTTGAAGTGCCATATTTTGTCTATATATTTCTTCTGAATCTGTTGATTTATCAATATAAAGCATACCTTTTAATACAGAGGATATTATTATAGCTACTTTTAATGGATCATCATAAACAAAAGGATTTAATCCAACTGAAGTTAAACTAGAAGGATCTACTAAATTAACAGGAATGTCAAAATTTTTAGCAACATTTAAAATTTTCTGTGCAGATTCTCCATCTGGTGCCATATATGTAAGACCTAAGTCTTTATATATAATATTACTTCCATTAATAGTATAAATCATTTTTTTCATATATTCGTTATAGATTTTTTCTTTAGCTGGATTAGGTTGTAACATTTTCAAAGAGAAATTCTTATTTATGTAGTCATTATCATAAGGACAATGCAAAGATGCAATTCCTGTTTTCAAAGCAGTAAAAGCCATCTCTTTGGCTATCTCTTTAAAGAAAAATTTCTTTTCAATATCTCTTGCTATCATTGGTTCAAAAACCATAGATGTTTTTCCGGCACCAGTTACACCTACAACTAAAGTAGATTCAAATCTTTTATTTTCAGGTGTTATTACTTTAGTATTTGTTTCCTTATCAGTACAGATTAACATTTCACATGTATATTCACCTATTCCATCAGGAGAAGGTGATAAATCTATACCCCTATAATCTAAAATTGATTCTCTCATAGATTTTGTTTCATTTACAGACATATATAGTTTCTGAAATAGTGTTGGAGCTGTTACTATTGGCAAATAGATTGCTAAAGCTGTGAATGCAGATTGTACTAATTCCGGAAATTCACTAACAATACCTTCATAATTTGGTAAAAACATCATAAGAACCCAACATAATTGATTTATCCAAGTTACAAACATTGATAATGTTATTAAATATAATGCAATACAATATAGATAGAAAAATGATAATTTTGTTTTATCATTTTTTATAAATTTAGATGATCCTGAAAATAAAAATGCAAAAACTGGGCATGCAAGAGCAAGGGTGTATTGTATTGGCCCCCAATATGAAGTACCTACACCAGTAAAGCATAAAAATAAAATTTCTAAAACTCTATCTACTATTATATATATAGTTACAAGTGTTAATATAAAAGTTAAAAAACTATTTCTATCTGTTCCAAGAAAACGTAAAAATCTATCTACTATATTCACAAGTAGTCCCCACCTTTAATTAATATTAAAATTACAATATATATTATCCTATAAAAATGAAGAAAAAACAAGACTTTTTGAAAATTTATGTAAAGGATTAGTTAGAATTGTTACAATTCACAGCATATGATTTTGATATAATAATATTTCATAAATTTTTCGGCTCAATACGATATTTAAGAATTTGTAAAATAATTTAATGAGCCTCTTTCATTCAGGCTCAAAATCAAAGATTTTGCCCATGAACATTCCTCATTAAATTATATAACAAATTCTAAAAATATCTCCAATCGCATTCAAAATTTATTCAATATTATTATATCAAAATCTATAAAATATAATATATAAGAAATCTAATGTAGGGGCGAACAGTGTTCGCCCGAACTACAGAGGCATTACTTAAAAAATTAAAAATAAAAATTTTAGATGTGAATAGAACTCTGCTTTACAGAATTTATATAGAATGTTTTTAAAATTACTTGAATATTATTTATAAAATAAATATAATTATATAATAGTTAAATTGCTAAATAAATTTATGAAAGATTAGTTTATAATAATTTAGTAGCTATTCAGAGAAAAAACTAATATAAAAAATATGATGTAAAAAAAATAACATGTTTATAAATTGTAAAAGATTTAATAGAATATATGTAGGGGCAAGCATTGTTCGCCCGTGCCAACAGAGATATTACTTAAAAAATTAAACATAAAAATTTTAGATGTGAATAGTTACATAATTTAAGTTGATAAAATATAAATTGAAAGGAAGTATAATGGGAAGAAGGGGGAAAAGATATAAACCAAAACCTAGAAAAAAAGAAGGTTTTATGCAAGCAGTATTAGCATTAATGTTTTCACAAGTCCTTATAAAAATACTAGGTTTAGTATATAATTTATATCTTACAAATAAGCCTGGATATGGAGATGAAGGTAATGCCATAAGTGGTGGAGCATATCAAATATATGCATTATTATTAACTGTTTCATCAATAGGTGTACCAAATGCAATATCAAAACTTGTTTCTGCACGAACTGCAATAGGAGATAATAGAGGGGCACATAGAATTTTTAAAGTTGCTTTTGTTACTTTTTCTTTTATTGGACTTATAGGAAGCGCTTTATTATTTTTTGGAGCAGGTTTTATTGCGAATAAAATGCTTGAAATACCAGAAGCTGAGCTTACATTAGTAGCATTATCACCAGCAATATTTTTTGTTGCGATATCTTCTGTTATAAGAGGATATTTTAATGGAAAAGAAAATATGAGAGCAACTGCAAACTCTCAAACATTAGAACAGTTATTTAAGACAACATTAACAATTGGACTTGTATCAGCAGTATCTGTAATATCAAATGCAAATACAGTTTTGATGGCAGCTGCAGCAAATTTAGCAACAACTTTTTCTATATTTCTTAGTTTTTCATATTTATATATTTTCTATAAATATAAAAGAAGAGAAATGTGGCAAGATATTAAATCATCTACAGTTAAGAGAAAAGAAAGCATATTTAGTATTATAAAAAAGATATTATTTACATCAATACCGATGGCTTTAAGTTCAATGATGTCTGCAATTAACAAAAATATAGATTCATTTACTGTTGTAAGAAGTTTAAAAGAATTTATGCCAGAAAATGAAGCTAAAGCACAATATGGAATACTTGGAGGAAAAGTAGATACATTAACATCATTACCTCTATCATTTAATATTGCTTTTGCCACAGCATTAGTTCCAGCAATTTCAGCTGCAATGGCTAAAAAAGATTTTAAAACAGCACAAAAAAGAGTATCATTTTCGTTACTTATAACAATGCTTATTGGATTGCCTTGTACTGTGGGAATGTTTATCTTTGCAGAACCAATACTTAATTTATTATATCCAAACGCAAATGAAGGTGAGTTAATATTACAAATAAGTAGTTTAACAGTTATTTTTACAGTTTTAGCTCAAACGGTAAATGGTGCACTACAAGGATTTGGGAAAATTATGGTTCCAGCAATTGCATTGCGGTGTCGGAGTTTGTGCAAAATTCATTTTAAATTTAGTTTTAGTACCAATACCATGGATTGGAGCATGTGGTGCAGCAATAGGTTCTGTTGTGTGTCATATGATATCATTTACAATAGGATTTACTGTGTTAAGAAAAAATATAAAATTAAATCTTGGAGTAGGAAAATTCTTTATAAAACCAATTATATGTACTGTAATGATGGCGATATGCTCATATGCATTATATATGTTTTTAAATGGAATTATTGCAGAAAGATTAGCATCTGCAATTGCGATGATTTCAGCTGTTATTATATATATATTATCTATATTAGCAGTAAGAGTTTTAAATAAAGAGGATATATATATGTTACCATATGGACAAAAAATATATAATATATTAGTTAAACTAAGAATTTATAAGGAAAATTAATAATTTTGTTAAAAAAATTTATGTTAAAGAATGTATAAAACAATAAAAATATGCAAATAATGAAACTGTTGGGAGAGTAAGGAAAGAGAAAATTAAACAAAATAGAAAATCTTGCAAAAATTGCTGTAATGCTTAGAGGCGAAAAGGATTAAGCTGAAAAAATGATAAAATAAAGAAGGATTTTATCTAAATTTGGCGAATAAGATTTATTGTAGATGTAATTTCTACATATACAAATATTTTAGGAGGTAATTTAAATGAACAAAGCTGAATTAATCGCAGCAATAGCTGCTCAAACAAATGAAACAAAAAAAAGTGCTGAAGCAACAGTTAATGCTTTTATAGATGTTGTAACAGAAGCATTAGTTAAAGGTGATAAAGTTCAATTAGTTGGATTTGGATCTTTCGAAGTAAGAAAAAGAGCAGCTAGAAAAGGAAGAAACCCACAAACTAAGGAAGAAATAAAAATACCTGCATCAAAAGCACCTGTTTTCAAAGCTGGAAAAGCATTAAAAGATTTAGTTAATAACAAATAATCATTTTATATATTTATGAATATTCATACAAATGACTTCTTATAAAATTGATTTATAGGAAGTTTTTTTGTTGCATTTACCTCTTTCATCAGGCTAAAAATCAAAGATTTTGCACATGAATATTCCTCATTAAATTATATAACAAATTCTTAAAACATCTCCAATCGCATTCAAAATTTATTTAATATTATTATATTAAATTCTATAAAACATAATATAGAAAAAAATAATATTTAACAAATACTACATTTATAAATTACAGAAAATTTAATATAATATAATTGGTTCATACTCCATTTGGTGGATTTTATTTTCGCTCCCACAGTTGTAGGGGAAAGTATTGTTCGCCAGTTCTACAGAGATATTACTCAAAAAATTGAACATATAAATTTTGAAGGTGAATTATAATAATTTTTCATACAAAATAAAAAAAATTAAAATATGGTATTGACAATGGATTATTAGCGTATTATAATAACAAATGTTGAAAGACAAATGCAGATGTGGCGAAACTGGTAGACGCACAGGACTTAAAATCCTGCGGGACTTAAACTCCCGTATCGGTTCGATTCCGATCATCTGCACCATAGATTTATCAATGTTTTTAGAGCTTTTGATAAGTCTATTTTTTTTATTAAAAAATACTATTAGTATACAATTTATATACTAATATATAATTTTTATTTTAATTGAAAAAAATACATGTTTTACTACTTGGGCGATGACTACAAATGAAACAATTATCCAAAGAAGAATGCAATAAACTAAATATTAACTATAATTTAGTTTCCGTATATCCTTGGGAAAATGTAATTGAAGAATTAGAAGAATTGAATAATAGCTAATCAAAAATGGAGAAAATCAATATCTTAGATTTTCTCCTATATTAATGACTTACATAGCAAAATGCTATGGACACTAATGTAATAATAGTATATGAAAAAATTTCAAATTATATTCAATAAAAAACGATAGCCTTTCGAGCTATCGGATTATAATGATTACGTTCTTTTCAGAACGGACACTAATGTTTTATTAATTTTATTATAAACTATTCTATGTCAGAAAGTCAAGCAAAATTCAGAAATTTATTCATTTTTTAGTGGTCTTAACCTATATAAACTTTCAAGTTGTGAATTAATCTTGTCCCAATCATTTTGTGAAATAGTAACTAATTTTCCTTTTTTTCTATATGGATCTGTAATTCTTATTTTGCTAACAACTTTTAATTGTTCAACTAAAATAGTAGAGTCGATTTCTTCTAAATCAATATGAAACCAAAAGTCATCTTCTAATCTTTTTGTTGTTAGTGGGAGAATAGTACATATAGGAGAATTTTTAGAAGTTTTTAATATTAAAACAGGTCTTAATTTATTTTGCTCACTTCCAATATTTATTCCAAGATTACACCAGTAAATAAAATTATTATATATTGGAAATTTAGGAAGTTTTCCATTATATCTTAAATTAGCTTTTTCTTTAGTCCATTCAGAAAATTGAATAGCATCAGAATTATTAATACTATTTAATAAATTTTTAGTTTCTTCAATATTATTGTGAATTTCATCATTCATAATCTTACCTCGCTTTTCAAAGTATAACATATTTTAAATTATAAATAAACAAAAGTTTGTTTATTTATAATTTAAAATTATTTTTCAATCCCATACATTTAAAATGCTATATGTATAGGATTGATATATTTTATCTTGCAGTTTATTATTCATAAATAAAATAATATATTCTGCTTTTCTGTGTTCTTTTAGAAATTTTAATCTTAACTTTCCATATCTACCAATTTTGGAATATTTGAAATTAGTATCTAAGTATAAATTTGGAAAATAATAATCTCCTAGTTTTGAGTATTCAATTTTCATATATAAATCATCCTCTCAATTTTTTGTTTTCATGTTAAAGGAACTAGCTTTTGATTTTAAAATTCAGTATACAATTTGTATACAAATCATTTTATTTTTGAAATTTTTTAGAAAATTAAATATCTTTGAATTTTTAAATAAAAAATGAATGAAAGTGCCAATTTTAATTTAGAAAGAAACAGCAATTAGAATATTAGAAAAAAATAATAAATTGCAATTTTTATTGACTTTTTCAATAAATTTGATTATAATAAAAATAGGAAATGGAGAAACCACAAACGTGGTTTGCCAGTTATATATGTAAAAAAACACACCTAACCGTCAAGTACAGATGTGTTTTTTTATTTATGTAGTTGCTTATCAACCCAGTTCTTATACAGAACTGATGCTAAGTCAACGTTTAATGTTAAAGATAACATAAAGGATATTATAAAAAATAGTATCACTTTAAACATAAACATCACCACCTCTCCTATGATAATTCGTATAATTGATAAAATAACAAACATATGATAATATTTAGTTAAAAAATAGTAATTTTGTTTATAAAAATAAGAAAGGAAAAAGGTAAAGTGTATGAAAAAGTGGTTAAAAGTTATTGGAATTGTTTTAGGAATAATAGTTATTTTAGGAATTGTATTTTTTGTAATAGATTATAATAGAGTGAAAAAACAGGAAAAACCTATTTTCTGTATTCAAAATCCAGCAGGAATGATAAATGATGGAGGTACAATAGAATATTTTGGATTAGGATATAAAGTAATAGATTTTCATACATTAGCAGGATTTGACGATATAAAAATTGGTACTTGGTTTATGAAATATAATGATTTTCAAGAAGAAATAAAAGAATATGAAGAAAGATTTGAAGAAGAAATGAGAAAAGAGGAATCTTCTTTTTTGTAAAAGTATAAATTCTAATTAGAAAGTGAGATAAATTATGAATAAACAAGAAATATATGATTTTATAAAATCAAAAAATATATGGTATGAGATAACAGAACATAAAGCTGTTTATAATATGGAAGAACTAAAAGAAGTTGACATACCATATCCAGAGTATGATGCAAAAAACTTATTTGTTAGAGATGATAAAAAAAGAAATTATTATCTTATCACAGTTAAAGGAGATAAAAGAATTGACTTAAAAGAATTTAGAAAGAAAAATAATATGAGACCATTAAGTTTTGCAAGTGAAGATGATTTATTAAATATAATGAATTTGAGAGCTGGATCAGTAACTCCACTAGGTTTATTGAACGATAAAGAAAATAAAGTTCAATTTTATATAGATAAAGATTTTATGAAAGATAAACATATTATAGGAGTGCATCCAAATGATAATACAGCAACGTTATGGATTAAAGTAGAAGATTTAATTGATATAATTAAAGAAAATGGTAATATTGTAAATGTTATTGAACTTACTATTTGCTAAATTATATAAAACATAATATATAAAATGATATCTAATATAATAGTTGTAGGGAAAAGTATTGTTCGCCCGTTCTACAGAGATATTTCTCAAAAATTGGAGATATTATTCTACCTCTGAATAGCTATAGTGAAGTTATTTTTATATACAGAAATAACTTGATAAAATTAAGATAAAGATATACAATTAACATTACTGAAAAAATATTATAAAGTAAAAAGGAGCATAAAAAATGGATACATATA
Source organism: uncultured Clostridia bacterium (assembly GCA_944386325.1). GTDB lineage: Bacteria > Bacillota > Clostridia > TANB77 > CAG-508 > CAMCHB01. Next base: position 53,536 of record CALXAP010000009.1, read on the forward strand.
AACATAGAGTTAATTATTATGAAACAGATAAAATGGGAATAACACATCATTCAAATTATCCTAGGTTTATGGAAGAAGCAAGAGTATACTGGATGGATAAGTTAGGATGGAGCTATAAAAAATGCGAAGATTTAGGAATAAGTTCACCAGTTATTAATTTGAATTGTAAATATAAGAAAAATACAACATTTGATGATATTATAGAAATAGAAACTAAGCTTGTAAAATATAATGGGATAAGATTAACTATAAGATATGTGATGAACAAAGATGGAGAAGTTATAGCAATAGGGGAAACAGAGCATTGTATGATAAATAAAGAGGGAAGGATTATAAAATTAAAAAAAGAGTATCCAGAATTAGATAAGATTTTATATGAGCAACTGGATAAAAATAAGGAAAATTTATGATAAGTATTAGAAAAATAATGGTATTATGTAAATAAAAAATTGAAAAAGTTAAGCAAATGTGCTATAATATATTCATAGACCAATTCTGGTCAGTTTTATAATTTTAAGGAGGTCATAATTATGACTACATTATTAATTAAACGGATTTCTATTTTCTTGATGGCGGTATTTACATTTTCATATGTAAATTTAACAACTACAGCTTTTGCTGCAGCAACAACGCCACCAGCAGAGACGATCGCGTTTGTCGAGTCTGACAACAGATTCGTTTCGCTGGATGGCGCGGACCCAGAAGCGATTGCTGGACGCTTTGTTCAGACATCTGTTGAAAATGGATACATTTGGATATTTTCCAAGGTAAACAACAGAAATCTTGATTCGGCACTAAAAATGCTGGATAAGGAGCTCGACGTTTCTGATAAAAAAATCAAGAACGTTAATGACGTTGATTCAGTAATTTTGCAGCAGGCTGCTAATTATCTTCAAACTAATCAATTCTCTGTATTGAGAATTGAACTTGAAGAAAAAAGCCACGAAAGTGGCGATCAAAAATGGCAGCGTTACTTGGGGTATGCTGCCGGTGTTGCGGCTATTGTTTCGTTATTCAAGAAATAATGAAATGACCTTCGAAACGACTACACTTTATTAAGTGTAGTTGTTTTTTTGAACAAAAAAATCTATGAGGAAACATATGGTTTTTATTGAAAAATTAACATAATTATGCTATAATAAAATAGTAAAGCGATAGCTTTATTATATTTTCCATTTTTAATTAAATAATTAAAAAAAGGAGGAATAAAAATGGAAAAAATGGTTAAAAAAATCGGTCGGGTTGTTATTGTGTTAACGATGGTTGTTGGGTTCTCTATGATTGATGCGAAAGCATCTGAGGCATCAATTAGATTAGTTGACCCTGATGAACAGCAGGTAACTGCTGTTCAATCTAGAGCTCAAGCAGGCTTGGAGACATTAGCTTCTGCTAATTCATCGCCAATGTTAGAGGTTTTGGATTCAGGTACATCAACTAGAGGAGGCTTAGAGACTTTAGGTTCATCTGGCTCCAATGTCGAAGTACTTGATTCGGGAACATTAGATACTTCTTTTGAAGTATCTAAGATATATGTTTCTAATCGAGTGACCGGTAAAAAGTCAGCATACACTTTAAGGTCGTATAACGATTATAAAGTGTTACTTGATCAGTTGGAAACAGGAACGGTGATATTAATCACAAATCCTGTTCAAGTGTCCAACATCAACCGTTGGACGCAGGAAGTCGGTGAACGGTTTACCAATAAGAACAAAGGTGACGTTGTTACCTTTACGGAGGTGAATGTTTTATCACCTAAAGAAATAGAAATCTTTACAAAGGCAGGTTTAGATCTGTCTAAGGTGAAGGCATTGGAAATAAGAAAAGAATTTAAAAACAACGTCATCAAATACGATGACGGCAAAACGGCATTCGACAGGGGTATGGAAACCCTGAACAATCTCGTGTCTACGTGGAACATGATTGATAATCTTAGACATTAATGTCTTAAGGAATCAATCGGTTTCATACAGCTTTTCCATTTACCCAGGCGCTTATAAGTGCCTGGGTTTTTCCTACTTCAAAAAGTAAATAATTAATGTTATAATGTTAAAAGAAATTGATAGAGTTTATTTAATAAATTCTTATTAAATTTAAATAGGCTCGCAAGGAGGTTAAAATGGATAAAAAAGAAATAAAACAAATAATCGAAAAAAGAGATAATTTAAGAAAAAAATTAGAAAAAAATGATAAAGATGCTAATATAAGAAATATAACATATTATAAAGAATTTGAATTAATAAATAAAACATTCCAATATTCAGGATTTTCAGAAGAAGAAGTGTTTTTGGTTGATAAACAAATTGGAGAAGGTAAAGATAAAAAAATAATTCATGAAATATATGATAGAGATAATATATTAATAGCTAAAACAGATAAAGAAGGAAAGTTAAATATTGAAAATGAATATAAAGAAAGAATAAAAAAACAATTAGGTGAATATTATGTTTTGCTTGGATTAGATGATAAAGAAAGAGATTTATATTTAACACAAAATTATAGAACAATTGAAAATGAAAAAGATAAAAATTTTATATCAAAAGAAATAGAATATAAAGTAAGTGATAATAAAGAAAAAGAAGATGAAATAAAAGAAGATACAGATAAATCAAGAGAAAATAAAGTGGATGTAATAGATAAAGAATTAATAGGACAAGATTTAGGTATAGACCCAAAAGATATTAGTAAATGTATAAAAATAAAAGATAAAAGGTTTTATGAAAAGGTTCCAGAAGCAAGAGGATATGATGGAGATGCAATTTTAGCATATTCAAGTAGCCAAAATAAATTTATGGTAATTGGTTATCAAAATGGTAAATATGTTCAATGTGAAAGTGTAGAACCATCTTATGGAACAATGAAAACATCAATAGATTTAGATAGAACAGGAGAAGATGTAGAAACACAACCTATAACAGGTATAATGAAAATAAAAGGTAATGCAAATTATGACTTTGCTGTTAATTTAGAATTTGGTGGAACAGTAGAGTTTCAAGAATTAAGAGTAGATAGATCTACAGGAAAATATATTTCTGCAGATTTAAGAACACAAGGACAGTATCAAACATCATGGGAGGTAGAGCAATTAATGGATAAAGCTAGAAATAGGAATATACATGATGAAGTACAAGAATTTTATACAGAAAAAAGACATGGAGCACAGTCTACAGTACAATCTTTGAAAAATAAAAAATGTACAAAAGAAGAAAAAGATAAAGAAGAACATGATGGATTTGATAGAGGTGAAAGAACTCCATATAGGAGACCTTATTGGGACTAATAAATAGTGAATAGTGAAGAATGAATAGTTAAAAGTGAATAATACAAAAGTTCTAAATTTAAGCAAGAAAAAAATCATTAGCTATTATTATATCAAAATATATTAACCATAATATATAAAAAATTTAATAAAATAGTTGTAGGGGCGAACATTGTTCGCCCGTACCACAGAGATATTTCTTAAAAATTGAATATATGTTACTATTCAAGGCATACGATTTTGATATGATAATATTTAATAAATTTTTCGGCTCAATACGATATTTAAGAATTTGTAAAATAATTTAATGAGCCTCTTTCATTCAGGCTCAAAATCAAAGATTTTGCCCATGAACATTCCTCATTAAATTATATAACGAATTCTATAAACATCTCCAATCGCATTCAAAATTTATTAAATATTATCATATCAAAATCTTTATATATTTTATTAGCTGTGAATTGTAATGAATATTATATAAAAATAAATATAGAGGTTTACAATTATATGAAATTTGTTATATAATAGTATGGAATTTTTTGAAGGGAGACAGATATTATGGAAAATGTAAATGATGAAATAGATATGAATCATTTGATTAAAATAAGAAGAGAAAAATTAGAAGAGTTGCAATCTAAGGGAGAAAATCCTTTTGATGTTACAAAATATGAAAGAACACATAATAGTAAACAAATAATAGATAATTATGATGATTTAGAAGGAAAAGATGTAAGTATTGCAGGTAGAATAATGGCTAAAAGAATTATGGGAAAAGCTTCTTTTTGCCATATACAGGATATGCAAGGTAAAATACAAAGTTATGTAAGTTTAAATGACTTAGGAGAAGAAAAATATAAAGAATTTAAAACATACGATATAGGTGATATAGTAGGAATAAAAGGATTTGTATTTAAAACAAGAACAGGAGAAATATCAGTTCATGCAAAAGAGATTAAATTATTATCAAAATCATTAAGACCATTACCAGAAAAGTTTCATGGATTAAAAGATATGGATTTAAGATATCGTCAAAGATATACAGATTTAATTGTAAATCCTGAAGTTAAAAATACATTTTTATTACGTAGTAAAATAATTAAAAAAATTAGAAATATATTAGAAGAAAAAGGTTATCTTGAGGTTGAAACACCAATATTAAATACAATTTCAGGTGGGGCTACTGCAAGACCATTTATAACACATCATAACACATTGGATATTAATATGTATTTAAGAATTGCTCTAGAGTTAAATTTAAAAAGATTAATTGTTGGTGGATTTGACAAGGTTTTTGAAATGGGAAGAGTATTTAGAAATGAAGGAATGGATATTCGTCATAATCCTGAGTTTACAATGCTTGAATTATATGCTGCATATGAAGATTATCACGATATGATGGATCTAACAGAAGAAATCTTTTCAAGAACTGCAAACGAAGTTTTAGGAACAACAAAAATTAATTATCAAGGGCAAGAAATAGATTTAACACCTAATTGGAAGAGAATTAGTATGATAGATTCTATAAAAGAAGTTACAGGAATAGATTTTAATACAATAAATACAGATGAAGAAGCGGTAAAATTAGCTAAGGAAAGAAAAATAGAAATACCAGATAAAACAAAAGAAACAAGAGGAGATGTTATTAGTCTATTTTTTGATGAATATGTTGAAAAAACATTAATTCAACCAACATTTATATATGATTATCCAGTAGAAATATCACCACTTGCTAAAAAATCTTCTAAAGATAGTAGATTAACGGAAAGATTTGAAGTGTTTATTGGAGGAAGAGAGTATGGAAATGCATTTTCAGAATTAAATGATCCAATAGATCAATATGAAAGATTTAAAAAACAAGTTGAAGCCAGAGAAGCTGGAGATGAAGAAGCGGGAATGATGGACGAAGATTATGTTCAAGCTCTAGAAATTGGATTACCACCAACAGGAGGTTTAGGAATTGGAATAGATAGGTTAATTATGTTATTAACAGATTCAGTTTCTATTAGAGATGTATTGTTATTTCCAACAATGAAACCAATTAATAATGATTAAAGAAAGGTATGTATATGTTTAGATTTGATAATAGATTATTATATATTTTTATAATATTTTTTATAATTACAAATGTAGTTCAAAATTTATCACAAGAAAATTTTTTGCTTAACTTAGTACTAACTTTACCAGCAGTTTTAATTGCAATTACATTTCATGAGTATGCACATGCATGGGCTGCTGATAAATTGGGCGATGATACACCTAGAAGACAAGGCAGATTAACATTAAACCCAATTTCGCATTTAGATCCAATAGGTTCTGTATTATTAGTATTTGCTGGATTTGGTTGGGGAAAACCTGTACAAGTAAACCCTAGGAATTATACAAGAAATATGTCAATGACAAAAGCTGATGCTCTTGTTTCATTTGCAGGACCTGCAATGAATTTTATATTAGCATTAGTATTTATGATTGTTTATTATGCAATAATTAGATTTGCGCCAGCTTTTGGATTTCAAACAGTAGGGCAAGTTGTATTAACATTAATATCAATTATTATAAGTATTAATATTGGATTAGGTGTATTTAATTTAATACCACTTCCACCTCTAGATGGTTCAAAAATATTAAATCATTTCTTATCTTATAATGCTAGAGATTGGATGGCAAGAAATGAGTTTTACTTTTATATAGGATTTTTACTTTTATGGATAACAGGTTTAGCTTCACATATAGTTTCACCAGTAGTAACTTTAGTATTTAATTTACTAAATGGAATGGTGTCAGGAATATTTAATTTGTTTTAAGAGATGGTAATAATGGATAAAAAAGATATAATAATATTAGGAATAGAAACAAGTTGTGATGAAACTTCTGTTGCTATTGTTAAAAATGGCAGGGAAGTTTTATCTAATATAATAAATTCTCAAATAGATATACATGAAAAATATGGAGGAGTTGTTCCAGAAATTGCTTCAAGATGTCATATTGAGATAATAAATATGATATATAAAGAAGCTTTAGAAAAAGCCAATATATCATTAGATCAAATTGATGCTATTTCTTGTACATATGGACCAGGATTAGTTGGTGCATTATTAGTTGGTGTTTCATATGCTAAAGCTTTAAGCTATGCCAGTAATAAAAAATTAGTAGGTGTTAATCATATAGAAGGACATATTGCAGCAAATTACATAACAAATAAAGATTTAAAACCACCTTTTATATGTTTAATTATTTCAGGTGGGCATACTCATTTAGTTTATGTCGAAGATTATACAAAGTTTAAAATTATTGGAAAAACACGAGATGATGCAATAGGTGAAGCTTTTGATAAAGTTGCAAGAGTTGTTGGACTAGGATATCCTGGAGGACCAAAAGTTGATAAACTAGCAAAAGAAGGAGTTGCAAATATTAGTTTACCAAAAACTCATTTAGATAATTTAGATTTTAGTTTTAGTGGAATTAAAACAGCAATATTGAATTTATATCACAAGAATCCGAATGTAAATAAAGCAGATTTATGTATGAGTTTTGAAAAAGATTGTTGTGATATATTAATAGAAAATGTTATGAAAGCAGTAAAAATGTATAATGTAGACAAGATTGTTTTGGCAGGGGGAGTTTCTGCTAATTCATATTTTAGAAATGAATTTTTAAATCTAGAAAAAGAAAAAAATATAAAAATATATTATCCAGAATTAAATTTATGTACAGATAATGCTGCAATGATAGCAAGTGCGGGATATTATAATTATATAAATAATAAGTTTTCAGATTTAAGGCTTAATGCAATACCAAATTTAAAAATAGGAGAAAGTAAATGAGCATATATGCTATATCAGATTTGCACTTATCATTTAATACTAATAAACCAATGAATATTTTTGGTGATATTTGGTATGATTATGAAAAAGAAATACAGAAAAATTGGGTAAATACAGTAAAAGAAAAGGATATTGTTATTTTACCTGGTGATTTTTCATGGGAAACATATTTAGAAAATACAGTTTTAGATTTTAAATATATTAATGATTTACCAGGAAAAAAATTATTATTGAAAGGTAATCATGATTATTGGTGGACAACTCTAACTAAAATGAGAAAATTTTTAAATGAGCAAAATTTTAAAGATATAGATTTTATATATAATAATAGTTATATGTTTGATGATTATATAATAGCAGGTACAAGAGGTTGGTCAGTACCAGATACACAAGATGATTTAAAAATAATAGATAGAGAAAAAATAAGGCTAAAACTTTCTATAGAAGATGGAGTAAAAAAATACGGGAATAATATTCCTATTATAGTTTGCATGCATTATCCACCTACAAAAGATTTTATAGATGTAATGAAAAATTATAATGTAGAAAAATGTATATATGGACATTTGCATGGAGGTGCTCATAAAAATATTAAAGAAGGAATAATTGATGGAATTGAACTAATAATGACTAGTTGCGATTATACAAAATTTAATTTAGTGAAATTAACATAATATACTAGCATATATATCTAAAATGTGCTATAATAAATTTGTGTTAATTTTTTATTTTAACTCAGAAGGGAGATTTTTCTTATGAGATTGACAGCTTCATATCGGGATAAATTACCTACAATAGGTATATCTTTAAAAAATTTTCGAAAATTCAAAAATGCTTTAAAAGAAACAGTTATCTACGATTTATTAGGTAACAAATATAAAGCATATGAATTTAAGATGTTTTATAAAAAAGTAAAAATATGTTTTTATAAAACTTCTAATGCAAAAACAAGGATAGCACTGGTAAGGGGGAAACATATTGTTATAGACGACTTGATGTATATAACACCACTGTGCGATGGTATGGCATTAGCTATGCAGATTATAGGAAAAACTATTTATGTAATTGCCCTTGATAATATGGGGGGAAAAGTTTTTACAATCGGTAAGCGAAAAGAGTTTAAAAAAGAAATGAGAAAGAGTAAAAATAAATAAAATTTAAAAAAGATGATATTTAATTATATCATCTTTTTTCTTGGAAAAACTTGCATTATCTAATTGATATGGTATAATATAAAAGCTATAATGCGAAAAAATTTAGTTTTGGAAGGATTGAATAAAATGGGTATTAAAATTGAAAAAACAGACAACACAAATGAACTAAAATTAGAATTTATAATTGAAGCAGAAAAATTTGAAAATGCTATGAAAGATGTATATAAAAAGAATGCAAAATATTTTACAATACCAGGTTTTAGAAGAGGAAAAGCTCCATATAATATCGTAGAAAAGCAATACGGAAAAGAAATTTTTTATGAGGATGCTTTTAATGAAGTAGTACCACCTGTATATGATGAAGAAATAAAGAAAAATAATATAGAAGCTGTTAGTAGACCTGATATTAATATAACACAAATGGAAAAAGGTAAGGACTTAATCTTTACAGCAGTTGTACAAATAAAACCAGAAATTGAACTTGGAAAATATAAAGGTATAGAAATTAAGAAAATAGAGTATAATGTATCTGACAAGGATATTGAAGATGAATTAAATAAAATGGCAGAGAAGAATTCGAGATTAGTAAGTGTAGAAGATAGAGCTGTAAAAAAAGACGATATTGCAGTTATAGATTTTGAAGGTTTTGTAGATGACAAGCCATTTGATGGTGGAAAAGCAGAAAATTATGAATTAACAATAGGAAGTAATACATTTATTCCAGGATTTGAAGATCAAATAATAGGTATGAAAATAGATGAAGAAAAAGAGATTAGTGTTAAATTCCCAGATGAGTACTTTTCAAAAGATTTGTCTGGAAAAGATGCGAAATTCAAAGTTAAATTACATGAAATAAAAGTTAAAGAATTACCAAAAATAGATGATGAATTTGCAAAAGATGTTAGTGAATTTGAAACATTATCAGAATTAAAAAATAATATAAAAGAGAAGTTTGAAAAAAATAATGAACAAAAACAAAAAAGCGAAACAGAAGATGAAGCTATAAAAGCAGTATGTGATAATGTAAATGTTGAGATACCTTCTGGCATGGTAGAAACAGAAATAGATAGAATGTTAGAAGATATGGAAGGTAGATTAAGATATCAAGGGATTGGTTTAGATCAGTATTTGCAAATTATAGGAAAGACAAAAACTGATATGAGAAAAGAATATGAGGAAACAGCAAAAGAGTCTGTTAAATCAAGACTTGTATTAGAAAAAATAGCTGAAACAGAAAAAATTGAAGCTGAAGAAAAACAAATTAAAGATAAATTAGATGAATTTGCAAAAGCATACAATAAAACAGAAGAAGAATTAAGAGAAAATAAAGAGTTAGTTGATTTTGTAGAGAAAAATTTAAAATTAGAAAATACTATAAAATTTATAGTAGATAATGCAAAAATAAAATAAACTTTTATTAAAGAAAGGATTTGATATATACTATGATAAAAAATAGTTTAGTACCATATGTAATCGAACAAACTAGCAGAGGAGAAAGATCATATGATATTTTTTCAAGATTATTAAAGGACAGAATAATATTTTTAGCTGAAGATGTAAATGATACATCAGCTAGTTTAGTTGTAGCACAAATGTTATTTTTAGAATCTGAAGATCCAGATAAGGATATAAATTTATATATCAATAGTCCAGGTGGATCTATTACTGCAGGAATGGCAATATACGATACAATAAACTATATAAAATGTCCAGTATCAACAATATGTATAGGAATGGCAGCTAGTATGGGTGCTGTATTATTAACATCTGGAACAAAAGGAAAGAGATTTGCAACACCAAATTCAGAAATATTAATACATCAACCATTAATATCTGGTGGATTATCAGGTCAAGCAACAGAAATAAAAATACATGCAGATCATATGGTAAAAACAAGAGAAAAATTAAATAGAATATTAAGTGAAAAAACAGGGCAACCACTAGATGTAATTAATAGAGATACTGAAAGAGATAATTATATGACAGCAGAAGAGGCTTTAAAATATGGCTTAATAGATGCTATAGTTGAGAAAAGACCATAATAAAATAATTTGAATATAAAACTAATAAAGAGGTGTTTATATGCCAAAGAATGATAGAACAAAAAGTGTTAGATGTTCGTTTTGTGGAAAAACTCAAGAGAATGTTAAAAAGATTATAGCGGGTCCTGGAGTATATATTTGTGATGAATGTATTAGGATATGTGATGACATTTTAGAAGATGAAGTTTATGATAACGAATTAGAAAGAGATGAAAGCCTAGAAAATAATAAGGTTCCAAAACCAAAAGAAATAAAAAAGGTATTAGATGACTATGTAATTGGTCAAGAAGATGCGAAAAAAACATTATCAGTAGCAGTCTATAATCATTATAAAAGAATAAACAATAAGAAAAATTTAGATGGAGATGTAGATATACAAAAAAGTAATATATTATTATTAGGCCCTACAGGTTCAGGAAAAACTTTATTAGCTCAAACTCTAGCTAAAGTATTAAATGTTCCATTTGCAATAGCAGATGCAACGACATTAACAGAAGCGGGATATGTTGGAGAAGATGTGGAAAACATATTACTAAAACTCATCCAAGCTGCGGATTTTAATATAGAAAAAGCAGAAAAAGGTATTATATATATAGATGAAATAGATAAGATATCAAGGAAATCAGAAAATCCTTCTATTACTCGTGATGTTAGTGGTGAAGGAGTGCAACAAGCTTTATTAAAAATAATAGAAGGTACAGTTGCGTCTGTTCCACCTCAAGGAGGAAGAAAACATCCACATCAGGAATTTTTGCAAATTAATACAGAAAATATTTTGTTTATATGTGGAGGAGCTTTTGAAGGTTTAGAAAGAATAATAAAAGATAGAGTTGGAAAGAAATCAATTGGTTTTGGAGCTCAAATAGAAAGTAAAAAAGAAATAGATAAATATAAAATATTTGAAAAAATGTTACCACAAGACTTATTAAAATTTGGTCTTATTCCTGAATTTGTTGGAAGATTACCAATAATAGCAACTTTGCATGAATTAGATAAAGAAGCATTAATAAAGATATTTACAGAGCCAAAGAATGCGATAATGAAACAATATAAAAAGCTTTTTGAAATGGATAATGTAGAATTAGTTTTTGAAGAAAAAGCTTTAGAAGCAATTGTAGAAAAAGCTATAGAAAGAAATACAGGAGCCAGAGGATTAAGATCAATTGTTGAGGAAATTATGAGGGATATTATGTATGAAATACCTTCAAACGAGAATATAGAAAAATGCATTATAACAGAGGAAACTGTAAAGGAACTAAAAGAACCAAAAGTAATAATAAATGAAAACAGAAAAAGTAATATTGAAAAACAAGTTAAAAAGAAAGTAAAACAAAAAACAAGTGAGACAGCATAAAAATAAATTCATTTATTCTATATAATAGAGTAAATGAATTTATTGTATTATAGGAAAATGTAATTCTAAAAACATCTCCAATTGCATTCAAAATTTATTCAATATTATTATTTCAAATTCTTTTAAATATATTTGGATAAAAAATGAAAAATTGGTAAAAAAAACGTGAAAAATTTGTGAAAAAATTGTTGACATAGTAAAGCAATTATGTTATTATAATCAAGAACACAAAACAAGCTCAAAAGTCAATAAAAAACTGGTAAAAAAAACATAAAAAAAAATTAAAAAAAGATGTTGACTTTTGAAAAACAACATAGTATAATAAAGAACGTTGAAGCAAAAAGTACATTGAAAAGTAAACAATATATCCTTTAGAGACCAAGCGGTACAGTTAGAAATAACTAGTACAAAGAAA
>CALXAP010000010.1 GCA_944386325.1 uncultured Clostridia bacterium
TACAAAAAAGACTGTCATTACTGACAATCTTTTCGGTAAATTACTATAAATCAATAACTATAAAATTGTAATTTGTACTAATAATTTTCTTTGTTTATTATACTTAATAAAGAATAAAAAGTCATTAATAAACCACTTGATATAAGTATGCCACCTATAATATCAGTAAACCAATGAACACCTGATATTAATCTTCCAACAACAGTTATTGTAATTATAATAATTGATAAATAATTAATAACTTTTGTTATTTTATTATTAAATAACTTTTTATTGATTAAAATAGAACTTCCACAAATGCAAATTGTCATCAATGTATGAGATGATGGGTAAGATGCTTCTAAAAAGCCATTCATTAATATTGGTCTATAATTAATAATTACTTTTTCAAAGAATACATATAAAGCTATTACAATAATATAATATAGTCCTAATAGTATAATCTCTTTATCGACTTTAAATATACTTCTTCTTTTTATGAATTGGATAAGCCCTATAAAAGCATACACTATAGCCATAAAAACAGGAATTAATCCTAACCAATCAGTAATGTGATACCAAATCATATTTACTCCTGTAGTTTCAAAAATAAATTGATTTAAAGTCGCAAACCCTATACTAGAATTGTTTACTCCAATTTGTTTTACATCTACTACTTTGACTAATATTGTAAAAGTTATTGCTATTAAAAGCAAAATTCCACTAATGAGAAAATTTCTTTTTTTGTTGTTCATAATAAATACTCCTTTCTGGGTAAGCCCATTTTTAGTTTATTATGAAATTTTATATCTATCAAGAAACTTTCTCTCACTACATATATATTTGTTTGACACTTTTAGTAACACTGCCTATTTTTAGGCACTCATAATACTTTTTTCTTATTAAAATTATCTTTAATTATCAATGACATTTTTATAATCAATATCATAAACATTATTGATGTTGCATAAGGTTGTCTTGTCATTACAAAAAATAATATTGCAATTGTTTGAATAATAAGTGAAACAATATTAACTATAATTCGTATTTTCTTGTCATCTATAAAATTATATACAATTTCTACAATTCCAATTATAGATATAAAAATCAAAGTAATAAAGTATATTGTTTTTATAGTATTTCCTATATCAGTACAACTAATTAAAGATACTGTATAAAATTTTTCTCCAATTTTTTGTCCATAAAGTGGTAAAAAGATAAATAAAATAATCATTATATCAAGTAATCCATATACTAAATTATTTATTTTTTCAATGTTAGAAGTATTTTCATTTTTAGCAATATCTATTATTTCTTCATTTGATAATAGTTCATCAATTGAAACATTAAATATTTTTGATATATATTTTAATGAATCAATGCTAGGATAACCTTTCCCACTTTCCCATTTTGATACTGCAGTTCGTGATACATATAATTTTTCTGCAAATTGTTCTTGTGTTAATTTATTTTTATTTCTTAATTCTTGTATTTTTTTGCTAAATTCCATAACTATATTTCTCCTTGACAACTTACTATTAGTCTCGCTTTTATTATATTACAAAATGAATTATTTAGCAACGCTCTGGAGAATTTTTATCTTTACTCTTTTCTTCTTTTTCCTCTTGCTCATCTCCAAGCATTTCATGGTCATTATCATTAATTTTTAGTTCAGCATTTATACTATCAAGCTTTCTTTGTTTATCTTTTAATTCTTGTTCCTGTGGAAATTCCTTTTGACTTTCTACTTTTGCATTTTCAAGTTGCATTTTTGTATTATCTAACTTTTCTCTTTCAAGTGGAATACCCTTTTCAATATTTTCTAAACAATTATTAATTCTTGTGATATTACCATTGCTATCAACACCTAAATCAATAATATAACTATATTTATTCTTTAGCTTTAACTTTATATTTCTAGTTATAGAGTCAAAACTAATTTCCATTTTGAAACCTCTGTACTCTCCTATTTCTTTAACCTCCATACTTTTTAATAGTTGAGTACATTCTAAAAGTTTTTTTCCTGCATTTGCTTTTTCAAGATATTCTTTACCATCTATTATCATTGGAGAAAAACCATCTATATTTGGTCTAGTATATTCTTGTAATTTTATTGTATCTTCCTCCATTGCTGCAATCTTGTTATTTAATCTCGTAATTTCTTCAGGATAATACTTTATTACTTTATCTTGCAAAGCATACTTTTGATTCATAAAGCTTTGTTTTAATAGTTTAAGTTTAGATATTTCACTATCCAAATTGGTCTTCTCTAAAATTAAAGGATTTCCTGTTGCTAATGCCTTTATTTCTCCATAAGAAAGTGCTTTTTCATCTATATCTTCCATTGTTCTTGCAGGTGTTTTAGATGTCATTATTTGAGATATAAATTTTTGCTTTTGTTCTACTAATTGATACATATAAGCATCAAAAGTTTTTTCAGTAACATATGAATAAACAAATACTTTTTCATTCTCATTACCTTGCCTAATCATTCTACCATTTCTTTGTGTTAAATCACTTGGTTTCCAAGCACAATCTAAATGATGTAATGCAATAAGTTTATCTTGCACATTAGTTCCAGCACCCATTTTAGATGTAGAACCCATTAACACTCTAACTTCCCCTTGTCTTACCTTGCTAAATAATTCTTTTTTCTTTGTTTCATTATCTGCCTCATGAATAAAAGCAATTTCATTTTCAGGAATACCTTTTTCTATAAGCTTTCTTTTAAGTTCATTATAAACATCTTCAAACTCTTCTTTTTCATATCCTTTCATATCTTTTGGAGTAGATAAATCACAAAATACAAGTTGTGTTGATTTTTTATCAGAATTTTCATTCCATATTCTATATATATTTTCGCTACATGAATTAATTTTGCTATTATCACTATCTGGTAATAGTGGATTCATAAGCCTTTGATCTAGTGCAAGTTTTCTTCCTTCATTAGTTATTTTTAACATATTATCAGTTGATGCATCAACTGAGCCACTTCTAATACGATCAGCTCTTTCCCCTAAGTTTCTTACCATCTCTTCTTGTATTTCACTTGGTTTTACAACTACATTGATATTTTCAAATTCAGGAGTTGGAAGATTTAATGTTTCTGCTGTCTGTATATCAGCAACTTCCTTAAACATTGCCATAAGCTCAGGAAGATTATGAAATTTTGCAAATCTTGTTTTAGCTCTATATCCAGTTCCTTCAGGTGCAAGTTCTATTGCAGTAACAGTTTCCCCAAATGTACTAGCCCAATTATCAAAATGTTCTAATTCATTTTTTCTTAATTCGCCATACTGTAAATACCTTTGCATAGTATAAAGTTCTGCCATACTATTTGATACAGGAGTTCCTGTTGCAAATACTGTACTTTTTCCTCCTGTTATTTCATCAAGGTATCTGCATTTCATAAATAAATCTGAACTCTTTTGTGCCTCTGTTTGAGCAAGTCCTCCTACATTTCTCATTTTAGTATATAAAAACAAATTCTTATAATTATGAGCTTCATCTACAAATAATTTATCTACACCTAATTCTTCAAAAGTTACAACATCATCTTTTCTTTCTTGCTTATTAAGTTTTTCAAGTCTTGTTTCTAATGTTTTTTTAGTTTTCTCCATTTGTTTTATAGTATAGTTTTCTCCTCGATTTGATTTTACATCAGCTATACCTCTTGTTATATCATCAATTTGCTCTTGCAACAGTTCTTGTTGTCTTTCTATCGACATAGGTATTTTTTCAAATTGACTGTGTCCAATAATAACAGCATCAAAATCTCCTGTTGCTATCCTACTACAAAACTTTTTTCTATTTTTAGTTTCAAAATCTTTTTTAGTAGCAACTAGAATATTTGCAGATGGATATAATTGTAAAAATTCACTAGCAAATTGTTCTATAATATGATTTGGTACAACAAATAAAGACTTGTTACATAAACCAAGTCTTTTACTTTCCATTGCAGCTGCTACCATCTCAAATGTCTTACCAGCACCAACTTCATGTGCTAATAAAACATTATTACCATATAAAATATGTGCAATAGCATTTAATTGATGAGGTCGAAGTTTTATTTCAGGGTTCATTCCTACAAAATCTATATGAGAACCATCATATGCTCTTGGTCTTATAGAATTAAACTTATCATTATATAATCTTACAAGTTTATTTCTTCTGTCTGGATCTTCCCATATCCAATTTAAGAACTCGTCCTTAATTGTATCTTGCTTTGCACTTGCAATAGCAGTTTCTTTTCTATTAAGAATTCTTTGCTTTCTACCATCTTCATCAATGATAGTATCAAATATTTTTACATCTTTAAGATTTAATGTTTGTTCTATTATCTTATAAGCATTTATTCTAGGTGTTCCATATACTGAATATGCTTTTACATTATCCCTATCAGAGCTTTTGTTTTCAATATACCATTCTGCAGTTATATTAGAATACTTTACTTTAATATCCCATTGATTATATCTTGGAGTATCTAACAATTCAAATATAAATTGTCTTATTACTTCAGGAGGTATCCATGTTGCACCTAATTTTACTCCTATTTCACTAGCATTCAAATCTTGTGGTACAACTTCTTTTAGTTTATCTACATTTATTTTATATTCAGGATGTTCAGCTAATTGACTTTCTGCAATTTTTAACTTTTCTCTAACATTACCTGAAAGATATTCATCAGCAGTTACATATGTTTCTTCTATTGGATCTTTGAATATTATTCCTGTTAGTTCATTTATAATTAATTCTTTATCTTTTCCTGTTAATTTAGACATATAATCTAAATCAACTTTAGCATTTTCTTGAATAGATAAAATAAGAGCTTCATCTGATGTATCAACTTCTTTTACTTCTTTTTTAGCTTTGATAGTTCTTTTGGTAAACATATCTGCTTTACCTATAAATTTTCCCTCTCCATCAAGCTTCTCAAGAGAGCATAATAAGAAGTAACTGCTATCATTTGAAAAAGCATTTTCATTAGCTCTTGAATTGATTAAACCGTATTCTTTAGTAAACTTATCATATAATTGATTAAGTTTTGCCTGTGATAAATAAATATCTTCATCTGAATAATCATTCATTTGTAAATCTATAAGTTCTCTAACTTGTTCTCTTAATTTAATTAATCCTCTAATTCTATTTTGATTAGTAAGTGGTAAATCGTCTTGTAATAGCATTATTGAGTTTTCTCTAAAATATAATTTGTTATCTACTATTGCATAAGAAAAATTCTTTACATCAGGATTTGCAGGAATAGATGTATTTTCATCTTCTATTTCATTTTCGATAGAAGTTAGCTGTATTTCTCCATGAATATTTTTAATTGCATCATTTAATCTATCTACTAAATTATCTCCATCTATCGCTTTACAAGTAGAGTCAAAGCCATATTGTGTACTTTCTATTTCCATTTTTCCTAATATCATATTTGGATTATCTACAAAGTATTTATTTATTGTGATATTATTTTCATCTTGATCTAAATACACCCAATCTGGAATTATATCTGTGAGATTTTCTCTTTTTTGTAAAAAGATTATATCTGATGTTACTTTCGTTCCTGCATTTTTTGTAAATGTATTATCAGGTAATCTTATTGCTCCAAGTAAATCTGCCCTTTGTGCAATATACTTTCTAACATCTGGATTTGCTTTATCCATTGTTCCTTTTGAAGTGATAAATGCAATTACTCCTCCTGGTCTTACTTTATCTATGGTTTTTGCAAAAAAGTAGTCATGAATAAGAAAATTATTCTTATCATATCTTTTATCATTTACTTTGAAATCTCCAAATGGGACATTTCCTATTGCAATATCATAAAAAGAATCAGGTAAATCTGCTTTTTCATAACCTTGTACTCTAATATTTGCTTTTTGATATAACTGCTTTGCAATCCTTCCACTTATACTATCTAATTCAACTCCATAAAGTTTAGATTTTTGCATTTCTTTTGGTAACATTCCTAAAAAATTTCCTGTTCCACAACTTGGCTCTAATATATTTACTTCTTCAGCTCCCATATTTTGAATTACTTTATAAATTGCATTTATAATGATAGGTGGAGTATAGAAAGAAGTTAATGTACTTGCCCTTGCTGAACTATATTCTTCAGGTGTTAACAATGTCTTTAATTCATTATATTCTTTCGACCAATTATCTTTTTTCTCATCAAATACATCAGGAAGTCCTCCCCAGCCTATATATTGAGAAAGTATTTCTTGTTCTTCTTGATTTGCAAGTCTTTTATCATCCTCTAATTCTTTTAGTAATTTTATTGCCTCAATATTTCTCCTTACTTTTTCTTTAGGTGTTCCTTCTCCTAAAGCATTATCTTTTATATGATAATTTATTTTATCTTGATTAGTTTTAGAAATTTCATTTATTATTGGTTTTTCTTTTATCTCTTTTTCGAAATTTCTTGGATTATTATTATATAAGTTTAATGCTCGTAGATAACTATCATTTCTAAACATTGGATAGTGAGCAGTTTCATACATTGTTATATCCATTAAGATTATTTCGTCAAATTCTCTATTAAAAGCCTCAACTCTATATTTTCTATCATCCTCTAAATATATAAATTGACCTATTTCAAATTCAGGTTTATCTTGCTTTAGCTTGTTTACTGTCTCTATTACATTATTTATAACCACTTGATTAACTTCTTTTGAAACATCTTCTACTTTTTGACTACTTCTAATATAATCTATTTCATCTTGTGATACTTCTTTAAGATTACTATCTGCAAGTTCTTCAATATTTGTAAAGTCTGCGAGTCTTTTTCTAATACTCATCAAAGTTTCATTTTCTTCACTTTCAGAATACTCTAACAATCCACCATCTTTTTCAAATCCAAATTGGTCGTATATTTCATAATAGTAACCTTCTTCATTAGTATGAAAATGAAAATAATTCCCATTCTTTAATTTATAATTCTTATCAATATTTTGGATATCAACTTCTTCATCTGTATTTGATTTTTCATCATTAAATACTCTATCAAACATCCACTTTTCGTTTTCATAATCATTGTCTAACCAATTCTGATATTCTTCTTTTTCATTACCAGTAAAAAATCGATCTAATGAAATAAGTTCTCCAATTCGTTTTTCAATAGTATTCCAATTTATTTGCATTGTATTTTCAACATCTCTTTTAGAAAGTTTTAGACCTTTGCTTGGAGAATATTCTACCCATATACCATTAAGTCCTGTTACTCCATTAGTTCCATAATAATTAAACTCTTTCTTTAGAAAGTTTTGTCTTTCTTTTGATGAAAATGTTTCTTGATACAATCTATATACTCTAAACTTTCCATTCTGATGACCTGTTCCACCTTGTAATGCTTTATCTATCATTTCTTGAGTAAAAGAAAAAGCAGGAGTATTTTCTACTTCTGCTTGGTTTTGTATATTTTCAATTTGTTCGGCTACACTTGGCAATTCTTTAATTGGAGGTACATAACTATCAGAGAATAAATTTAATTGTAAATTAATTCCTGCATTACTATTTCTTCTGCTTGATTCTTGATTGAATTCATTTGTCCTACCCATTCCATTTGATTGTTGGCTTTCATTTCCTCGTTCACTTTGAACTTTTCTGCTAATTGTTTGATTATTTCTTTCATTCTCTTTTGAGATGTTTGTTCTATCTGTCCTAAATGTTCTTCCATTTTGCCATCCATCATTAGCTCTGTGTAAAGTCCTTTTTTGTGTTCTTTTAGAAATTTCAACCTCATCATTGAGTATTTTCCCTGTGGTAGATTCTTCGTTTTGGGTAATGCTACTTGAGGTACTTGATAATCTCCCATTTGTTTGTATGTTACTTCTATCATAATTTTTATTTCTCCTTTCAATATTATTTCTATCTTCATCATACTCTTTGTTATTATTTTTTTCAAATGTATAATTTTTATTATTTATAGATTTTTCTATATTTATGACAGTAGAATAAATTTCTCGTAACTCTTGTTCTGCTATGTCACTAATTGCAGCACCTAATCTTGAAATAACTTGTCTTGTGTCAAAACTTGTTATTTGATTAAATGTATCTGCACTAAATTGGGCAGATGGATCTAGTCCACATCTTTTCATTATCATATATGTAATAGAATTAATAAGTAAAGTTATGAATGCACCATCTACTTCATTCTCTTCCAAATCTTTTAGTGAACTATATTTAACAACTTCTTTAAGTTCTCTTAAATAGTCATTAAAGTTGTCTTCAACTAGATTTTGAGTAGCTGAATAGATTGCTTCTGATAAATCAGCTTTTATAACTAAATCTCCAAAACTATTTTCTAATGTTTCAATTATTCCATTATGGTATGATTCTTTTACTTCCCATAGTTTTAATTCTTTATTTATTCCACTATAGGTATCTGATATATCAAAAACATGTCTTAGTATATTTCTACCATTTTGTAGAGAAATAAGAGCAATACCTTTTGCACCTTTAGTAACCCATCTTTTTAACCTTCTATTCCAAATATCTATTTCAGCACAAGCAGTTGCATCTGGTTTTTGTGCATATATTAACACTTGTTCATTAAAATCATATTTATAGTTACTACTTGCAGTATCAAGAAACTTTATCCAATTTTCAGGTTTAGATGTAATATCTTTTAATGTTTCTCTAGCCATTTCATTAATTAGTTGATATTTATTAGGCATTAATTATCCTCCTTTCTTTCTTCCTTTTTGTGTTGCTCTCTATCATCTTTTAAATATTCTAATGTATTTCTTTCTTTAACATATTTTCTTAAAAGTATAATATTTTGAACATCTCTATCTTCTGTTATTGTTTCTAAATCTTCAATTTGTAATTTTGAAATAGAAGTTTCATCTCCTTTTCCAATTTCAAATAATTTCATTAAAGTTTTATATCTTGAATTTTCCTTTCTAGGCATTTTACACCTCCATTTTAGATAATAAAAAAGAGCTAAAATTTATCTAGCTCCTTTTTACTACATTTTTAAACTATTTTCTTTTGCATATATTTTGTATTTTCAACAAAGTCAAATCCATTTTTCTTATAAAAAGCTATTAGTTTTTCCATTAGTAAATCTTTATTCCTATTTTTTTCTGAAACATTTTGATGTCTCTTGCTTTTATTTACTACTCTAGGTTGTGGTAAAACTATTAATTTATTTGGGAATAGATTAGAATAAAAATACAATATCTCATCTATACTATTTATAACATAACTTCCTATACCATAATTTCTATATTGTTTATTTATATAAAAATCCTCTATATAACATATAGTATCATCTTCACTTGCAATTTCTGGTCTAACATTTTTATCATTTCCTATTATTGCACAAGCCATATCATAGAAATCCCTTCCTCTACAATCTGCTACATCATAAAAATCTATACCAAACCTTGTAAAGTCCATAGGAGTAAATAAACTACCTTTTATATATCCTATTTTCATTTCTTCCTCTTCTTCAAGATTATTTACATATATATCTATCCAAAAGTCTATTATAAATTGTTCATCTAATTCCATACCCTCAATATGAGTTACAATATCTTCAGTTATATACATCATTTTAGGTTTTATGATATGTCCTTTTAATGATATAGAATCCCATCCTATTTTTTTTAATTCATTCAATTTAATCATCATTTATCATTCCTTTCAAAATATATTAAGAGAGCTAGACTATTTCTAACTCTCTTTCTGTTATTATTCATCTTTCTTTTTATTACGATTATGAATAACTATATAAGTAATTCCTAGCATTGATAAAATAGCTATTCCACCAATAAGTTTTAATTTACTTTCATCTCCTGTTTTTGGAACTTCTATCTTTTTATTTTCAAAAGAAAATTCTATTGTATTTTCTTTTTCTTCTGCTTGCTCATCATCAACAAAAATTCCTTTATCATTTATTTCAACTTTTACAATCTTATTTGATAGCTCATAATCTGTTGGTGCTTTAGTTTCTTTAATATAATATATACCATATCTTAAATCTTCAAATACTGCCGTTCCTTCTTCTTTATTAGATTGAACTTCCTTAATTAATTTAGTACACTCTGGATCTTCATATATTGCAAAAGTAAATTTATCTTTAATTGTTTCTTTTGTTTGAGAATCAATTTTAACTATTTTTACATTCTTCAATATTGGCATATCTTTCATTTCTACAACTTGTGTTTCTTTATCAGTAGAAACTGTAAATGTAATACTTTCAGCCACTTCATATCCATAAGGTGCTGTTTTCTCTGTTAATGTATAAGTTTTTCCTTCTTCAAGTCCTGTTACTTTGTGAGGTTCTTTACCTGAAACCCATTTATCTATAACATTTCCTTCTTCGTCTATTACTTCTAACTCTGCACCTTCTATTTCTTCTCCAGTTGTTAAATCCGTCTTTGTTACTTCAACCAATTTATCAATCATAACAACTTTTTGAGTTTCCTTATCTTCACTAACTGTAAATTCAATATCTGATGCTTTTACATAGTTTCCTATTGCTACTTCTTCATGTAATTTGTATGTTTTGTTTTCTTCAAGTCCTTTAACTATATGAGGTTCTTTAGTAGAAATCCATTCATCTATTACATTTCCTTCCTCATCTATAACTTGTAATTTAGCACCTTCAATTTCTTTTCCTGATATATCTTCTTTTGAAATTTCTACTACTTTATCAATTAGTTCAATATGCTCATTTTCTTTTTTGTCAGAAACTGTGAACTCAATATCTGTTGCTTTAACATATCCATCTGGAGCTATTTCTTCATGTAATCTATAAGTTTCGTTTTCTTTTAGATTTTTGATTTTATGAGGTTCTTTAGTAGAAGTCCACTCATCTATCAAGTTATTATTTTTATCAAATACTTGTAATTTTGCACCTTCTATTTCTTCTCCTCCAATATCTACTTTAGACATTGAAACAATTTTATCTTTCATATTTACTTTTTGAATTTCATTAGTATCTTTAATAGTAAATTTAACTTCATTAGAAATTACATATCCATCTGGAGCTATTTCTTCTTTTAGTGTGTATTCACTTCCAACTTTTAATCCTTCAATTTTATGAGTGCTTTCTGTAGAAGTCCATTCATCTATTATATTTCCATCTTCATCTATAACTTGTAATTTTGCTCCTGGAAGTTCTTTATCTCCAGTTATATCAGTTTTAGAGAATTCTACTAATGTAGTATCATTTGAAACATCTAATTGGTTATCATAAACTTTAGTTGTTAAGTCTTTTTGCTCAAATTTAACTTCATATTTTGTTGTATTTAGTATAAGACCATCTAATGTTTTTGTTTCCTCGATTTCATAAATTCCCATTGGTAAATCTGTGATTGTTAATTTTCCGTCTTTACTTAAATTATAAGTCTTAATCTCTTGTCCTTTTTTATAAATTACACTTCCATCAGCTTTATCAATTATATCTTCTTTAGCTGTTAGTTTGAATTCTATACCAGATAAATCTGATATATCTACTAATGATGTATCAACATCTTCTCTTATAGCTATTGTTTTATCCAAATTAATTGTTCCTGTTGGTTGCTCATTCTCTACTACTATTTCTTTTATAAAATCTCCATCTTTATCTGTATCATAGTCTTTGATATTTTTTATTTCAAATGTAATAGGACTTTCTAATTGTAAAAATCCATCTGGAACTTTTAATTCTGTTATTTCATAACTACCTACTGGTAATTTTAAAGGTGTTGTAACCTCTGCCATATTATCATTATTAGAATGATAAGAATTATCTGGAACTACAATATTATCAGCATTTGTTGTGAAAGATGTATAAGTTGTATTTCCAACTTTTTGAGATATTGTTTCTCCTTTTTTAAATAGTATTTTATTTGTAGCTCTGTCATATATATCTTTTGTTGCTTTTATTTCAAAAGTTGTAGAGTTTAATGTAACTAATTTTCCTGTATTTTGGTCTTTCTTTATTAGTTTAATATAAGTTTCTAACTGTTCGTTATTAACTACTATATGTTTTGTTTTCTTTGCTATTTCTTCAACTTCAGACTCATCTTCTGTAATAGAAAATGTAAAATCAACAGATGTTTCATAATCTGCAGGAGTCTTTGTTTCTTTTACAATGTATTTACCATAAGGTAGATTGTTTTGAGTATATGCATCTCCATTTTCATCTGTTATTATTGTTTCTATTGTTGGTGCAATAACTTGTGCTTCTGCTACTCTTTTGCTATCTACTTCTACTTGATTTCCACTTTCATCAATTCCATTCCATACTTCTGCATAAGTATAACCTTGTTCATATGCTTTTTCTACTGCTGAATTTAGTTTTATTGTAAATTCTGCACCTGCTAATCCTGGTGTTACTCCTGAATTTTCTTTTATTCCAGATTTAAAGATATGAAGTCCCATTTCTTTAACTTTTTCATAACTTGTTGTTGTATTAGAAATTATTTCTTCATATTGATCTTTATATGTTAAATTAACTTCATATTCTTTGGTATCTAACATATATCCTCTTGGTGCTACTTCTTCTTTCACTAGATATTTTCCTAATGGTAGATTAGTTATATCTTCTGTTGTACCTTTATTATCCATAGTTCTAGTCGCTACTAAATCACCACTAGAATAGAATTTTTTAGTCTTTGCTTTATTATATATGTCTTCTTTTGCATATACTTTATATACTGCTCCTTCAAATACTGCATCTCCTTGAGTTATTGAACCTGTTTTTATATCTTTTTTAATTATTGATATAGTTCCTGTTGGCTCTCTATCTGTTCTTTCTGCTGAAGCATAAACTACTGATGTATTTTGGTCTTTATATTTTAACTCAAAAGAATAGATAGTATCATCTATTAAATATCCTTCAGGAGCTTTAGTTTCTTGATAATTGTATTTTCCTAGTTTTAAACCCTCAACTTTTATTTCTCCATTTTCATTTGTTGTAAATGTTTTATCATAATTTGAATTCCATATTCTATATTCTGCTCCTTCTAAGTTTGCTGATTTATCTTCGTTTTTCTTAACTAATGTAAATGTTCCAGTAGGTTCTATATTTACAACTGCTTGAGTTGCAGTCTGATTTACTTTTACTTCTACATTATAAGTTTTTGTGTCTAATAAATAACCATAAGGTGCAGATATTTCTTTTATTGTATAAGTACCTTTTTTTAGTTTTTCTAATGTTATTTTTCCGTTTGTTACTGTTACATCTTTATTATATCCATTTGGTCCTGATACATTAAATACTGCTCCTGAAATTAAATCTCCTTCTTCATTTAATTTTGAAAGTTCTAATTTACCAAAACTCTCTATTTTTAAACTTATTCCTAAAGTTACAGGATCATTATATGACATAGAATATAATTGATTTTGAACTCCTTCTGCAAATTCAAAAAATACCATTGTGTCTTTATCTTCTGTTCCATCTTTAATCATTCCCCATGACTTAAATTCTGCATCTGTTATAGTATAATTTTCTAAAGAAGTATTTTCATCAACTAATATAGTCATTGAATTACTTCCTTTGGAATGTGTTACTCTAATTCCATTTGTCGTTTTATCAATACTTGGATAATTTGCTAATACTCCATTTGTATCATTTATTGTTTTGCTTTCTCCAGCTTGAACATTAATTGTTGTTCCATCAAAACTTGGTCTTGTCGCCATATTAGATATCTTATTTTCTATGTCTTGTTTGAAATTTTCATATTCTCTTTGATATGATGAATCTATAAATGTGGAATTAGTTTGTCCTAATACTTCCCAAATATATTGCTGTGTGTACACATAGTCTTTCCTTACATAAATCATATCTCCTGCTAAAATTCCACCATCAACAACATAATCTCCATATTTCGAATACCATCCAAAATAAGCAACTTTACATGCTTTTCGTATAGTAGCATCAGTTGGAGTATAATAGTTACCATTATATATAGTTCCTGTATCAAAATCCACTTTATGTTCAGCACAAAATACTGTATATCTTTCTCCCGTATCATAGTTTATTAATCTTCTAATTAATATTCCTGTTTCTCCCTGTTTATGATCTGTAGTCAGCATACCAGAAGCATATTGACCACCAACAAAGTTATTGTTTCCAGATACTGCAAATATTGGTTGAGCAACACTTAATAGTGTTATAACTAATAAAATTACAGATAAAATCTTTTTATACTTTATTATTTTTATCATATAAAATTTCCTCCTTTTCACATAAAAAAAGAACAAGCTCTAATACTTGCTCTTTTAGATTAATTTTTATTATCTTTTATAATAATTTAAAGTCCATTTACCACAATAAGGACAACTCCATGTTTCATAACCATATGGACATAATTTATAATATTCCTCTGAAGTTATTTCTCCATTATGTACTTGATCACTATAAAGTTTTATCAAATCATCATAATATTCAATAGCTTCATTATAGCTATTAAACCATTTATTTGAATTACCTACACTTATACCATGCTTTGTATCTGTACATTTAGGCTTTTCAATTACAACATTTTGATTTGTATTTTCCTGTTTTGGTTGTTCATTTATTTCTTCTTTTGGCTTTTCAGTTTGTGATGTATTATCTTTTTCAATAGTTTGTGGTGTTTTTTCTAATTCTACTTTTTTTGGACTTTCAATTATTTTTTCTTTTGTGCTTTTAACATTCTCATTAGTGTCTTTCTGTTCTTTAACTTCTTTTTTGCTTTCTTTAGATATTTCTTTTGTTTCTTCAGTATTTTCTATATTTTTTTCTTCTTGCACTATGCTTGTGTTTTTATTAACATCATTTTCTTCAGTTTTATTTTCTTTTGTTGTGTTTATTTCATTTACAATCTCACTTTTAATTTTACTATTATTTTCACTTGAGGTAATTTTCTTTACCCCTAAAGCAATTATAATTAAAACAACTATAAGAGCTATTATTATAATAATTATTAATTTTTTACCTTTCATAATAAACAGTTCATCTCCTTTTATTTTAATTATATTACCTTAAACTTTAAAATCAAGTGTATAAATATATATTACTCTTTTAGTTTGTAATATAGTATGTATATTTAAAAGGGATTGTAAGGGAAAACTTTGTAATGTGGTAGTACAAATGTCACACATTTATCTTATATCTCTTTGTTGTTTTAATTTTTCTCTTTTGTTATGCTCTTGGACGCACAAAATTATAAAATCTTCTACATTTCCAGTTTCTTTAACTTTTGTTGGTATATACTTCTCGATTTTTTCATTGTGAATTTTAATAAATTCCTTTTGATTTGGCTTTTCTTTATCTAGCAACTCCTCAATTTTTTCTTCAGTAATAGTTCCTTCTTGTTGCATTTTCTTTAATACTATTGCCTGACTCAAACTAGGAGATACTTCATCATATTCCAATTTATTTAATACTACATATTGATTATCTTCACTTAAATAAGAAAGCTCAACTGCTGGTCTAAATGCTATTCTTTTTAAATCAACTTGTTCTAATAATTCTGGTATTAGATAAGTAAGTCTTATATATCTAAATACTTGAGCTCGTCCATCTCCATTTTCTTCTCCAATACTTTTAGCATTATCCAACTTTGTATCCAATGGAGACAAGGTTAAGTCATTTCTTATTCCTTGATGTTTCATTGCTTCTAGTTTCATTTTATAAGCAAATGCTTTTTCAGATGGCAAAATTTCTTCTCTTTGAATATTACTATCTACCATAAGTATCGTTGCTTCATCATCTGTTAATTCTTTAACAATACTTTTTATTTCTTTTAATCCTGCTAATTCACATGCTTTTTTTCTTCTATGTCCTGAAATCATCTCATAAGTCCCATTTTCTTTTGGTCTTACAATGACAGGCATTATTACTCCATATTCTTTTATACTTTTTACCATATTTTCCATTTTTTCATCGCATTTTACTTGAAAAGGGTGATTAGGGAAATCTGTTATTTTATCAATATCAATGTATTCTACTTTTTCAGCATTTTCATAATCTCTTTGAGCTTGACTTGTAAATAAATCATCTAACTTTGGAAGCTTCATTTCTTGTTTTTGTTCTTTCATTCTCTAATACCTCCTTTGCTAAATTTTTATAAGCATCTGCCACTCGACTATTTTTGTCAAATTCAAATATACTTTTACCAGTAGAACTAGATTTTGCAGTATTAACAGCTTTTGGGATTTCTGTATCATATATTTTTACATATTGTCCATAATTCTTTTCTAAACTTTCTCTAACTTCTTGTGATAAATTGGTTCTTTTATCAACTAAAGTTAACAATACTCCCCCTATTTTTAAGTTGGGATTTATTTGTTTATGTACTTTTGAAACAGTTTTTAATAAATGTCCCATTCCTTTTGCTGCTAAATATTCTCCTTGCACAGGAATTATAACTTTATCACTACAAGCTAATGCATTTATTGTTATCATGCCTAAACTTGGCATACAGTCAATTAAAATATAATCATATTTATCTTGAATACTTTTAATAGAATTTTTTAAAGTAAATTCTCTGCTCATTGCATTTACTAATGACATTTCTAAAGCTGATAAATCCAAATTTGATGGAATAAAATCTATTCCCTCTTTATGGTGAATTATTGCTTTTTCAACATCTATTTCTCTGTCCAGTATTGTATCAGACATTAGAGTACCTATGGTATTCTGTAAATCATCTTGATTATAGCATCCCATACAAGTCGTTAAATCTCCTTGTGGATCTGCATCGATAAGTAATACCTTTTTTCCTTCTTTTCCAAGAGCTACACCTAAAGAAAAAGTGGTAGTTGTTTTACCAACTCCACCTTTCTGATTTGCTATAGCAATAATCTTACTCATCTATTTCCTCCTGACTCTGTGTTATATGAACATATTCATTTTCATCAAATCCACTTGAATAATCACTTTCTTCTTTTAAACATTGTATATAATCAAATACAGATTCATCTAAAGCAATTAATATTGTATCTATATCTATATTGTTAGAGTTATATGGCTTTAATTCTAGTAATAATCCATTTACTAAAACCATATCTTCCATTTCTAATATAACATAATCTTCTAAGTCTATATCATCTTCGAATAAGAAACAATATGGTGGCTCATTTAAAATATTATAAACAACATTCATTAATTCTGTAACAGCAACTAGATATTGTTCGTTTACAAAGTCCTCTAGCTTTTTATTTTTATACAAGCTAATCTTTTCTTTAACATCTCTAATATCTAATACTCTCTTGGTTGCATATAATAAAATCTTTTTTAATAAAAATTTTTCTTCAGTTTCATATATCATTTTTTGTACATGATATGCTTTTCTTAATTCTTCTTTTGATATTTCTAAATTATTTTCTTTCATTTTTCCCTCTCTTTCTTGGAAGAATAAAAAAAGAAGTTAATTCATTTCAAAACTAACTTCTAATTGTCAGATATTATTTCAATAACTACATTTTCTTACTTAAATCTTTTGAATAATAATAAATATCAATACATTTTGTATCTCCATCTATTATTTCTTCTTTATAATTATCTATAAAGAAATTTTTAATGGTTTTTTCATATTTATCAAAACCTTGTTTTACATAGAATGGAATACAGTTCTCTGTTGTTCCAACTAACATCTTTTTATATTTTTGTTTATAATTATCTGCTAAATATTTTAGCATTTTCTTTCCTAATCCTTGTCCTCTATATTCTTTTTTAGTTACTATATTTTTTAATTCTACTGTACTTTCATCTATTTTTAAAACAACCGCAATACACGCAATTTCCTCTTTATAGGTTAATACAAATAATTCTCCATCTTTCAAATAATTATTTATCATATCTTTGCTTGGATCTGCTTCAAGTAATAAATCCATATACTTATCTTTATTTTCTTTTTCCTTTTTTATATTTATACTTTTCTTAACAGGAAGAAATTCAAATCCGTCTGGTAATTTTGGTTTATTATTTGTGTGGGCTAAAATTATTTGCTCCTCTGAGAAAATGCAACCGGCAATACTTTTGCATATAAAGACCTAATTGTCTAGCTTTTTCTTGTCCTTCTCTAAACCCTACTCTAAAGTCTCTATATAAAAATTCTAATTCATATTTTTTAGCAATTTTCTCTCCTAATCTTTTTATCATATCATGTTTCTGATATGGACTAACTAAAAGTGTAGTTGTAAAATGAGTATATTTATTTTCTTTTGCATATTTTGCTGTCTGTTCTAAACGAACTGGATAACAATAATCTTGGCATCTAGTGTCTAATTTATTTACTACATTTTTGCAAAATTCATCTAGTCCGTAATCTTCTTCAAATATTGCTTTCACATTGATACTCTTTGTATATTCTTTTAAGCAATCTCTTCTTGCTTTATATTCCATATATGGATGTATATTTGGATTAAACCAATATATAACCGGCTCAATATTTTCACTTCTTAATTCATCTATACAATATACACTACATGGTGCACAACATGTATGCATAAGTAATTTCACAATTATCACTCCATTTCCTATTGTCCTTCATATTCCACTCCTAAATGTTTATATGCAAGAGGTGTTGCAACTCTTCCTCTTGGTGTTCTTGCAATAAACCCTATTTGCATTAAATATGGCTCATACACATCTTCTATAGTTTCAACCTCTTCTCCTATTGTAGCAGCTAATGTTTCTATCCCTACTGGTTTTCCTAAATACTTAAATATTATGGTTTCTAGAATTTTTCTATCTATATTGTCTAAACCTAATTCATCAATTTCTAATTTTAAAAGAGCTACTTTTGCAATATCTAGATTTATATTTCCATCTCCTAGTACTAATGCATAGTCACCTACTCTTTTTAAAAGTCTATTTGCAATTCTAGGAGTTCCTCTTGATCTTTTTGCAATTTCTCTTGCTCCTTCTTTATCTATTTTTATTTCCATTATTCCCGCTGATCTTTTTACTATTATTTCAAGATCATCTACATTATACAATTCTAATCTACATACAATACCAAACCTATCTCTAAGTGGTGTAGATAATGATCCTGCTCTTGTTGTTGCTCCAATCAATGTGAACTTTGGTAAATCTAAACGTATAGATCTTGCACTTGGTCCTTTTCCTATTATTATATCTAAACTATAATCTTCTAGTGCAGGATATAATATCTCTTCTATACTTCTATTTATCCTATGTATCTCATCTATAAATAAAACATCATTTTCAGATAAATTTGTTAGCAATGCTGCTAAATCTCCTGGTTTTTCTATAGCCGGACCTGATGTTATTCTTATATTAGAATTCATTTCTGTTGCTATTATATTAGAAAGTGTTGTTTTTCCTAGCCCAGGTGGACCATATAATAAAACATGATCTAGTGGCTTTCCTCTTTTTTTTGCCGCTTCTATATACACTTTCATACTCTCTTTTACTTTATCTTGTCCTATATATTCAGATAAAGTTTTAGGTCTCAAAGAAGTTTCTGAAACAGCTTCTTCATCATCTATAATATTTGGAATTACAATATTTTCATCCACTTTACTACCATCCTTTTTTTAATTTTATCGCAAGAAGTTTTGTAAGTACATTTACAAAACTTAAATTTTTTTAACACTTTTGTAAATTTATAATATTTTAATTTTATAAATAAATTATATGTTTACATTTTATAATATTTTTTAATCTCTTTTCTAAAATGAAATTTAGTCTGAATTTTATTAATTTTATTATCTAATCAATATAATGTTTTTTCTATTATTAAATATATTTAATTAATTTGCTAACCAATTAGCTATATCGTATATTTGTATTCCTTCATATTGATAGTCTTCATGTTTTGTTCTCGCAATTATAATTTTAGGATAAGCATCCCTTATTTGAATTAAAGGATCAACTTCTCTTTTTAAAGTATCGTCATTATCTATATTATCAGAAACTTGAATATATAGTTTTTCGTTTTGTTTAATCGCTACAAAATCTATCTCTTTACCATATAAAACTCCAACATATATTTCATATCCGCGTCTTAATAATTCAATCGCAACTATATTTTCATATACTCTGCCATAATTAATATTTCTCGTTCCCAATTTTGCATATTTAAAAGTTTGATCTACTAAATAATATTTATCAATAGAAGATAAATATTGTTTTCCTTGTATATCATATCTTCTAACTTTATAAAAAGCAAATGCATCACATAAATATTTAATATAATTACCAACTGTTTTATCATTTGTATCAACTTTATTTTCATTTAATTTATTCGCAACACTTCTATATGATGTTAAATTTGATATATTATCCATCATAAAATCTGTTAAACTATCCATTAATGACATATTTTGAATCTTATATTTTTGCTGTATGTCTCTAACAATTAATGCATTGTAAATTTCATTTATATAATTATATTTTTTTTCGTTATCATTATATACATAAGACCCTGACATTCCACCTTCAAAAACATATTTATCAAAAGCATCTTGAATATTCTCATAATTAAAATATTTTAAATACTCTTTAAATGAAAACGGAAATACTTGTATTTCATATGTTCTTCCAGTAAATAATGTAGCTAAATCACTACTTAATAAAAAAGCATTGGAACCAGTTATATATATATCATATTTTTCTTCTGCATGTAGACTATTTATAGTTCTTTCAAATTCTTTACACATTTGTACTTCATCTATTAAAAGAAAATTTTTCTTTTCTTCATTATAATTTTCTTCAACATATTTATTAAGAGCAATATAATCTCTTAAATTATCAAATTTAAGTTTATTATAATTAATACTTATAATATTAGCATTATCTATATTTTTATTAATATAATCTTCAAACATTTCTAATAATTTTGATTTTCCACTTCTTCTTACACCTGTTATAACCTTAATATCTGGAGTTCCGATTATATCAATTAGCTCTTTTAAATAATTTCTCTCTATCAATTTCATATTATTTTCACCTCAAATAAATTATAACATTCACTTCGCAAAAAGTAAATATTTTTATTTTTGCGAAATGAATGTTATTGTATATCAATCTCTATATAATGTGTTTCGTAATTTAAAATTAATAATATTTTCAATAATTTTTGAAAAACAATAAAAAAAGATAAAAAAGGTTATCTTTTTCATCTAAAGTGGTGACCCGTACGGGAATCGAACCCATGATTCCACCTTGAGAGGGTGGCGTCTTAGCCGCTTGACCAACGGGCCATATAATGTATATATTTATAATATAAATTTTTTAATTTGTTTATTATACTATGTGTACACGACGATATAACATATATACTTATATCATAAATACATACATTAAGTCAAGCATAAATCTAGTATATATTTTAACCTTTCCGTATTTTTTGTTAAGTATAGATACCCTATCAATCCTTCAAATGCTGTTGCATACATATAATCTTTTAATTCTGCATTTTTAGGTAAATGATGATTTTCTGTATTTCTCGTTCTTCTTACTATATCTTTTTCATCATCTGTTAGATTACTTTCTATTTTCTTTAATATTTCTGCTTGTGCTTTTGCTTTTACATACTTTATAGCTTCTATATGTAATTTATTTGGTTTTGCACTTGTTTTATTAACTAAATATGTTCTAATATATAATTCATAAACACAATCTCCCACATATGCCCATGTTAATGGTGACATAGTATTTACTTCCATTTCATCTATATTAATATTATACAAACTATAAATATCCAATTTATTCTATTTCACCTACTTTTTCTAATGTTATTCTTCCTAATTTTCCGCTTCTAAAATCATCTAATATTATATTACTAACTTTTTCTAAATCTATTTTTCCACCTGATACAATTGCTCCTCTTTTTTTACCAATTGTCTCCATCAGATTTACTATATCATCACATTCTATATTCTCAATTTTATATCTTTCTATAATATTAGTTCTATAGCTATTAACAAGTCTTTCTAAAAGTTCATATGCTAATTCTGTTTTTTCTAGTATATCATCCTTTATACTCCCTGTAAAAGCTAGATTTAAAGCTACATTTTCATTATCTAATTTTGGCCATAATACACCTGGAGTATCTAATAATTCTATAGAACTACCTAATCTAACCCATTGTTTTTGTTTTGTAACACCTGGTTTATTTCCTACTTTTGCTGAAGTTTTTTTAGTTAGTCTATTTATAAAAGAAGATTTACCTACATTTGGAATTCCTAGTATCATAACCCTTATACTCCTACCTATTTTTCCTTTAGTTGCATGCATTTTTAAATCTTCCTTCATCACATATTGAATCTTAGAAATTGCATCATTTATACCTTTTCCTGTATTTGAATCTACTAAAACTGCTTGTATATTATTTTTAGAATATTCTTCTATCCATTTCTTATTTTCTATTTCTTCTGATAAATCGCATTTATTTAATACTATAATTTTTTTCTTATTTTTAATTATATCATTAATATCTGGATTATGACTAGATATAGGTATTC
This sequence comes from uncultured Clostridia bacterium, assembly GCA_944386325.1. Classification (GTDB taxonomy): domain Bacteria; phylum Bacillota; class Clostridia; order TANB77; family CAG-508; genus CAMCHB01. The sequence continues at coordinate 22,399 of CALXAP010000010.1, forward strand.
TCGCATCTAATAACTCTACTACAACATCTATTAATTTCAAATCTTCTATTATTTGTTTTTTAGTTTTATACATATGTCCTGGATACCAGTTTATATTAATTTTATTTTCATTCATTATTTTCACTCTTTCTTTTTTTCTACTTCTTCTATCAATAAATCAAAATCTGATTTATATAATTTATCTTGCTTTACTCTATACTTTTCAAATTCTGTTAATGCTTTATCACAAGCAATTTCGTGTGATATTTTACCTGCATCTTTTAATATATCTCTATCATCTGATAATAAAAATCTATCAATTCTTGTTGCCCAATCTTCCATAGTCATTGGTATATGTCTTCTTGCTCTATTCTCTGCCAACTCCAAAAATGCACTTACAATTCCTTCTAAATCTTTCATTTCTTCTTTGTTTAAATAGTTCTTAGCAATAATTACATCTGATTTCATTATCTTGCCATTAGGAGAATTCTTCCAATTAGTAAGTCCCATATTCTCTTTTTTTGAATCAGCTCTATTATATATTATTTCTGATGCTGTTTGATGAGATACTGCATAATGCATTTTGTTTTGCACTTTCTTAAAAAAATCTATTGATATAGGAGATTTTGGATCATAATCAATACTTGTAGCATAAATATCAGTTACTTTTTGATAAAATCTTCTTTCTGATAATCTTATTTCTCTTATTTCTTCTAAAAGTTTTTCAAAATAGTCTTTGTCTATGAATGAACCATTTTTCATTCTTTCTTTATCTAATACATATCCCTGAATTGTAAAAGTTTTTAAGACTTGTGTTGCCCATCTTCTAAATTGTGTTGCTCGAATAGAATTTACTCTATAGCCCACTGAGATTATTGCATCTAAATTATAAAACTTCATTTTATATTTTTTTCCATCAGAAGCAGTTGCCGAGAATTCCTCGGTAACTGAATTGCTATCTAATTCGTTTTCTTTAAAAATATTTTTTAAATGTAAAGAAATATTATCAGTGCTACAATCAAATAGTTCAGCCATTGATTTTTGAGTCATCCATAGATTTTCGTTCTCATAGCGAACTTGTATGCCTTTATCTTTTTCTTGTACTTTAAATGTAATAAATTCTTCAGCAGAACTTCTAATTACTAAATCTTTTGCCATCCTTTACCTCCTTTTCTGTTATATATTAAATATGTAATAATAATTTTTAAACAAATGCTGATATATCAATATTTTATAAGGTGTTTTCATAACTTCCCATTTTAACTTACAATTTAATTATTAATCTCTATATAATGTTATTATATATTTTTCTAATTCTATAATAATCATTTCCTTTCTAATGGAGATTTTTCTATTTTATTTTCATATTGTTTAGCATATTTTTTTAATGAATCATTTACATTAATCCAATAATAATTCGTCATTGTATTATCGTTTGAATCAAATTCTGTCTTTTCTAAAATTCCACCCAAAGCTTGTATTGTTTTATTAGAGCCAATATTATCAACAGTACAATCAAGTAAAACATTTTCTTCTCCAAGTCTCTGTTCTTCTAACAAACCTAAATATAATGCAATTTTTGCATATCCTTTTCTTCGCTCAGTAGGTCTTATTCCATAGCCAATATGAGATGAACCTCTTTTAAACATTTCTTCTGAAATATTATATCTAATATTTATCATACCAACTATCCTATTATCGTTTTCTCTTACTACAAAAAATGTTTTTGAAAGACATCTATTTATTAGTTTTACATACTCTATATCTTCTCTCTTTTTAAGTTCTACTAACCATTCTTCATATGTCATACCTTTTAAACACATATCCATACAACCTATTCCATTTAAATCTGAATTATATTCAACAAGTTCTTCTAGGTAATCTAATGCTTCGTTTTTTCTATTTATTGTGGGTACTTCCAAAAAAATCTTTTCCATATTTCTCTCCATTTTTTAATTTTATATATAAATACTTTGTATTATTCCTACTGTTTCTATACTACTTGTTATAATAACTAAAATTTGATTTATATAATGTATCTCATCAAATAAAAAGTAGATTTACCATCTACTTTTTATTATACTCATTACCCCAATCTTCGTTTGGATCAAAGTTATTTTCCAATTCCCACTTAATGTGGTTTTCTCTTGCATTTTTAACAGCTTCACAGCCATTGTTACATGTTGCACTTGCACCATCAGTAACAACAAAAAAAGGTAGATCATATTTTTTTGCAAGTTCTTTTACTTCATTACAAAACATTCTCGCTTTTTTTATTTTATCCATTATTATATCTCCTATTTAAAGATTTTTAATTAATTTTATATTGATTCTTATCTGCTCTTTCATCTAGTTTTCTATCATACTTCTTGTTTTTATAAAACCAATATGTATTTTTATCATCTTTTAATTCATTTCTATCTCTATTAAATATTAAATCATATAATATACAGCATGCAAGTATTACTGCTATTACTGAAGAAAGTGTACTTAAATAAATGTCTGTATTTCCTCCTGAATCTATAATTGATTTTATACTATTAAATGCATCTCCTCCAAAATAATATAAATATGCTACAAAATAAATTATACCACCAATTAATTTTCTTCTAAATATTAATAGTATTGCAATAAAAGTTATAAATAATAAGATAACCTCTGTATTTAAGTCAAATGGCTTTATTGCATATTCAAATCCCATTGCAAACATATATGTTATAATTACTCTAAAAATCCAAAACATTACTATAAATATAGACACAAGCCAACTAAATAAATTTTTCATATGTATCCCTCATTTCTAATATATCATTATATATAAATTCTAACATATATTAATTTAATTATCAATATTTGTATTTTCAACAGAATCTATTATATCTTTACATTCTCTCCAATTTGTAGTTTTTATGTAATCATATTCTTTACCTAATTTATCAATAATTTCTCGTGTACCATCTTTAGATTCTAAATCTGTTAAAATTATATCTTTTATATTTTCCTCTTTACCATATATAACTCTAAATAAAAAATTTCTCATAAATCCTTCTATTTTCTCTTCTTGATTTTTTGCAGCTACAATAATATAAATACCATCTGGTTTTAAATTTGTATATGAAAATATATAATATATTGTTTTTATAATCTCTGCTAAACCATATAAAGCCAAAGTCCATAAGATAGCACTTAAAATAAAATTAGCCATAATATAGCACCCCTCTAAACTATAATATGACTAATTAAATCTTTTTGTTAATATATAACATATTCTAAATTTATTTTATTTAAAGCATATACCTTTTCAATTTCTCCTTTTACTTTCTTGTTATCTAAAAATATTATTCTTTCAATTACATGTGACATTAATAAATCTTTTATACTAGGATTTACTGAAATATCATCTAAAGAACTGCCATGTGCTGTAAATATTCCTTTTATTCCAGAACAAACAGCTTCTTTAATTGCTTCAACATCTTCTTTTGAACCAATTTCATCTGCTGCTATAACTTGTGGTGCCATTGATCTAATTAATAATTTCATTCCTTTGTCCTTTTTTACATTAGATAATACATCTGTCCTCATTCCTATGTCATTTTGAGCCACACCTTTATACATTGCTGCAATTTCTCCTCTTTCATCTACTAGTCCAACATTTAATCCTTGAAAATTAATCTGTTCAATTCCATTACTTATTCTTCTTACTAAATCTCTTAATATTGTTGTTTTACCTACACCAGGTTTTGATACTATTAATGTATTATATACATTATTATTTTCCATATTTATAACATACTTAAGTAATTTATTGCTACAACCATTTATTTCTTTTGCAATTCTAAAATTTAAACTTGAGATATAATTTATATTTATTATTTTTCCATTTTCAATAACAACATTACCAGAAATACCTACTCTATGTCCACCTCTTATTGTTATAAATCCATTACATATTTGACTTTGATATGAATATATGGAATTTTCACAAATTTTTTGTAATGTTTCTATTAAATCTTCTACTGTAACAATATAGTCAAATATTTTTTCATTGTCATTAAATTTTAGTATTAAAGGTCTATTACTTCTAATTCTTATTTCCTCCAAAGCCATATATTCAGATGGTTTTGCTATATTATTAAAATAATTTTCTATTACACTTTCTAAACTTTCTGAAAAATATTTAAATAAATTAAAAACTAGCATATATACACCTCCAAATATATGTCCTATATTTTATATATATGCTAATTATTAAAAAAAATTCTAAATACTTTTATTTTTTCGTAGCTCATAAACACATTCTTTTAAAACATCTACAAAATAATCTATCTCATCTTTTGTATTATCTTTTCCTAAACTGACTCTTACAGAACCATTAGCATAACAAGGTTCTAAACCTATTGCAGTTAATACATGTGAAGCTCCTTGACTTTCAGAATTACATGCAGAACCTGTAGAAACACAAATACCTTTTTCATCTAATTTTAAAAGTAGTTCTCCTCCATCTACTTCTTTAAAAGATATATTAATATTTCCAGCAAGCCTATTATTCATATCTCCATTTATTTTTATATCTGATATATTTTCCTCAACTTTTTTTATATAATAATCTCTTAATTCCTTTAAATAATTTATCTTATTATCGAAATCTTTATATGCCAGTTCAATAGCTTTCCCAATTCCAACAATACCAGCAACATTTTCTGTTCCAGCTCTTTTATTTTTTTCTTGATGTCCTCCATTTTGTATTTTCAAAAAATTAATATCTTTTCTTACATATAACACACCTACACCTTTTGGTCCGTAAAATTTATGTCCTGACATAGAAAGTAAATCTATATTCATATCCTTTACATCTATTCTTACATTTCCAATAGCTTGAACTGCATCTGTATGAAAATATATATCATGTTTTTTTGCTATTTCTCCAATTTGTTTTATAGGCTCTATAGTTCCGTATCTCATTATTTGCAAACATTATACTTATTAATATAGTATCTTCACAAATGCTATTTTCTAATTCTTCTAAATTTACAAAACCTTTCTCATCTACATTTAAATACGTAATTCTAAAGCCCTGTTTTTCTAAAAACTCACATGATTCTGTTACTGCATGATGTTCTATTTTACTTGTGATAATATGATTACCTTTTTCTCTATTTGCATATGCAACTCCCTTTATAGCTAAATTATCACTTTCACTACCACAACTTGTAAAATATATCTCCTTAGTATCTGCATTAATTTCTTTTGCTACTTTTCTTCTAGATTCTTCTACAGCTCTTTTAGCACTCCTACCAATACTATATAAAGAAGATGCATTTCCATATTCTATTCCAAAATAAGGAATCATTTCCTTTATTACCAATTCATCTACAGCTGTTGTAGCAGCATGATCTAAATATATAATTTTATTCATAATAATTTTCTCCTATTAATTTATTTAATACATATATATTTTATTTATTCCCAAATTGTTACTATAATATCATTATTTTATACAATACTACTAAATACAATTCACGCTATATGATTTTGATATAATAATATTGAATTCTATAAACCATAATACAAAAAAACCTGAAGGGGCGAACAGTGTTCGCCCGCGCTACAAAGCTATTTTACCAAAAATTAAATATATAATTTTTGTTGTGAATTGTAATGAACTATAATCATACATTTTAAATTTTTCCCAATATTCCTTTATTTTTATTAATAAATATAATATAATAATAGAAATTTAACTTCAGAAGGGATTTGATAAATATGGGATATGACTTTAGTAAAGTTGAAAAAAAATGGCAAAAAAAATGGTACTCAGAAGGTACTTTTAATGCAAAAAACGATTATACAAAGAAAAAATGGTATGGATTAATAGAATTTCCTTATCCTTCTGGTCAAGGACTTCATGTTGGTCATCCAAGAAGCTATACAGCTTTAGATATTATGGCTAGAAAAAAAAGAATGGAAGGATATAATGTTTTATTTCCAATTGGATTTGATGCATTTGGATTACCTGCAGAAAATTATGCAATAAAAAATCATATACATCCAAAAATAACAACAGAAAAAAATGTTAATCATTTTAGAGAACAATTACAATCATTAGGTTTTTCTTTTGATTGGTCAAGAGAAATAAATACAACAGATCCAGAATATTATAAATGGACTCAATGGATTTTTATTCAATTATATAAACATGGTTTAGCTTATAAAGCAACAATGCCAATAAACTTCTGCACTGGCTGTAAAGTTGGACTTGCTAACGAAGAAGTTGTAAATGGCGTATGCGAAAGATGTGGTAGCCCAGTTGTACAAAAAGAAAAAAGTCAATGGATGCTAAAAATAACAAAATATGCTCAAAGATTAATAGATGATCTAGATGATGTTGATTTTCTAGATAAAATTAAAGCACAACAAATAAATTGGATAGGTCGTAGTGAAGGTGCAGAAGTTACATTTAAAATTGCAGATACTGATGAAAGTTTAATTGTATATACAACAAGGCCAGATACATTATTTGGTGCTACATATATGGTAGTTGCTCCAGAACATCATATAATAGAAAAATTGTCTAATAAAATTACTAATATGGAGGAAATTACTGAATACAGACATAAAGCATCATTAAAATCTGATTTTGAAAGAGCTGAACTAAACAAAGAAAAAACAGGTTGTGAAATAAAAGGAATAAAAGCAATAAATCCGCTAACAGGAAAAGAAATTCCTATTTGGATTTCAGATTATGTATTAATAACATATGGCACAGGTGCTATAATGGCTGTTCCTGCTCATGATGATCGTGATCATGAATTTGCAACAAAATTTAATTTACCAATTAAACAAGTTATAAAACCAAATGATAATATTGAAATTGATATACAAAAAGAACCATTTACAGATGTAGAAACAGGTATATTAATAAATTCAGATTTTTTAAATGACTTATCTGTTGAAGATGCAAAAATAAAAGTAATAAAATATTTAGAAGATAATAAAATTGGTGAGAAAAAAGTTAATTATAAACTACGTGACTGGGTATTTTCTAGACAACGTTATTGGGGTGAACCAATACCTATGGTATATTGTGAAGAATGTGGTTGGGTTCCATTACCAGAAGAAGAACTTCCTTTAAAATTACCAGAAGTAAAGAATTTTGAACCTGGTGAAAATGGAGAATCACCTCTTGCTAAATTAACCGACTGGGTAAATACAACATGCCCACACTGTGGCAAAAAAGCTAAAAGAGAAACAGATACAATGCCTCAATGGGCTGGTTCATCTTGGTATTATTTAAGATACATGGATCCACATAATGATAAAGAACTTGCATCTAAAGAAGCTTTGGAATATTGGTCTCCTGTCGACTTATATAATGGTGGTATGGAACATACTACTCTTCACTTATTATATTCTAGATTTTGGCATAAATTTTTATATGATATTGGAATTGTACCAACTAAAGAACCTTATCAAAAACGTACATCACATGGAATGATATTAGGTACAAATGGAGAAAAAATGTCAAAATCAAAGGGTAACGTAATAAATCCAGATGATATAGTAAGAGATTTTGGTGCAGATGCATTTAGAGTTTATGAAATGTTTATGGGACCTTTCGACCAAGTAGCTGCTTGGTCTATGGAAAGTATAAGGGGCTGTTTAAAATTCTTAGATAGAGTTTGGAATTTGCAAAACTTCCTAGTTGATGGAGATGAATATTCGCCAAAATTCGAACAAATGATGCATAAATCTATAAAGAAAATAACATTTGATATAGACAATATGAAATTTAATACAGCTGTTTCAACATATATGACAATGATTAATGAATTCTATAAAGAGAAATCAATAAACAAAGCTGAATTTAAAACTTTTTTACAACTTTTAAATCCAGTTGCACCACATATAACTGAAGAATTATGGCAAACTGTGTTAAATGGAAAAGAAATGTTAGCATACATGAGTTGGCCACAATATGACGAAGAAAAAACAATTTCAGATGAAATTGTACTTCCTATTCAATTTAATGGGAAATTAAAAGCAACTATAACAATTAATTTAGATGAAGATGAAAATAGTGTCAAAGAAAAAGTTCATAATGCTATTGATTCTAAATTAGATGGTAAGAAAATTGTTAAAGAAATATATGTTAAAAATAAAATTTACAATATTGTTGTTAAATAGATTGTTATAAATTAAAATATTTTGAGTCATATAGGCAAGCAAAATGTCATTAATTTAATAATATCAATGTAGGAGCGAACATTGTTCTTCGCCCCCCTACATTATTTTTTAGTAAAAAATATATAAGAATGGAGAAAAATAAATGGCTTTTGATGGTATAGTCACAAAAAGTATAGTAAAAGAATTAAATAAACATATTATTGGTTGTAAGGTCAATAAAATATTTGAACCTACGCCTAATGATATCATATTAGACTTATATGGCAATGGAAGTAAATATAATCTGCTTATATGTACAAATAAAAACTTTTCTAGAATTAATTTAACTAAATATAATAAGCCAAATCCAGTAAATGCTCCGAATTTTTGCATGCTACTAAGGAAACATCTTAATTCAAGTAAAATTTTAAATATAAATAGTTTTGATTTAGAACGTATTATTGAAATAACATTTGAAACATATAATGAAGTAAATGATAAAGTTATTAAAAAACTTATTATTGAAATAATGGGACAATTTAGTAATGTTATACTTGTAAATGAAAATGGAACAATTCACGATTCTTTAAAGCATGTTGTAACAAAAACAAGAGAAATATTACCTATTAGACCTTATGAATTTCCTAAAAATACAAAGCAAAGCTTTTTAGAATTTAATTCTTTTGAAGAATTTATAAAAATATTTAATAATTCATCTGAAAAAAATTTGGATAAATTCTTTTCAAGTAATTTTATTGGTATAAGCATGCCATTTATACAAAATATTTGTAATTACTTAAACATAGATATTAATACTACTAAAAAAAATGAACTAGAAAAAATATATCTACATATTAAAAATATAATTCAAAATATAGATAATTTACATATCAATTGTTTTGAAGGTTTAAAAAATGATTATTATATAAACATATCTGATAATAGCGGTACAGATATTAATAATTTTATTGATGACTATTATTATAATTTAGAACAAAATGATTTATTTATAAATTACAGAAACTCTCTTTTGAAAAACATATTATCAATTTTAGCCAAGTATAATAAAAGATTAGAAAATATAGAAAAGAAAATAAAAGATTGTGAAAATATGGAGCAGTATAAATTATATGGAGAACTTCTAACAGCAAATTTATATAAAATAAAAAAAGACACCCCAAAAGAAATTACAGTTACAAACTATTATAATAACCAAGAAATTACAATACCTCTTGATAGTTCTATATCACCTAGTAAAAATGTAGAAAGATATTATAAGAAATATAATAAATGTAAAAATGCTCTTTTAGTTGTACAAATTCAAAAAAAGGAAACTTTAGATGATTTAGAATATATTGATGGATTAATAGAATATATAAAAAACTGTAACGATTTTGATAAAATTAAAAAAATTGGTGAAGAATTTTATGGAGATTCAAACAATTCTAATGAAGGAAAACATGATAAAAAAAATAGCAAAAGCTCACCTAAAAAATATATAATAAATGGGTTTACAGTATATGTAGGAAAAAATAATAAGCAAAATGATTTACTTACAAAAAGTGCAAATAAAGAGGATATGTGGTTTCATACACAAAAAATTCATGGAAGTCATGTAATATTAAAAACAGAAGGAAAACAAGTAGATTTCGATACAATATTAAAATGTGCTAAACTTGCAGCCCAAAACAGCAAAGCGAAAAATTCTTCAAATGTTCCTGTTGATTATACATTTGTAAAATATGTAAGAAAACCTTCTGGCTCTAAGCCAGGTCTTGCAGTATATACAAATTATAAAACTGTTTTTGTAAACTGATTTCTTACATTATAATATGACATAAAAATAGTGGGAAAGTATTGTTCTCCCACTATTTTTATTGTACTATATAATTATTTAAATTATTATAAGACACGTTAATATTTAAAACTTATACAATTTTGATATAATAATATAGAAAAAATCTAATAGAATAGTCGTAGGGGCGAACAGTGTTCGCCCGCCCAACATAGCTATTTCTCAATAAATTAAATATATAAATTTTAGCAGTGAATTGTATACATCAAATCCTACTTGGAAAATTTATTTTTATCTCTTGATTATTAACAATTTTCATTGGATTTATTGTAGTTAATTTCTCAATTTCTTTTTTTGGCAATATCTTATTTAAATGCTCCAATATTTTATCCATATTTACATAAATTGTTTGTGCTCTATGGCAGTCTGTACCAAGACAATGTATCATATCATTTTGTAATAATTTTATTACTGTTTTTTTAGTAGCATTTCCATAATATCCAATAATACTAGCAAAATTCGCTTGGAACAAAACCCCCTTTTCTATATAGCTAATTAAAACATTTGGATTATCTTGTACATATTTATATCTTTCTGGATGAGCTATAATAGGAACAATATTATTAGATAATAAATTATGTATTATATCGTCTGCAGATAACATTCGATTTTGCATAGGTAATTCCATTAATAGATATTTGCTATTATTTACTTTTGGAATAATTCCATCTTTAATTTTTCCTGTTATATCTGCATCTATATAAACTTCTGCACCATTATATAATTTTATATCTATATTTTCTTTTGATAGATTAGAACTTATCGCATTGATAATCTCTCTTCTTTCCTCTTTATTAAAATCATATGTATTTGCTATATAATGAGAGGTTGAAACTATAGCAGTAAAACCAGCCTTGCTCGCCTCTTTTATCATTTGAAATGTCTCTTCTACACTTCTTGAACCATCATCAATCTGAGGCAAAAAATGCGAATGCATATCTATCATTATTATCACACCCCTAATTATTATTGTTATTGTTATAATTATTAATTTGTCTTAATATCTCTTCTGTTTTTGCAGAAATAGCATTACTATTGCTATTTTGATTTGTATTATTTTCATTATAATTATCTACATTTGTATTTTCCAAAATTTCTTTTGTCTCCTCTCTTTGTTTTTTCATTTTTTCTTCTCTTACAATCTTTTCAATCTCTTCCATTCTTTTAGCTTTTTTAACTTCGTTTGATTTCAAAGATGTTTTACTATAATAATATGCCTCATTGTATTTCTTAACAGAAACAGGAATTTTATTAACTACAACTCCACCAATTTTTCCTCCAACATTTTCTATATCTTTTTTAACTTTTTCTAAATCTTCTTTTTTCGTTTGATTATATTCACTGACAATAATAGTTGTATCTACAATTCTTGAAATAATAGCAGAATCAGTTACCAACAAGCTTGGAGGTGTATCAAATATTATAATATCAAAAATATTTTTTAAATAATCTAAACCATCTAGCATTTTGTCTGAAACTAATAATTCAGCTGGGTTAGGAGGAATATTTCCTGCTGATATAACATATAAATTTTCAACTGTTGTTTCCTGTACATAGCCTGTTATATTTTTATCTGTAATTTCCCCACTTTCATCTATTCCAGATAAATAATTTGAAAGTCCTGGAATTTGACTTACTGAAAATATAGAGTACATTCTCCCTTTTCTCATATCTGCATCTACAATTAATGTTCTTTTTCCCATTTGTGCAAAAGTAATTGCTAAATTTGAAGAAATAAAACTCTTACCTTCACCTGGTAAAGTACTTGTTACAACTAAAGTTTGTAATTTTCTATTATTCATAAATTGTATATTAGTTCTCAAAGTTCTAAAAATTTCACTAGTAGGAGATTTTGGATCTCTATATGCAATCAATTCTTTTCTCACTATTTTCCACCTCTTACCCTTTCATCAAAATCATATACAGGTAATTGTGCCAAAACTGTTAATCCCATTTTTTCTATATCTGTATCTGATTTTATTGTATTATCTAACATATTTCTAATTAATATGTATGCACACGCTACAACAATACCAATAAATGCAAAAATAATGATATCTTTTGCATGGTTTATATTATATGGTTCATTTTCAATTTCTGCAACATCAACTATATAAACATTGTTGATTTTATATATTTCTGTAACCTTTTTTGAAAACACATTTGCTATTTCATTTGCTATTTTTGCTGCATAATCTGGATTTTTATTTGTAACAGTTATTTTAATAACTTCTGTATCTTCTACTGCATTTACAGTTACAGAATTTTTTAATTCTTCTTCTTCTAAACCTTCTATACCTAAATTATTAATAACTTCCCTTATAACAGATTTGCTTTGTACTAAAACACTATATGTAGAAACTAATTTTTGATTTAATGTTAAATCTGTTTGTGTAATAGATTCTGGACTTGTTGCATTTTCTGAATTTTGCTCCGTATTTGTTTTAGCCAATAATAATGTTGTAGAAGCTTCATATTCTGGTTCAACAAAAACAAATGAATAAACAGCACCAAGTATAATAAAAATAATAGTAATAATTATTATCCATATTTTTTTGTTCCAGAAAATACTAAACAATTCTTTTAAATCTAATTCTTCCATTTTTTCTCCCCTTATTCTATTGTTTTGCTATTTACTTTTATAATATTTGTAAGTATTATTAATACTAAACTGGCTACTATTGCTGTAATAGACATCATATTTATATTATTTAATATATTATTAATTACATTTTTAATAACTTCTGAAAAAGAATCATTTATAATTAATATATTTGATATATTTATTTTTGATTTTATATATATTTCAATTATTAAACCTATAGCTCCTGAAGCTAATATACTTATTGCTAAAAATCTAATTCCACTAGATATTTGTTTTATATTTATTAATAATAGAATAATAGCAATTACAATTGGTACAAATATAATTATTCCATCTATATTGTTTAAAACAACCTTTACTTTATTTACAATCTTTCCTATTTGCTCAAAATAAGGATCATGTGAAATATTTTGTACATATTCTTCGGCAATCTTATCTGTAAACTCCTCTATAGATTTTCTATTTTCTCTTGTTAACAATCCTGTTGATACAGATTCTTCAATATTATTATTTAATTTTTCTTTTATTTCTTCTGTATTAATTTCATTATTTTTATTTTCATATATATTATCTATAATTAAATTGATATCATCTTTTACTTGTTCTCTAGTATATATATTCTCTAATACTTCTTCATCTAATCCTGATGGTCCAATATATCCTGCTAGGCTATCTTTTATTTGTTCATATACATTATTATAATAATTTGCTTCTTCTAGCTTTCCCAATATGTAATCTTTATTTAAAATAGTTGAAGAAACTATTTGTACTGCAACTGTTAAAAGAATAGATGCCATTAAAAGAAAAGCTAAAATTATTGATACTATATTTTTGAATATTTTCATCTTTTATTTCTCCCTTCTATTCTTCTACAAGTTCTGCATATACTACATATCTTTGAGTTGCATAACCAATATTATTGAATGGATAACATGTGTATACCATTAATATTTCCTTATCTCTTTGTATTGGAAGCTTATCTTTTTCAGTTTCATTTACAAGTTGCATATCATAAATTCTATATTTAAAAGTACCATATGTTGTTTCTACAATTATCTCATCGCCTTTTTGCAATTCTGAAAACCTTCTAAACACATTTTTTGAATTGTGTCCCATATATATAATAGAACCACCTTCACCAGGGAAATAACTTCCACTATCATGTCCTACACCTTTTTTTAATACTTCAAGACTACTTCCAAAGTAAACATCTTGTTTTACATTTATTTTTGGTATTTCAATAGTTGCATATTTTGTACCATATTCAGGATAATTTTTCAATGAAGAATTTTCTAAAACAGTATCTACTTGTACATCTTTTTTTGTATCTATAGCAACAGTGTTCATTAGCATAATTGCCGTATCAATACTTTGCCCAAAGGCAATTTTTACTAAAGCAAGTGTTACTATTACGAACAAAAAAGCAACTATCAAATCTATAATAGTTGCTTTAACAATTTCTATAATCTTAGGCATTAGCTACTCTTCTTCTAGCAAATACTAAACCTATAGCAAGGGCAAATATTGCTACTAAAGAAACTACTGCAACTGTGCTTATATTATTTCCTGTATATGCTAATTTGCCATAATTATTACTGATACTTTCAATTAATTTTCCATCTTTATATATTTCTACTGTACCAGCTTTAAATACTAAATTAACTCCTACAATACTAGCTGCTTCTTTTGCAATTCCTTGTAATTCATTTTTTTGTTCCCTAGTTAATTCACTTACACTTGTTGCTCCTGCATTTTCCATAACAGCAACTGCTTCCTCAGCTTTTGCTATTAATGTATCTGCTTCAGCTTCTGTAACTGGATTATCAGCTAAGAATCTTTCTAATCTAACTTTATCTGAACTTGTTAGACCATATGGTTGTCCCATTGAATAAATTTTGTCTACTAATTCATCAGTAGTTGCAGCGTTTACGCTTGTCCCTAAAAACATTGTTAACATTATTGCTAACATAACTATACTTGATACTATCTTTTTCATCTTTATAACATCCTCCATAAATTAAATTTACATGAATTATATCATTCACATTTTCCTTTTGCAACACTTTTGTTAAAACTTTTTAGCAAAATTTTGTGTGGTTAGTGTGCTATGGGTTATTATGTACTTATTTTAGCTTTTTATTAGCTTTTTTGCTATGTTTTTTGTTTTTCTTAAAACTTTTCTTATTATACTTACTTTTATACATTTTTGCATATTTTCTATTACAGGCATCTTATCTAAATTATCAAAAAATTTCTGTCTATTTTTATGCATCGGAACATTGCCATGATGATTATATGAAAATGCCAACTCTTTATCTACTTCTTTGTATGACATATTATTTTTTATTTCATCAAAAATTCTCATTCCTTTTTCTGTATTTACAGTTATTAAAGAAATTCCTGTATCATTATCAATTATATCTGGAATCACTTTTTCAACTCCCCAAAAATCACCAATAGTAAAATCAGAAATCCTATTTGTAGAAGAAAATTGACAACTATGACAAGATGGCCTTCCTAATAATTCATTAACAAAAGCCAAAAAATATGTATTTTCCTTTTCTATATATCCATTCTTATATTTTATAACAGGTGTTTGATTTCTCCACCCAGTGTCTTTACTTCTAAAAAAAACACTTACAACCTTATTTTGCTTACTCTTTTCCAACTCATCTATATATTTTTTAAATACTTTTGGTGATGGATTAGCATGACAAATAATTTCACATAATATCAATTTTTCATAATTCTCTTTTAAAAATACATTTAAAGCATTACATTGACATGGTGTTCCAGTAAACAGAACCCATCTATCCTGTTCTAAAAATTCTTTAACCTTCTCATATGAATTACCTATATCACTTCTTAAATATTTAGACCCCTGAAACTTTTTACAATCTTCTAAATTTTCATAATGATTATGTTGTACTTTTAAATCTTGTCCATATTCAACACCAAATACCACTCCATTTTTTCGAATAACATATTTAGCTAAAATATAAAAAATACCACCTGAAGAACTATTTTTTAACTCTTCTTTATTATTATTTATAGCCATAAATGCTTTTCCAAAGCTATCTGAATTATTATAATTACTACAAATATTTTTACATTTATTACATTTTATACATTTACTTTCATCTATTACTGGATAATAAAACCCCTCATTATCTTCAATCATTTTTATAGCATTTACTGGGCAGCCTATTGTACATATACCACAGCCATTACAATCTTTTTTATTATGAGTTTCTAAATATATATTTTTCATTTATGTACTCCCTTTATTAAATTTACTTGTAATCATATCAATCATAAATTTAATATTATTTTTATTTACTATAATACAATATATAATTGTTATAATTATTGAAAAAATATTTAAAATTATATTATTTATATAATAAATAACAACTAATATTATTAACATTATAATTGTCCTAATAAGCATCATTTTATTTACTTTTAAATTAACATATTTTTTCACATCAAAAATTCTATAGATTAACATAGATAAATAAGCAACAAATGTAGAAATAGACGCCGCATATAATCCTATAAAGTTTATTAGTAATAAATTAACAACTATATTTATAATAGCAGCACATACTGATATTTTAGCAACTTCCTTTGTTTTCTTTTTTGCAATATATACTACACTAATTAATCCTATTCCTACATTTGCCAATGCCCCTAACATTAATATTGGTATTTGATTATATGCTTCATTATAAGCAGAATTTATCATAACAGGAAATACAATAGGCATAAAAGCAATAATTCCTAAACAAAGACAAGAAAATATCTCAAACATCGTATTTATTATTTTTGAAAAAAATTCACTATTGTCTTTATCATTAATATGCATTGATGCTGATTCTGTCCAGGTCATATTAAAAATATTGTAAATTGTTATATATACAGATGGAAATTTATGAGCTATTGCAAGTACTCCGTTCGCTCCAACTCCCAATATTGAACTTACAATAATTCTATCAGATGAGTTAAACACCCACCAGGATATAGCATTAGGAATTAATGGAATTGAATATTTCCACATTTTTCTTAAAATAACTTTTCCAAAAGCTTTTAGCTTTATATACATATATACTCTTTTTGCAATAAATACATATACAAAACAAATTAAATTTGCTAAAAAACTAGCTGTTAACATTCCATAAGCTCCAAATTTAAAAATTACTATAAATAATATATTGAATAATATTGTTGAAACAGCTGTTATAAAACTTCCTATTGCATATGTTTTATTGTCGCCTAAGCCCCTAGAAATCTGTAACATAATAGAAGAAAAAATACATGCAATAACATTTGTAGCTAAAAAATATTTATATTCATTATGTATAAAGCCTGATATGCATAAAAAGATAGCAATATATACAATAGATTGTATAATAACAGCAAAAATTGTTGTACTAATTATTTCAGTTATCTTATCTTTTTCACTTCTTACATCTATTAAATATCTAAATACAGCTTGTTCAATTTGAAAAGTTATAATTGGCAACAATAAACTAATTAATGTATTTAATAAATCTACTACTCCATACTCTTCTGTTGACAAAACAGCAGTATATATTGGTAAAAGAAAAAATGTTATCATTTGAGTACAAATTTTACCAATTGTTATTATTGCAGTATTTTTTATTAATTGTTTTTCTCTATTCATGAATATCTTCCTTTTTTCCGTCTATTGCTTTTTTCAAAAAATTAATTGATTTTTCTCTTTCTTCTAATAAAATCTTATCTGATTCAGTATAATCAACCTCTTCTTTATAATTTTTATAATCTTTAAATTCATCTATTGTGTAATATATTCTATTTTTTATATGTAATTTATCTATTAAATCTGTTACTCTACTTCCCGTTGTTTTATGTGGCACTACGAAAAATCTTTTATGAAATAATATAGAAAATACTGTTGCATGAAATGAAGTTGTAACAACATATTCTGCATTTTTTATCAATCTCACAAATTCTTCTGGTCCTTCAGTATATGCACTTTTCATAAAATTTACATAGTTATGTCTATCTCTTTTTTCAAAATTTATAACTTTTAAATTAGTTTTTCTAGATAATTCATTCACTATTTTTACATACTCTTCATTTTCTTCTACATAATATGTTAAGATATATTTTTCATTAACATTATTACTTAAATCAAATTCTTTCTCCCACTCTTTCCCAGAAATCAATAAAGTAGGATCTAATACAACTTCAATTTTTCTATTTAAAACTGGTTCTAATAAATCTTTTGCTGTTTTTTCACGAACAGATATATAATTCAACCTAGAAAGTTTAGTTTTATAATCTTCTTGCCCTAAAGAACTCTTTCCAATACTTGCCGCATATGAAACTCTGTTAATTTTATCTGAACCAAAATTTAATGTATATGCATCTGATAATCCTTTTGTTATATCTGGGTTCCATACTTGATCACTTCCTGTAATGTAGCAGTCAAGTTCTGGTGGGTTATTTTTTAATTCATTCACTGAATTATATTTACCTATAATTTTTAGATTTTTTTTGATAAAATTATTAAAATTATTAAATCTTTTTTTATTTTTATAAAAATATATAATTGATGAAATAATAGATTTGAATATACTTAATATATTTCTTTTATCTATTTTTAAAATTTTATATTGTTTATCAATTTCATAATTTATATAATTAATGAATTTAGCCTCATATTCTTTTTCTTCTAAAATTTTCTCCAATGCATATGCCTGCAGTGTTGCCCCATAATTATGTGCTCGATGAAAAGTTACTATTCCTATTTTTTTCATGCTATCCTCCAATTCATGATTTAGCAATATTCTTTTAACAGTAAATTTCTTACCCCATTTTATGTTGCTAAAATCTCACTTCTTACAATTTGTTTGTTTAATAAACTATACTTATTGCTTTTACAGTAATACATTTTTATCTTCTAACAAATTTATCTTTTATCATAGAAAATAATACACGAATTTTATAATATTTTAACAATATATTTACTTTTTTATTTTTTACACACCAACTCTGTAATTTAAAATGAATTGGAATGACTTTTAAGTCCATATTATTTATAATATTTATAAAATTTTTATTCTTTAACAGTTCATATATTATATTTTTTATTTCAAAATTATCTTTTATTTTTCTTTTATATAAAGTAAATAACATATTCATAATCATATTACAATGAGCAGTATTTATGACTACTTCATATAAATTATTATATTTATTTCTCTCTAATATGTCTTTTAAAATATAATTAACATTTAAAATTGTATAAATATTGTTTAATATATTATTCAAAGATTTAGTTATACTTTTTTGATTATTATAATAATGGTATATTTTCTTATTTGAAATATACATTGACATATCTGAAGTCAATAATTCAATATAAAAGATCGTATCTTCCATCATTGATATTTTTTCTTTAAAATATATTTTTTTGTTTATTAATTTATTTCTGTTTATTAGTAATAACCATACATATGATAGAAATTTTCCATTTAAAATATTTTTTAAAAGATTCTCTTTTATATCATTATTTTTATCTATTTTTTCATTAGAAAACTCAAGTAAATTTCCTACACCACATATATTATTTTCATCATCTATATAATAATTTCCTCTTACTATATCAACTTTTTGATTTATTATTTCATTATATAATGTATTTATACAATCATTTTCTAGCCAGTCATCTGAATCTACAAAAGCAATATATTTTCCAGTTGCTATATTTATAGCTGTATTTCTAGCACTTGATACCCCTTCATTTTTTTTATGTATTACTTTTATTCTTTTATCTAAATTTGCATATTCATCACAAATATTTTCTGAACCATCTGAAGAACCATCATCTATTAATATAATTTCCAAGTTTGTATATGATTGTTTTATAACTGAGTCTAAACATCTATTCAAATTATCTTTAACATTATATATAGGAATTATAATACTTATTAAATCATTCAATTATTCTATCACCTATTTTTTCTTTGTAATATTTCTCTAATTTTTTTACTGATTTTATTATATCAAAATCAGAATTCTTTATTTTTGCATTTAACTTAATTCTATTATCTATGCACGTATCCTCTTTCATAATATTCTGTGCCCATAAACCTGCTGGCTCATTTAGGCTAATTCTAAATACATATTCACTTACATTAACTTCTTCTGGTAAAGTATCTGAAATAAAGCATTTTAAACCTGATGATTGGGCTTCTATCAAAACAATCCCTAGTCCCTCAAATAAAGATGGAAACACAAAAACATCCATTGCACTCATATATTCATTTATTTTGTCAGTATTTTCTACATATACTATATTATCTTGTATATTCAAATTATTAGCTTTTTCCATTAATTTTTCTTTTAATTTGCCCTTGCCAATTAACAATAATACTGAATTACTTTTTATTTCTAATATTTCTTTAAATATTTCTAATAAAAATTTATGATTTTTTTGTTCTACAAGTCTACCTACATTTCCTACAACAAATTTATCTTCTATTTTTAATTTTTTTCTTATCATTAATCTATCTATTTCACTAAATTTAAATTCATCAACATTAATACCATTATTAAGCACATCAAATGTTTTATGTTTAAATTTTTTAAACATGTATTCTCCAGCGTTTTTTGAGCATGCAACTTTTAAATATACATCTTTCTTTCTTATTTTTAGTTCTCCAATTTCACTCAATAATTTTGTTTTTATACTTGAAATTTTATGATTAGCAATATGAGAATGTAAAATTATTTTTGATTTTGTATACTTTTTAGCATATATTATTCTTTCAAAGCAACTAAACTCCATCAAATGAAAATGTATATAATCATAATTAGATGATTTAAAAAATCTCTTTAAATCATTTAAATATTTTACATAATTTTTTTTCCTTGAAGTTGTATAGTATATATTTGACTTTTCTAATAACTCATCCAAAAAACATATTTTTTCACCTTTAAACGCCAAATAATCTAATTGAAATTGAGTATGATCAATATTTCTATAAACATTAATCAAATATTTTTCAATTCCTCCTAAATTTGATGACATACCCACATGTAAAATCTTAATTTTTCTCATTCTTTTTCCACCCTTTTAATTCATTATTTCTTGTTAATACTGTATACATTTGTATTAAAAGCATAAAATTAAGTCCTATATTTAAAACATGTGTTTCTACACAACCATATATTACTGTAACTATAAATATTATTGTTAATTTTCTATCATTTTCAATAAATTTACCTGAAATATAAAATAAAATAAAATAAAATATATAAAAAATCCACCCTGAACCTAAAATAATATTTAAAAACGCATTATCAAGAGTTATACCTTTTAATAGATTATTTCCAACTATATTATATATATAATCACCGTTATTAATATAAAAATTATAAATAGATGGTCTTCCACTTAACAATTCGTTTAATTCGCTATTTCCATTATCAAAAGAAAACGCCATAAAAAATGTAATTAAAGTACCAATTAAAAATACATATTTATTTAACTTAATTTTATTATTATAAAACCAAATTAATATAATTAATATAATTGAACATATTAAACCTGTTCTTGATAAAGTAACATTATAAATAATATAAGAAGAGATTATCAGTATTATTGTATATAACTTTTTATTTTTCATAACATAATATAATGCTAATACAATAAAAAAGAAATATACATACATTTCATTTGGATGTCTGAATCCACATGAATTTCTTTGTATTCTTGCCCCACTTTCAGTTAATCTACTTATAGTATCATATTGTAAATATCCCAATTGATATAATAAGATAGTTGAAAAAAATACTATCAATAATGAAATTAGAAAATATTTTATTATATTTTTTATTCCATTTTTATCTTCTGAAAATATTATTGCTATACAAATTAATAGCAATATATCCACCTCATGCAAGAAAACAATTTGTATCAGTGCTATTAATGACCCTATAATCAACCAATTTTTGTTGAAATTTTTTAAAACTTTTCTTCTTACTATTATTATACATATAACTCCAATTATAATTGCAAAAATTCCATTTATAATTGAATTACTCAAATACATTTGCATTTTCAAATATTTGAAAATAACAATTAAAAATATTATTAGAAATCTATAATTAATTTTCAATAATTTATCTTTTATCATTTTTTTTCCTTTTTATATTATATTCTTATCTTTATATAAATTAATTGCTCATTAAATCTTGATATATTTTATCTAATTTACTCATGTATTCTTCAATATTATCTAACTTTTTGCTTTTCTCAATTGCTTTATTACTTTTTATTTGATATTTTTTTTTATCTTTTAAAACAGATATCATTTCATTTATAAATTCTTCATCTGTATTACATAAATATCCACAATCATTATCTACTATATCCACTAGTCCCCCAACTGGTGTTACATAAGTTGGCATTCCTAGAGTTAATGCTTCAAATGCAACTAGTCCAAAACCTTCCCATTTAGATGTTAAGCAAAATATTTTTGATTCATTCATATATTCATATACATTTTTTTTAAACCCTAATAAATTAATAGTATCTGATAATTTTTTTTCTATTATATATTGCTTTACTTCTTCATTTAATGAGCCTTCTCCTATCATTATAACTGAAATATTGGGTATAATATCTTTAATTTTTTCTATAATATCAACAAATCTAATTGGGTCTTTTTGCTTGCATAACCTTGCTACAAAACATATATCGTATATTTTATCTGTTTTATTATTAGATATATTATCTAATATCTCTCTTCTAGAAATAGG
Source organism: uncultured Clostridia bacterium (assembly GCA_944386325.1). Lineage (GTDB taxonomy): Bacteria > Bacillota > Clostridia > TANB77 > CAG-508 > CAMCHB01. The sequence goes on from CALXAP010000010.1 coordinate 44,817, forward strand.
ATTAGATATATTTTCTATTTTATTTTTTATTAATTTTGAAAATATATATTCTCTCTCTATTGAATTCGAAACAGTCAATATTTTTTTAAATTTTTTACTTGCTAACAAATATACTATAGAATTTTTATTTAAATTTTTTAGCCATGGAGGATTATTATGTAAATGTGATATTATTGGAATTTTTGTATTTATAAACGATGTAATTGTACTAGCCCTATAATCTGTAGTATGTAAAATATTAGGTTTTTCTTTTTTTACAATTTCTTCTATTTCGTTTTTATCTAATCTTTTCTTTGTTTTTATATGTCTAATATTTCTGTCTTGCAAATATTGATTAATTTCTCCGGGTTCTGAAACATATATAAATTCATATTTATTCTTTAAATTTTCTATAATTTGTATTACTACTTTTTCTGCCCCAGAATAACCTTTATTAGGCATAATAAACATTATCTTTTTTTTCATTATATATCATTCCTCTAAGCTATTTTCTTATTAAGTTTATAATATTTAGTTTATATAATATTTTAATACATTTTTTCTTTATACTATTTATATTAGTATTTTTCCTTATATTTTCATTAAAATCTAATTTATCTATATTGCAATAAATTTCATCTCTTTTTTCATATTTTTTTATTGGCATTTTTAAATTTGGATTATATTTTTCTATATCTTCATACTTTACTTCTTTTACAATATATTTATCGTGTATTTCTGCAAATATCTTTTGAGCTTTATCAGTCAATAATATAATAGCAGAAATACCCTTCTTTTTATATTCTGGTATACTATTCTCATCTGAAAATCCCCAAAAATCACCTATTATAAAATCTGCATCTATATTTTCTTTTTTATATTTACATTCATAACATATAGAATTCATTAATGCTCCTGAAACAAATGAAGAAATATATAAATCTAAATTAAATGACAAATTCTCTAATATTTTTCCATTCTCAAATTTATATCGTGATATTGGCATATACCACCCATACTTTTCTTTATTTCTAAAATCAGCACTTATCATTTTACTTTTTTGTTTTTCTTCTAGATACTCCTTATACTTATTCCATACTTTTATAGATGGTACCCCTTCGCATATTAATGAACATATATATAAATTTTCGTGCCTACCTACACTTCGCACTAAAGCCTCAGATTGGCATGGAGTTCCGGAAAATAATACTTTTTTACCTTCGTTTAATTTCAGCTTAATTTCTTTATAACAACTACCTATATAACTTTGTACATATTTAGAGCCTCTCATCTTTTTTACTATTTCAATATTATTTGAAAGCACATGTTTTGCTACCATATTATCATTCCAGATACATCCACACACAAATCCACCGTTTTCTATAAACTTTTTAGCTACCTCCCAAAATGCTCCCCCTGAAGTACTATTGTTTACTTCATTTATTTCTTTCATTTGTATAGCAAAGCATTTTGCATTCTTTATATTATTTTTATCATTATTATCTTTTAAATATATACAAGCTTTATCACATAAGCCACAATTTATACATTTTTCTCCATCTATAACAGGATTATAGAATCCTTCAGCATTTTGTTCCATTTTTATTGCATTTTTAGGGCATACATTAGCACAAGTAGCACAACCATAACAATGCTTTTCTAAATCAAATTCCAACATATTTATCACCTAAACTAAACTTTCTTTTAAAAAAGATATAGACGTTTCTTTTAATTTATTTAATTTACTTTTTACTTGCTTATAATCTGTAAATTTTATTTTTTCGAAATCTTGCATATTACTAATTGAAATCATATTTTTTTCTAATCCTAATTGTTCTAATAATGATGCTTTACGATTTTCCCTTATTATTTTTTCTTTTTCTTCATCAAATATCGCATAAAATGGTTTTTCTAATAAAATAGAAAATACTGTTCCATGAAAAGAATTTGTACAAATACATTCTGCATATTTAATTAAGTTTAAAAATTCTAATGGACCAGAATCTCCTTTAATTTTAAATTTAGAATTTATCCCCTTAGGATGTAAAAATGGACTTATTACTTCCAGATTCAAGTTTTTTTCGATTTTTTTAGTACATTGTACCGAATAATTATTATAATTCAATGAATAATAAAGAATATAAGGTTTTTTAATAATTGGCTCACCAATTAATTCTTCCCAATCCTCTTTCGACAACAGTAATGTTGGATCTAAGGTAAGTGTAGCTTCTATTCCATATTCTCTTAATATTTTAATAGCATCTACCTCTCTTAAAGATACATGATCAAATTTCTTAATCATATTAGATATATTTTCAATATTACTACTTAAATAATTAGTATCATTGCCAAAAGAAGGTGCATATGAAACTTTATTAACATGTGTTGGAAAATCTAAATAGTAAACTTTACTTTTATCATATGTTTTTTTAGATAAATTCCATATCTGGTCACTTCCACATATTACATTATCATATTTATTTACTTCTTCTTTTACTTGTTTATCATTTAAGTATTTTTTTACATTAATTTCTAAATAATTGTTTAAAAACTTTTCAAATTTTTTATTTCTATTTAAGACATCTTTTACATGTATAATATTATTTATATCTTTTGCAATTGTTCCTATATTAATTACTTTTGTATTAATTAACCCATACATTGCTTTTTGTGTTTTTGGTCTATAATTAATTATCTCACAATCATATCCCATTTTCTTTAATGTTTGCAATAGTGCATATGCTTGTAAATTAGACCCAAAATTATATGCTGCATGAAATGTTAAAATACCTGTTTTACTCATACTTTCTCCTAACTATAAATTTTTTGTTTTATCCAGATTTTTTTTTGTTTTATGCTACATTTCAAAAACTGCTTTATCTTTTTTATTATATATTGATACTCTTCATTTTTTTCAAATTTTTTACCTTTATATGGTGCATTTGTTTTTAATTCTTCCTTAGCGGGTAATCCCAATCTTTTCTTTTCTATAATTCCTTGTTCACTAATATAAAATGCTTTTAATTCTCTTTCTATTTTTAGATTAATCGCTGGTTTCTTTTTTTGAAAGTGTAAATAGCAGAATTTATCAAATTTTATTTTTTCATTTTCGATATATGCTCTTATAATTTCACCATTTTCCCAATAAAACACTTGATGCATATAATTTTTATAGTTGCATAATTTATATCTTTTATATTTTACATCTATATCAGCAATTCTTATATTATTATATGTCTTTACATCATTATACTCAGCAATTTTATCTATTCCAGAATATTCATCAAAAGCAAAATTTTCGTTTTGTGTAAAAACATATTTATAACTATATATAGCTCCATCTTCTTTATATAAATCTCTCATTTTTTTATTGTTTCTATATATTGTAAGATGTCCTACATTTTGTATTTTATCATATTTATTTAATATATCATCTGTAAGAAAATCAGAAATTCTCCCAAAAACTTGATCTATATCACATACTCCCCAAAACTCATATTGATTTATATAATCTTCTAATATTTTCCCATATACTGGCTTAAAATCACATAATTTATATGGGTTACTGATACTAATTTTCATTTCTAACTTTTTTTCCGCTAAATTACACAAATCTTCTAATTTCATATTTAATACTTTAATATTTTTATCTTTTATTTCAATATCATTATCAGTTACTAATAAAAAATCTATATCTTTATTATATTTACAAGAGTATTTCCATATTTCAAAATATTCTGGTAACTCTCCAAAATAACAAGCAATTATACAAATTCTATTCATATATTTTACCTTTCAATACCATATTCCCTCTCATATTCCTCTATCATCACTTCTGCATTAAACTCATTAACCACATCTAATCTTGCATTTTCTTTAATATTCTCTACATCTCTTCTTGTAATCACATCATTAATAATCCTAAAAAAATCCTCTATATTATCAGCAACATATCCATTTACTCCATCTTGTATAACATCTCTATTTCCAATAACATTACTAACAATACAAACTTTCCTCATATACATCGCTTCAAGTAAAGATATAGATAACCCTTCCCACAATGAAGTAAGAATAAAAATATCATTATCATTTAAAATTCTAAGTACTTCTTTTCTGCTTTTCCATCCAGTTATATTTATATTTGGAGATGTTAATTTATTTCTTTGCTCACCATCTCCTATCCATGTAAACTCCATATTTGGAAATTGCTTAGCTATTTCATTAAACATAACTGGATTTTTTTGATTTCCAATTCTACCACTTGTACATATCTTTATTTTTTTATATTCAATTACCCTTTCGTTTAACTCTTTTGTTTCTTCATCTAACTTTTCTATATTAATTCCATTATTAATACAAATTGATTTTTTACTTAACTTTCTAGCTTCTTCATATTCACCTTGTGAACAGCCTATTATTATACATTTTCGATTAATAATAGTCATAATTTTTTCTATTAACCAATATATCGTTCTTTTAGCCTTTGAATCATCTAGCTTCAAAAATGAAAAACCATGCGGATTATAAAACATTTTTACTTTTTTTGCATTAATTGCAAGTCTACCTATTACTCCCGCTTTTGATGAATGTAAATGTATAATATCTGGTTTTTCATTTTTTATAATTTCTTTAACCTCTTTTAATGCCTTAAAATCTTTTTTTACATTAATACTTCTTACAAAATTTTCAACTTTTATAAAACGAACTTTATTACTAAAATAATCTTTAAAATTTTTTAATGTTTCTTTTCTCTCTCCATAAGCAATAACAATTTCATATTCATTATCTAGTTTATTAATTAAATCTACTAAAAAAGTAAATACCCCACTGCCAAAAGATTCTACTATATATAGAATTTTTTTCTTTTCCACCTATATTGCTCCTTGTCTTTTAATCACTGATACAACCGTTTTCAAAAAAACCTTCATATCTAATTTAAATGAAATATTTTCTACATAATATAATTCCATCTTCATACGTTCTTCATAGCTTGTACAACTTCTTCCATTGGCTGCCCAATATCCCGTAAGTCCTGGTGTTACACTTAACAATTTTGATTTATTTCTTCCATATCTTTCTAATTCTTCTGCAATAATTGGTCTAGGTCCTATTATAGATAAATCTCCTTTTAAAATATTTATCAACTGTGGTAATTCATCTAAACTACTTTTTCTTAAAAAATCTCCAACTTTAGTTATTCTTGGATCATTTTCAAGTTTATAATTTTCCTTAAATTCTTTCATTTGTTCTGGTGTAAAATTTCTCATTACTTCTTCTGCATTTTCTACCATTGTTCTAAATTTATATATGTATATCTCTTTTCCGTTTTTTCCTATACGTTTATGTTTAAATATAATTTTTCCTTTTGAATCTAATTTTATTGCAATACTTATTATTAAAAATACTGGTGATAATAATATTAATGCTATCATAGATAATATTATGTCAAACATTCTTTTTATCCTTATGTATACTTTTCTTGTAGTATGATGTTCATATTCTTTTTGTGTTTCTGGTATTAATACAATGTTATTATCTATAGTAACTTCATTGTTTTTTAAATTAATACTCACTTTAATTTCCCCCTATTTATTTTCCTCTTTTACAATATTTTTATTATCTTTTGATTTTATGCGATATATTATTGTCTTTATAGTTATATAAATTACGACACCTGTTATAACTCCTAAAGTGTCAATAAGAACATCTGTTATCTTTGCTGTTCTACCATCCATAAACATTTGATGAATTTCATCTGTAATAGCATATATAAATCCAATTAAAACACTATACAAAACACCCCTTTTTTCAGATTGCACTATTGTACTTATAAAAAACATAATCAATATTCCACCTATTAAATATATTGTATAATGTGCAATTTTTCTCATAATTGGATTAACCTTTTTTACTATTTCCTTTTTCTGATTTTCTTCTAAATGCTTTGTTGATGGTATTATTTCTATAATTTCTTTTGTAACTTTGTTACTAGTTACACTTGAAGCATTACCTTGTTGATTTGAAAATAAAAAAATTGTAATCATCCATGTGATTATTAATAATAAACCTATAACCTGTTTTATACTAAGATTTTTCATGGCAATATTATATATTTTTTACCTAAATTATTCAATACTTTCCAAGGATAATTATGTACTTTTTTTCAAAATTTATCATTTTTCGACTTTTTATGTTAAATTAACATGAGTTTTTTCTCCAGACTTATTTCTGCTATAACCATTCCCATTTTGAATAATATCGATTCATAGAAAATGATATATATTCTTTTTCACTATCATTACTATATACCAACATACTTCCTAATTGTTCTTCTGGCACAAAATGAAAACCTCTAGTTGCCATATAATCATCTAGATACTGCTTAGCAGTTTTATTTGATGTATCTGATGTTTTACTAAATCCTACTCTATTAGGATTATTTTGTACTATTGTATATTCTTTATCTGTAAATAAAATTTCTAGCATTCCAAAGCAAGATGAAAATGGGTTCCATACACCAAATTTAAATATTGAAAATATCATAGCACTAAATAGAATTACAACACATATTACAATTATTATTATTCCTTTTTTTCTCATAAAAATCTCCATTCAACACATTACTATATACAAACTTTATATTTCATTAATTATCTTATCTAAACTAGAAAAATCTACAAAATCTACTTTCTTGTTATATGTTTCTATAATTGCTTTATTTTCTGCTGTTAATTTTTCCTGTGGCATATTTTTAACTGCATTATAAAGCAATTTCATCATGGTTTTGTGAATAAAATTTAATTTTGAATAATCAATTCCTCCTCTTAAATGAAATATCTTTGCTTTTTCATAAATTTCTTTAGAAATTTGACTTTTTATATTATTTCTTATATTTTTTATGTTTATTTCATCTATTGGATTTGAAAGACCAACTGTGGCAATAATAATATTTTTATTTGCTACATTATTTAATTCTCTTAATGTTTTAGACATTCCTAAAACTCCACCTGCATATAATCCGCCTAAGTAGATAATCTTATCATAATTATTTATTCCTTTCACATTTTTATAAGAAATTGCTTCAATATTAGTTTTTTTTGATAGTTCTTGTGCATATTGTTTTGTTATTCCATAATGAGAACCATATATTATAATATTACTCATAATAACCTCCGTATTTTATATTTATTTTTTAAATACTAGAATCGCTTTTGCTGTTCCTGTAATTGACATAGTAACTAATTCATATCCTTTTTGTAACATTTCATTAGCTTTTTCTTCTACTTTTTGTGCCATATCATCTGCTTTTGGGGAATATTCTATAACAACTGTTTTATACATTCTTTCACTTCCTAACTTTTTCTATATAAACTATTTATTTTTCTCAATTTTTGAAATATATAGTACTAATAATATTATTCCTAATAAATTAATCCCTATTGATAAGCCTAATAATAAACCTGAACTAAATTCACTAAATGGTGTCGTTTCGTTACCACAAAAGAAAGTATAGGCTAAGTATAGTATATTTCCTAATATTATCATTAATATTCCAGTTTTTCCTTTATTCATAAGTAATCCCCTCTTTTCATATATTTTTTGTTGAAAACTAACATAAATCGCAATTTTTTATTTTTTTGACTAAATACTTTAATTTTCTCCTTTTATGAATTAATCTTAATAATTCCATCTTTCTTCATTCTTTCTATTATTTTAGCATAAACCCTATCTCGTACCCAAATTTCAGATGTTGTATTTAAAACTTCTTTAATCGGAACCCATTTTACACCACTGTTTTCATCTTCTTTTATACGTATTTCTTCATTTTCATCAGCCTCTAATAAATATGTAAGATTTAAATGAATATGTGAACCCACATATTTTCCTCTTTTTTCATGACCATTTACATTAATTATTTCTAATGAATAAATATCTTTAGATATTGGTTTAACATTTTTTATTCCTGTTTCTTCTTTTGCTTCTTTCATAGCAACATATAAAAGGTCGCTATCTCCATCACTATGTCCACCTACCCATGCCCATGAATTGTATATCTTATGATATATCATTAAAATTTTTGTTCTTTCTTTATTAAGCACAAATGCTGAACTAGTGAAATGTCCATATTGATTTTGTCTTGTTAATACATCATCAAAATCTCTAATATAATTTAGCATCATTTTTCTTTCAACTTCTTCTTGTTCATTATATGGTATAAATTTTTCAAGACTTTCTTTTAAATTTTCTACATCAATTTTTATTTTAATACCTAAAACTCCATATTCCCTCTCTTTTTCAGGACAATAGTACTTATACATTGATTTAGTTTTTCTCTGTATCTCCTCTTCATCACTATATAATTTTCTAAATAAATTTTCAAAAGTGTCTTCTTTGTATAATTGAACAACATCTACTAATAACTTTTCTTGTAAGTCTGGTAATTTTGAAAATTCTATTTTATCTCCTACTTTTATTTGTTGTCTTTTATCATCATATAATCTAAATTCTATTGTTTTTGTTCCATTCTTTATTCTTTCAAATGGATCTTCATTTAATTTCATTTTATGTAACATTTGTTTCTTTCCTTCCTTATTTTTAAGATGTATTACTATTTCTTTATTATAAATATTTACTCTCAATACTTTATTTTTGAACTTTAACTTTATATTCAATAGCTATTTAAAATATTTTTTGCATATTTTTATTTAAAAGTTCCTTTTCACGTTTATATTTTTTTCAATTTCAGTATATCTTTTTATATAAGTATTAACAAATTTGATTTGTTTATCATATGGAATATAATCTATATAATATTCCTTTAATGATTTTGGTGCTATAGTTAACTTTGATGTTCCATCTGCCAAATCTGCTACATCATTCATTTTATTCCTCCATATATTAATTCTTTCTATTTATATCATAAAATATTATTTTTTTCTACGAAACCATGCTTATTTCTTCAAAAAGTCATTGTATATTTTATTATATCATTTATATTATTATAAATGATATAATTAAAAAATGGTTAAAATTATTATATGCAAATATGAAAATAAGAATTGAGTTTTTAATTCAATTCTTATTTTCTATCAACATGACTTATTGTAATTTATCTATCTTTTTATTTTTTTAATAAATAAAAAGTATATTAGTAATCCATCAATTATTACATCATATATTCTGTAACCATCAAACAATATAATGCTAGAAAATATAGATATCAATATTATTCCTATACTTATTATTTTAGGAAATATTCCTTTCTCTTTTGTTATCCAAGTAAAGTATGCAAGTATAGGTGAAAAAAACGCAAATATGCTCCAACCAAGAATAATTATATTACTATAAACACCTTTAGTTATCATTGCTACTACATAATAAGTTAAAAGCATACCAATACAAAAAGGAAAAATATTAATCATTGCTTTTTTCTTTGATTCACTATATATTGAAATTAGTGTTCCAAATAAAATCCATATCGCCATTTGCGAAAAGATATTTCCTAAATTTTGAGTATAAATATCTAATAATCTACTAATTATTCCTAGCAATAAACCTATAATAAACATACTAATTGGGTTTAAAACTATTTTTTTCAAATTTAACACTTCACTTTCAAGTTACTATTTTTATTAATCATTAAATTTAATTTGTTATTCATTATCATCGTAAATAATTCCAGTTTTTAATAATTTGTTTATCCTATCATCATTTTTATAGATTTTATTAATTATTAAAGATAAATATAAATAAAAAATTTCTATTTCATCTCTAGCAAAAAGATGTAGAAAAATAATTACAGGTCAATCCATCATTCCAAAGATTGACTTTTAATTTCATTTCTATATCTCTTATTTCATTACCTGATTTTACCCATATTACATCAGGATCATTTCTGACATCATATTTTGGACTAAAAATAAATTCAAAATCTGGTTCTATACATTTATAAAATACTTCTTTATCTAATTTATCCTCTAACAGTTTTTCCATATAATCTCTTATATCATCTACTTCACTACTTAATAACACTTCATTTTTATAAGTTGAATATTTTATTATATTTTTAAATTTAAAACCGAATGATATTTCAGCCCATTTTCCATCAATTGTTTGATTGGGTATATGTTTTTCAACTTTAAATTCGAATTTCATACCTTGAAGATCAAATTTCACCCACATAAATAATTACTCCTACTATTTTGATTTTTAAATAGTATATCATATTCTCTTGCAATTAACTAGTCATCCTTATATTTGCAATCCATCTTGAAACTGTTTTATGATCTACTCCTAATTTTTCTTCCAAATACTTATTACTTACATAACAATATCCTTCTTTATTAGAAAGTGCTGTTATAATTTTTCATTAGGTTTCAATTCATTGTTAAATAGTACTGTTGCAGGAATTACAACAAAATAACCTATTCTATTTATTTCATTAAAATAAAAATTTTCTATAAATTCATCGTATTCCTCTACAATTTTTCTATTTTATACTGTAAAATATTTAATCTTGCAATTTTATTTATTTCATTAATTAAAATATTAAATTTTTCTTTTTCCATAAAAATCTCAAAAAAATAACTTCAGCGATTCCTGAAGCCCTTGATTTTTTCAATATTAAATTACATTATTTACCCTTTATGAAATAAATTTTAATGCTTTTTAACGATTTTTAATGGTCTTAAATGGATTTTTTAAGTAATAGAAAATCCTCTGTAATATGCTTTAACAGAGGTGTTTCAGTGGTTGTGGGTTCAGGACTCTAACCTGGGATCTTCGGGTTATGAGCGAGGTTTGACCAGTTTTTGTTAGTTTGTGAAAATTAGAGTTTTTGTTGGCATTTAGGTATTTACAAGAGTTTTGATTTATAGAACATTTGTGCATTTTTAGGGCATTTTTTGAGGGTTTATTACCCTATTTTTACCCAATAGGCATAGTACGTTTGTTCTAGTATTTTAGGCTCTTGTAAGAGATAATTTTATTAATAAAAATTTTAATTTTTGGAGGATTTAGATTATGAATAATTTTAGAGAAGTTAATGATGATATTTTAAGAGATTGGTTAGAATTTAGAGAGGAAACAAATCTTGCTTTTGTTAATGATGAAGATAGAAAACATACTGTTAAATTTGATGAGATTTCTGAAAAGATTTTAAATAGTATTCCTAAACAGAACAGAAATTTTGTGGAAAAGCAACTTGAATTACTTAATTCTAGCTTTTTAGATTATATTGTTTATTTGAATGAAAAGTATTATAGGAATGGTTTTTGTGATGGTATTGAGTTGATTATTGGTTGTATCGATAAATAGTTAAAAACATACAGCAAAAGGCGAGTCAATTCTCGCCTTTACTTACATCTTTTAGCTCTAACTTTACTGTATTATTTATTTCTTTAATCATTTCAATAATTTGATTTTTCTCTTCTTCAACAATTTCTGGCTCAAATATTATTTCTTCTAATTCCTCTCCTCTATATAACATATTTATAAATTGTATATAATCAAATTTAATGCTTTTATCTTTACATTTTATAGTGATATTCCAACTTTTATTTCTTTTTTTGATATCTATTTTCATTATTATTCTTCCTCCCTATATTTCTTGAAATTATACTTTTTAAATCTCTTTTTAATTGCTTTCTTCCCTCCATCGGTTATTTCAGCAATATAATCTATCACCGGTTTTCCATCTATTTCCCCTTCTAGTTTTTCTGAAACAATCTTTATTTTATTATCTGAATTTCTGCATAGTATTATATTTTGAGCATCACCTAACATAGGAATTGTTGCATTATGTGATACTATTAGAACCTGTTTATTTAGTTTTGCTCTTTTTAAGCTTCTTATCATTCCATCATTAATGTAACTATTTGCCAAGTTATCTTCTGGCTGGTCAATTATTAATGGAGCATTATCTTCATCATATTTCAACATTATATCTAATATTATTGCAGTCTTCCATCCTGGACTTAACTTTTCAAAATCATTTCCTTTAAAATCAATAACTTTATATACCTTTCTATTTTTGCTAGATATGTCATTATATATGTTATTTGCCAAATCCTCATAATTTGATATTTTAGATTTTACGAAATTTTCTTTAAACAAATCTTTAGGGTTTAAATCAGATAATGATGATATTTTAATTTTTCTAGTATTAATATAACTTTTGATTGTATCTAAAAGAATATCTTCAGATATTTTTAGATTGTTAATTATATATAGTTTATTACCCTCAAACTCTTTTTCAATACTTTTTATTTCATAATTAATACCTAACATTGCTTTTAGAGATTCATAAAATTCATTTGTTCCAGAAATATAAGAAGCAATGTTTTTAATTAATGTTTTTTTATTTTTTATAATACTTGAATTATTTGAATTTCTTATATTTATTTGATCATCATATTTTTTTATATATTTATTTATGATTTTTCTTATCTTTTCTTCAAATTTATATTTTTTATTTAATTCTGTTATATCATCTATTATAATATCAAAATTTTTTTCATTTCCTTCATATAATGGGTTTCTTTTTACTACTTTTTTTATCTCCTTTATTTGCTTTATATCATTTGTCATATCATCTTTTGTATACTTTATTTTCTCTATCAAGTCATCATTGACTTCTAATAATTGAATATGATTTTCTGTTACTTCTCCTTTAGTTAATAGATTGTTAATGTTTGGTATTTTCTTTATTTTTTCATAAGATGTTTCAACTTTTTTTATAGATTTAACAAAATTATTCAGTATCTTCTTTATTTCTGATAATTGTGCATCTATAGCATTTTGATTATATTCATCCTCTGGAAATAAATCTTTTATTATAGGAATTGTATTCAATTCATTTTTATTTCTTATAGCTTTAGCTATAAAATTTTGTTCTATATAATATGGTTCTGCACCTAATTCATCTTCTATTTTCATATTTGATATTTTAAAATCTTCTTCATATGCACAATTTTCTGTTTGATTAATAATCTTATTATACACAGAATCAACCAATAACGATTTACCTGATGATGATTCTCCTATTATTACATTTAGACCTTGTGTTAATTCAACATCTATATCTATTTTTTCATTTTTTAATTTTATAGATTTTATTATATTATAATCATCTAAAGTTGGATTGATTCCATACTCCAATCTACTATCTTCAGATAAAGCTAACTTTAATCCTCTAAAATCAGGACTAGCGTACATCCAAGTAGGAACAAATTCACTTGCCTGATCAGATTTAGCAGCTGGATATTTTGCTGGATTATAATTATCAGAACCAGTGATTAAATTTACGAAACTTTCTATTCCTAATTTTTTCAAATATGCTTTAGTACCTTCTAATCCTTTATTACTTCTTGCTGAAAATCCTTCAATTTGATTATAATATATAGTTCTTTCTATTGTATCATCACATGTAGTATTAGAATCTATTGATGTTTCAAAAGTAGCATGGTTTTGCCCTCCATGTGGAATTAATATAAAATCATAATTTTCAAACGCATTTATTATATTTTCTATTTTAGGAATACTTTTATCCATTTTTTCTACTAATTTCTTTGGATAAAGTTTATCTAATATTAAATTTACATTATCTATATCTTCACTATTAATATTTTTAATATCAAAATAAATATGACAGTGATAAGCTGGCTTTGTATCATGATTTTTTATATGTAATTCTGTGCCTAAAATAATCTTTATATTTTCTTCTTTTTTATTAATAAATTTTAAATATGCATCTTTGTTTATAGTATTATGATCAGTTAATGATATTAGAGCTTGTCTTCCTTTTGCTTCTTTATTTATATTTCTTATTAGTTCATCTATATTATAACTTTTATTTAGATTATCTGCATTCTCAGATGTATGAATATGTAAATCAACATATATTGCTTCCATATAATCCCCTCCACTCAATATTTATATCACAATCTATTAGCATATTTTGTCGAAACTTGTCTTTTATTATCAAAAAAGCAAAATAATCCTGTAACTTTTAATTACTCTCATACTTTGCTTTTCTTCTGTAAATTTATTCTAAATATTCTTTTAATCCGTCAATTATTTTATACACTTTGGTCATTGGATTTTTTCGTGATGCTTGTCCATCTTTATTTAATTCTTCCATATATTCGCAATTCTTTATTGCTGTATGTAGCCTTTCTTCACTTGTAACTTTTTCGAAAATGTTTGTATCGTTTTTAGCATAATCACCTAAACCTTTTCTCTGAAATTCTCTACTTAATTCTTGTAATACATTGTCTTTTGAAATATATCTGCTTACTTGCTTAAAATGTGATAATAACCACAATTCAAAATTAGGATTAGACCAAGCTAGATTATAGTCACAGGTTTTAATTGCTTTATCAAATTGTTCATCTGAATAATCATCTTTATCAAATACAACCCAAACTTGTCCATATCTTTTATTTGAATAGTTTACAAATTTATCTGTATATTTTACTAAAGCTGTGGTATTTTCACCTGTTCCTTTTATTTCAATATTAGGAATTAGTACATCAACTTTGCTTCCATACTTTTCATTTATCTTTTTCTTTAATCCATTAAAATAATTTGGTTCAGTTTGCTTTCCTTCACATACAATTAAGTAATTAGCTGGTGCAAGCTTTTTACTTTTTAATCTGTCTTTTCTTGATATATATTTATTATTCTTCATGTATTATATCAAATTCTTCCAATACTGGAATAGCACCATATCTTCCAGTTAAATAGTCTTTATTGTAAGTTGCATCATTTCTTACTTTTTTGCCTGCATTTTTATCATCCTCTAATATATAGTCAGACAATGCATATATTTCTGAAATTCCATCTTTATCTTTTTCTGCAAACCATATTTCATCTCTTCTAAATGTTTCTTTATT
>CALXAP010000011.1 GCA_944386325.1 uncultured Clostridia bacterium
AATGTCATCAGTAATAAATAATAATAATCAAAATGGTGAAAGTGGAAATAATGTGCCTGAAAAAATAATAGAAGTAACAGGTGAAGGAAAGACAAGTGTAACATCAGTGACAGATTTAACAGCAATAAGAGCTTCAGTAGTAGCAGGAAAAACATATAAAGTATCTATAGGATATAATACACAAGGATATGTACATACAATAACTATAGAAGATTTATCAGATTCACAACCAGCAAGCTAATATTTTATAATAATTTACTACAAGGAATGATGTAAATGGATAATGCAGTAGATGCTTTAAAAATTGGATTTTCAGTTATGGTATTTGTAATTGCTTTAACTGTTTCAATTATAGCGATGGGACAAGCAAGAGAAGTATCAGAACAGGTATTTTATATGTCTGATAAAACTAATTTTTATGAATATGTATCAGATGAAAAATTACCTGATGGTAGAATTGTTTCAGGCGAGACTATAATACCAACATTATACCGTTATTATAAGGAAAATTTTAATGTAGTTATTTTAGATAAAGAAGGAAAAAAAGTATGTGTATTTAATCTAGAAGAAGAAATAAAAAATTATAATAAAGATTATAAATTAGCACCATGGCTTGGTAATGCTGATAAAGATATTAAATTACGTGTAGATTTAGAGTTAACTGGTGAAACTGGTGAAATAAATGGTGTAAAATATACAGGTGCAGGATTGGAAAAATACATTGAAGGAAAGCAATTTAAAGAATCATTTTTGGAACAACGATATAGTGGAAAGCAATTAACTTCTTCAGATAATGAATCAATAGAAATTGTAAAGGGTAACACTAAATTATGGATAATATATCAGGAACAATAGTGATATACAGAAGATAATAAAAAACTATTTTAAAATGATGGGAGGATGTCTGTATGGGTGAATCATTAACAACCATTGTCGCAATATTCTTAGCTGCAATATTAATGTTTATTTTCCCTTTAATGTCTATATCAGAAAGAAATGATGATATAGCACAATTAGGTGTTCAAACAGCAACTATTGAATTTGTTGACAAAGTAAGAACAACAGGAAAAATAACTCAAGATGATTATAATGCATATATACAAACTTTAGCTGCAACTGGTAATAGTTATGATGTAAATTTAGAAGTTAAAGTTTTAGATGAGAATCCAGGTAAAAAAACTACTTGGGCTGTTACCGATAAAATAGGTGAGAATATTTATTATTCTGTATATAATTCGCAAATTGAATCTGCAATAAATTCTCCAACTGGTTCATATTCATTAAAAGAAGGAGATATTTTTTCTGTTAGTGTCAAAAATACAAATAGAACTATATCACAGATGTTAAGGAATTTCTTTTATACAATAAGTGGTAATGATGCATATCAAGTTTCAGCACAACATGCTGGAGTTGTTATGAGTAATGGAAATTAACAAATAATTTAAAGGGGACGCTATTAACTGCGTTCTTTTTTTAAAATAATATAAATTTTATTATAAAGCAGGTGAAAGAATGAAAATACAGAATATGGCTATCATATTAGTAGCAATAATATTGCCAATTACATTATTATTAAGTGCATACACTAAAACTCAGATAGATACTATAAATATACAAACAATGTATTCGACAAAATTAAAAGATGCTACTTATGATGCTATAAGTGCATTTCAATTAAATACTAATAAAAATGAATATTCTACGGTATCTGATTCAATGAGAAGAGATATTGAGGCTGCAGTTCAAACTTTTATGAATAATTTAGCTACAAATTTAGAAATACCAGGGGCGACAGATAATTATTTAAAACCATATATACCAGCAATGGTATTTACACTATATGATGGCTATTATATATATTCTCCATCATATAATTATACAGAACTTAATGAAACTACAGAAGATAATGACGGTTTTACAATAGAATCAAGTGAAGGAACTCTTACAACAGATGAAGTAATAGAGAGATATTCTAATAGAGAGAATGCTCAATATAATCATATATTAAAGCCATATATATATTATACTGTTAGATATGCTCCAGAAAATACAAATACTGATGTAGTAGTAAATTATTCATTAGATAATTATGTAGTTGTATATGGTATGGTGAAAGGACAATATGTTACAAGATCAGGATATTTAGTAGCAAACAGACCAGAAATTGATGAAAACGAAGAATTGCATAAGCGATTACCAGTGACAACAATTGTATTTCCAGATAGAGGATATAATCATAGTTTAATTAGTGAAAGTGATATAGGAATTTTAAGTGTTGCAGTTCAAGATATTGCTGTTACAAATGATTATTTATTACAAGACAGATTAACTAATATGGATCAAACAGTAGAAATAAAAAAACAAGATATTGACGCTATTCCTGGATTGAAAAGTAAGAGTTTATATTATAGTGAACAATATATTAATGGTGTAAAAGAACCTAGATATGGTGAAGGTACATATAAAACAGGATGGTACATTGATCCACAAAGTAATCAATATTATGTTGAACCAGATTCGGCTAAGCAGTATTATGATGCAGCTGTAGAATTTACAGAGTGGTTTACTCAAAATTTAGGAGAAATAAAAGCTAGTGATGCAATAAAGCCAGATGGAACACCTTATGAAAATATGGGAGATGAAAAGATTTTTAATATAAGTAGTACTAATGATCCTGAAAGTACAGCTTCAGCGTTTTCAGAACATAAAAGAGAAGCTATTAAAAGATCAATACAAGATAATTTATCACAAGCTATTGCTAGTTATAATCAAAATTCAGAAGCTTTAAATACTACTTATAATTTTAAAATGCCAATATTATCTGAAACAGAATGGGATCAAGTCTTAACAAATGTATGTATAATAACTTTTATGCAAGGAATTCAAGCAGGAACTAAAATTTATAATGATTATGCTATTGTAACTAGCACTAAAAATAAAGAATATGTATCTCCAGATTCTATATATTATATAAATACAACAGGAGGAGATGGAAAATATCATAAATTAGGTTGTTCACATTTAGATAGTAATTCGCCAATAGTAGGATATAGAAATACAGAATTTGATAGAAAATCATATGAAGTTGAGGATTTTAAAAGAGATAATGAAGGAAATCAGATGTTAGATGAAAATGGTCAGCCAGATTATCAAGATATAACACAATACTATTATATGCATGAAGAGCAGGCATGTTATTATTGTATTGTTAATTCTACAGATGAAGGAAGTGCTGTTGATTGGAAAAATGATGATGTTCGTTTAAAGGCATATTATACTGCTCTTGCACGTGAGAAATTTAAATTTTATAAAACAAATGGATATTTTGCAAATTAGAAAAAAAGAGAAGTTCAATATTTATTAAAAGTATTGAGCTTCTTTTACTGTGATTTAGAAGAAAATGTATATAAAAAAATTAAATATACTTTTTATTTGTAACTCCCAGCATCGCACAGTCTGTAAATAAAAATTTTATTATTTTAGATTTTTATCAACAGACTGTAAGCTTGCTGGCCCCCACGAATTGTTACTTCATAAAAAGTATATTTAATTTTTTTATATGTAATATTACTAAATTATAACTTTATTAACATTATAATGATAATATTAATAATATATATTAGGAGGTATAAGGTTGAAAAATAATTACAATTTTGGCGTCGTCAAACTTCATTTGAAATTTAATCAACGTACAAAGAGTACGCCTCATAAATTTCAAACTCGTTTTCCTAGCTAAAATTTAATTCTTTTCCAACCGGATTTGTGCCTTAAGGAAGGAATGAGATTATAAATGGAAGAATTAATTGAAAATGTAGAATTAATTGAATATACAGATGAAAATATAGATGACGTTTTAGTAATGGAAGGGGTTAATGAATAATGGCAACAAAAATTTGTTTTACGGGAAAGTTTAAAGAAACTTGTGAATACGGCAGAAAAGGTGATTTATGGAAAAGTGGATATCACGGCGGAACTGATTTAGTAGGACTAGATTCTGAAAATGTGTACAGTATATGTAATGGCACTGTAGAAAGAGCAGGATATGATAATGGAGGCTTTGGAAATTATGTAAGAATAAAGGAAGATAATTCTGAAAATAGAATATATTTAGCACATTTGAGCAAAATATATGTAAAAGTAGGTCAAAAAGTAACTTATACTACGATTGTTGGATTAATGGGAGATACAGGAAATGCAACGGGTAAACATACTCATGTTGAAATAAGAGAGTTTAAAAATGGAGTGGCAGTTAAAAAATTGAATTCATCAGATTATATGGGAATACCAAATAAAGTTGGTGAATATGATAGTGCTGATTATCAAATTGTTGGAACTAATACAAGTACTAATACACAAATAAAGCAGAAAGTTTTTGCAGTAAATACTAATATAAGAGAAACACCAGGGTTAGATGGAATTGCTCATTTATATTTACCTGGAACGACAGTTGATATATTAGAAGAAAATGTTATAAATAAAGATGGATATATATGGGATAAAGTAAAATCTGTTGTTACTGGAAGAATAGGTTATGTTGCAAGAACTAATATTAGGTATAAGTAGTAGATATTTACAATAAAAAAGTAATTCATTAGTATAAATATGCGTACAATAGAAAAAACTATACTATAATGAATTACTTTTTTATATTTGTGAAAAATATATATGTTTAGAAATAGAAAATTATTGACATTGATTGCTATAAGATATAAAATATAGACAAAATTTATATAAGAGGAGGAGATTTAATGTACTCAAAAGATGGCATTAAAAATAATCAAGGTATAAGTAAGATATTAATAATAATTATTATTCTAGTAATATTACTTATAATAGGAGCTGTAGCATTTATTTTCTTAAATAATAATTCTAATAATGAGCAACAACAACCAGAACAAGAAAATTTAAATACAATGGGAGCTTTGCAAGATACTGATACAACAATAACTCTAGAAGAAAAAAATTATATAAAATATAATTATTTAGATAAAGTTTCAATATTAGTATCTAATATGTATTCTACTCAACAAGAAAATATAGTAGAAACAGCTATGAGATTTGTACAAGATCCAAATACTGATTCTACAGAAACAGTAACAGGAAGTCAAAATACAGTTGTTAATACAAATAATGTAATAGGAAATACAGATTTAAATAATAGTATTACAAATGGTAATACAACTAATAATATTTCTAACAATACAAACTCATTAGCAAATAATACAAATACAAATTCTAATACAATCATAATAAATGAAAATAATACAAATAGTTTAAACAATGTTGGAAATACAAATATAACTGGTGGTAACACAATAGATAGTTCTTTAAATGGTGGAATGACAAGTTTAGATTTAAATACACAAGCAAATGCTAATGCACAAATAGAAAATGTACAAAAAGCAATTTCAGAAATAACAAATGAAAGTGTAGAAAATGTTGGTACATTAATGTCTCAATTAAATACATCTAATTCTATTTTAAAAGCATATGTTACAGATATATTAAGTATTTCTAAAGAAAACGGAGTTTATAGTGTAACATATAAAGTATGCTGGCCTATTGAAGATAATATGAAATATTACAAAACAATGGATAAAATGAATACAGCAGCTGTAGATAGATTAGAATCAACAACTGTAAATATTACATTTACAAAAAATATGGATTATGAATATAGTAGATATAAACTTCAATCTATAGCAGAAGTGGAAAAAACCACACCAGTATGTTATTATTTAACATATGTAAATAATAAATTTGGTGTAATAGATGAAAAAGGTAATGTTGTAATAGATAACACATACGATTGGATAGATATACCAAATAATTATAAAGATATATTTATCTGTAAAACAGGAGAAACAACAACTGTTTTAAATAAAGATAATCAACAGTTATATACAGAATATCCAAATATTAGTGTTATTCAATCATCACAAGGTGGAAATTCTTTATGGTATGAAAAAGATTTCTTAGTATTTGAGGAGAATGGTAAATATGGTGCAATAGATTATGATGGATTTGTAGTTTATGAGCCAGTATATGATAAAATAGAACCATTATATTATATAGAAGGTAGATTAATATTAACAGAGAATGGAAAACAAGCATTGGGTGATATAACAGGAAAGATAATATCTAATTTTAAATATACTAAGATAGGTTTACTTGGAGGACAATTTGAAATAAGTTCTATGGTAAATTCTCAAAGAACACAAGAACAAGTTGTTCAAATGATGGAAACAGGAGATTATATATTAGGACAAGATGTAGATAATGTAATAGAAACTATACAAATAATACCTGTAGCAGATGTAGCTGGAGACTTTGCTGATTTACCACAGATAAATTATAATGCTTCAATAAATGAATGGCAATTAAGAAGTTTAGATAATAAGTATTTATTATATATAAGATAAAAAAATATTTAATTAAATTAAGAAAATAATATATTATTTGATATGTCTTTAAAAAGTTTATGATAAAAAAAGCTAAAATGATAAAAAAATAATATATTATTTTTTTATTGTAAATATTAAAAAATATATGAAAAACAAAGAAAAAACAAAGAATATATAGATAAACTAAAAATAATACTATAAAATAAGTTAAAATGGACTTTGACTAAACAAATGAAATATATATAATTAATATATCAAAAGTCAAAGAAAGTCAAAGTCAAAAAAGAGGTGGTTGCTTTGAGAATTTCAGATATTATAGAAAAATTTATAAAAAATTTACTTGATGATACAGATGGTTTTATAGAGATTCAAAGAAATGAACTAGCAGATTATTTCAATTGTGTACCATCACAGATTAATTATGTAATATCTACAAGATTTGGTCCAGACCAAGGATATTATGTGGAAAGTAGAAGAGGTGGCGGTGGCTGTATAAGAATTAGAAAAATAAATATGACTAAAAGTAATTATTTAATGCATATTATTGCTAATATGGGAGATAGAATAAGTAGTAATGAAGTAAATATTTTTGTGAATAATTTTATAAATTACAATATTATAAATGATAAAGAGGCAAGATTATTAAAAGCTGCAACTAGTGATAATGTGCTTACAATATCACCTGATTCAAAGGATAAAATAAGAGCAAATATTTTTAAAAATATGCTTTTAAATTTAGTAGAAGATTAAAAAATATTGGAATGGAGGTCTTTATTATGTTATGTGATAATTGTAAAAATAGAGAAGCAAATGTTAAATATACTCAAGTAATAAATGGAGTGAAAAAAGAAATGAATTTATGTGAAGAATGTAGTCAAAAATTAGGTATTACTAATAATTGGAGTATGCCTATAGATTTTTCAAGTTTTCTAGGAGATTTGATGGGAGATTATACTCAAGCATTTTCGCCATTACTATCAGACACTAAAATTCTTAAATGTAGTAAATGTAACAGAACTTATAATGATTTTATAGAAACTGGAAAGTTTGGTTGTGATCATTGTTATGATGTATTTTCTAATAATATAGATTCTTTATTAAAAAGAATACAGGGTAGTAATAGACATATAGGGAAAAGAATTAACAATACAAATATGATTGATGCAAGTAATGAAACAGTTGTTGATAATAAAAAAGAAAAGATAAGAAAGTTAAAAATAAAAATAAATGAATTAGTTAAATTAGAAAAATATGAAGAAGCTGCAAAAGTAAGAGATGAAATAAAAAAATTAGAAGCAGATAAATAGGAGGTATTTTGAATGAATTGGTATTTACAAAATGGGAAGGAATCAGATGTTGTAATTTCAAGTAGAATAAGACTTGCTAGAAATTTAAAAAATACGAATTTTGTTAATAATTCTAAAAAAGAAGGCTTAGAAAAAATATTAAAAAACATCGAAAATATTACAGAAAATATCGGTTACAATTTAAAATTTATTAGATTAAAAGATATTGATGATTTAACAAAAATGTGCCTTATAGAAAAACATATAATAAGTCCAGATTTTGCATTAAATAATATAGATGTTGGGGCGATATTGATAAATGAAGATGAAAATATATGTATAATGATTAATGAAGAAGATCATATAAGAATTCAAGTATTTTCTTCAGGATTAGATTTAGAACATCTTTTAGATTTAATAAATGAAATTGATCTTGCAATGTCTAGTTTTGTGCCATATGCTTTTAGTGAGAAATATGGATATTTAACAGCATGCCCAACTAATGTAGGTACAGGTTTAAGAGCATCTGTTATGGTTCATTTACCCGGACTTACACAATCTGGAAATGTTAACAAAGTTTTAGAAATTGTAAATAATTTTGGTATGAATATAAGGGGAATATATGGAGAAGGTACAGATACAAAAGGAGATTTATATCAAATTTCTAATAAACAATCTATAGGAATACATGAAAAAGAAATAATTAATAATATGAAAGTTATTGTCGAAAAAATAATAGAGCAAGAAAGAACTGCAAGGAAAATGCTTGCAAAAAATTCAATAAACTTAGAAGATAAAGTTTATAGAGCATATGGAATATTACTAAATTGTAGAAAAATTTCTTCAGAAGAATGTGAAAAATTATTATCATATGTTAAATTAGGTACAGATTTGGGTATAATTAAAGAACTAAATGATTTAAAAGTTAAAAAATTAGAACTATATACAAAGCCAGCAAATTTGCAAAGATATACAAATAAAATTTTAGATGGTTTTGATAGAGATATACAAAGAGCTGAAGTTATAAAAAACATTATAAATAATTAAGGAGGGATTGTTATGATGTATAAATTTACAAATAGTGCTAATTCTGCAATAGAATATGCAAATGAAATTGCTATGGAATTGGGACATAATTATGTTGGAACAGAACATTTATTATATGGTTTGACTAAAGAAGAAAATAGTATAGCAAGTCAAGTACTTGCAAATCAAAATATATATGCAGAAGATATTTTAGCTAAGATAGAAGAATTAGTAGGAAAACAAGAAAATATAATTACTAGTACAATAGGTTTTACACCTAGAACAAAAAGGGTATTAGAAAGAGCTTTTGCAGAAGCAAGAAGATTAGGTTCAGAAGAAATAGGAACAGAACATATTTTAATAGGAATAATGAAAGAAGCTGAAAGTATAGCTGTAAGAATACTATTAGATTTAAATTTAGACCCACAAAGATTATATAATGAAATTGTTAGTATAATAAATAATTTCGAAGATAATGTAAGTGGTGGATTTAACAAAAGAAGTAATACCAAAGATAGTTTTAATCAAACTCCAACTCTTAATCAATTTGGAAATGATTTAACACGAATTGCAAGGGAAGGTAAGTTAGATCCTGTTATTGGTAGAAAAAAAGAAACAGAAAGAGTTATACAAATATTATCAAGAAGAACAAAAAATAATCCTTGTTTAATTGGTGAACCAGGAGTTGGAAAAACTGCTGTAGTTGAGGGGTTAGCAGAAAAAATTGTTGATGGAGATGTTCCAGAGATATTAAAAAATAAAAGAGTTGTGAGTATAGATATTTCTTCAATGGTTGCTGGAGCAAAATATAGAGGAGATTTTGAAGAAAGAATAAAAAAATCACTAAATGAAGTAAAAAAGGCAGGAGATGTTATTTTATTTATAGATGAAATTCATACTATAGTTGGAGCAGGTTCTGCAGAAGGAGCAATTGATGCAGCAAATATTTTAAAACCTTTATTAGCAAGAGGAGAAATTCAAGTAATAGGTGCTACGACATTAAATGAATATAGAAAGTATATAGAAAAAGATGCAGCATTGGAAAGAAGATTTCAACCTATTATGGTTGATGAACCATCTAAAGAAGATACTGTACTTATATTAAAAGGAATTAGAGATAAATATGAAGCTCATCATAATGTAAAAATAACTGATGAAGCAATAGATGCTGCTGTTAATTTATCTATAAGATATTTAAATGATAGATTTTTACCAGATAAAGCAATAGATGTAATAGATGAAGCATCTTCTAGAGCAAGATTATTAACATATGTAGAACCAGATAAGATAAAAGAAATGGAAGATAAAATAAAAGAAATAGAAAAACAAAAAGAAGAAGCTATTACAAAACAGAATTTTGAGAAAGCAGCTTCATTAAGAGATAATGAACATGAATTAAAAGAACAATTAGAAAAAGAAAAACAAAAATGGAGAAATAAGAATTCTAAGAAATTAGTAAATATAAAAGAAGAAGATATAGCTAAGGTGATTTCTAATTGGACTGGAGTTCCTACATCTAAGATAACTGAGGGTGAAAATGAAAGACTTAAAAATTTGGAGAAAATATTACACCAAAGGGTTATTGGGCAAGAAGAAGCAGTTAGTGCTGTAGCAAAAGCTATAAGAAGAGGCAGGGTAGGATTAAAGAATCCTAAAAAACCTATAGGTTCATTCTTATTTTTAGGTCCAACAGGTGTTGGAAAAACTGAGTTATCAAAAGCATTAGCAGAAGCATTATTTGGAAATGAAGATGCTATGATTCGTGTTGATATGTCTGAATTTATGGAAGGTCATTCAGTATCTAAAATGATTGGTTCTCCTCCAGGATATGTTGGATATGATGAAGCGGGAGGATTAACTGAAAAAGTTAGAAGAAAACCTTATTCAGTAATATTATTTGATGAAATAGAAAAAGCACATCCAGATGTTATGAATATATTATTACAAATATTAGATGATGGTAGATTAACAGATGCAACAGGAAGAACAATTGATTTTAAAAATTGTGTAATTATTATGACATCTAATGTAGGAGCTAGGTTTATAGCAGAAAATAAATCTTTAGGGTTTAAAATAGAAAAAGAAAAACAAGAAGAACAAATTAATAAATATGAAGAAATAAAAAAAGAAGTCATGAGCGAACTAAGAAAGCAATTTAAACCAGAGTTTTTAAATCGTATTGATGAAATAATAGTGTTCCATAAATTAACTGATGAAGATATTAGTAAAATAATTGATATAATGTTAAAAGAAGTAAAAGAAAGATTAAGTGAAAAGAAAATAGAATTATCAATAGATAATTCCGCAAAAGAATTAATTGCAAAAAATGGAACAGATAGTAGTTATGGAGCAAGACCTTTAAGAAGGGCGATACAAAATATGCTAGAAGATCAATTAGCAGAAGATATATTAGATGGAAAACTAAAAGATGGAGTTAAAGCAAAAGCTATTGCGAAAAATGATAAAATTGAAATAGAGGTTAAATAGTGTAAGAAACTACTAATAGATAATTTTTATCAATTAGTAGTTTTTTTATATAATAGGAAAGTATAACTTTCCTATTATATAAAAAGCTACAATCGCTAGCCCTTTGAGATTTTCTCCTTACAGTCGAAAACTCAAATCGGGCGAGAACAAATTAAAGAAAATCGAAGATTTTCTTATTTGTTCTGGTTTATATAATTTGAAATAATAATATTTCATAAATTTTTCGGCTCAATACGATATTTAAGAATTTGTAAAATGATTTAATTGTATAGTTGGGACATACCCCATTTGGTGGATTTTATTTTCACCCCCACCCTTAGGTTTTTTATTCTTTTTATAAAATAATAAAATAGTTGTAGGGGAAAGCAGTGTTCGCCCAGCTCCACAAAGTTATTTCTCAAAAAAATTGAATATATAATTATATATGCAGTGAATTTCAACAGGTGAATTATAACAATAATTTAGCAAAAAATTAAGATTTTATTAAAAAATATTTCCCAAATTCTAAATTATATGATAGAATAATATTCAATATAAAATATAAGGAGAGTGTTGTTGTTGCAAAGTGAAATTGCATATAAACGTGTTTTATTAAAATTAAGTGGAGAAGCTTTATCTGGAAATAACAAAAATGGCATAGATGCAGAAATATTAGGTAGGATTTGTGATCAGATTAAAATAATTCATGAAATGGGAGTACAAGTTATTATTGTTGTTGGAGGTGGAAATTTTTGGAGGGGAAATTTTAGTAGCGAAATAGAAAGAACAACATCTGATTATATGGGGATGTTGGCTACAGCCATAAATTCATTGGCTATACAGTCTGCTTTGGAAGCTAGAGATATAGAAACTAGAGTTCAAACTGCTATAGAAATGCGAGAAATTGCAGAACCTTATATAAAAAGAAGAGCTATGCAGCACCTTATAAAAAACAGAATTGTTATATTTGGGTGTGGAACAGGTAATCCTTTCTTTTCTACAGATACAGCAGCAGCGCTACGAGCAGCAGAAACAGATGCAGATGTTATATTATTTGCTAAAACTATTGATGGAGTATATTCAGACGATCCTAAAAAAAATAAGAATGCAGTAAAATATGATAAAATTTCTTATTTAGATATAATAAACAAAGAACTAAAGATAATAGACTCAACAGCAACATCTTTATGTATGGATAATAAAATACCTTTAATAATATTTGGAATTGATAGACCTGAAAATATAGTTGATATTATTAAAGGAAAAAATATTGGTACAATAGTAGAATGATTAAATATTAATTAAATCAAGAATTAAAAAATAATAATCATAAGTTTTAATAAAAATTAAATGGAGGTTTTTTATGGAATATAATCATATAGAAGAAAAAATGAATAAAACAATTAGTGTTTTTGAAGAAAATTTAGCAGAGGTAAGAGCTGGTAGAGCTAATCCAGCAATTTTAAATAAAGTTAAAGTAAACTATTATGGAGTGCCAACACCAATAAATCAAGTTGCAGGTATTTCTATACCTGAAGCTAGATTAATAGTTATTCAACCTTGGGATATAAGCATCTTAAAAGAAATAGAAAAAGAAATATTAAAAGCAGATATAGGAATAAATCCAAATAATGATGGGAAAGTTATCAGATTAGCATTTCCAGAATTAACAGAAGAAAGAAGAAAAGAATTAGTAAAAGATATTAAGAAAATATCAGAAGAAGCAAAAGTTTCTATTAGAGCTATAAGAAGAGAAGGAATAGATGAATTTAAGAAAAAAGAAAAAGATTCTGAAATTACAGAAGATGATTTAAAAAAGGCAGAAGATGATATACAAAAACTAACAGATGGAAAGATTGAACAAATAGATAAAATATTAGAAAATAAAGAAAAAGAGATTATGTCAGTATAAATAGCATTAATAGAAATGAGAGGTTTATATGAAAGAAATAATAGTAGATTATAACAATCTTCCAAAGCATATTGCTATAATAATGGATGGAAATAGAAGATGGGCAAAAGAGAAAGGAAAAGATGCAAAATTTGGTCACAAAAATGGTGCTGATAATTTAGATAAATTAGCTCATTTTGCTAATGATATAGGTTTAAAGTATATGACTGTTTATGCATTTTCCACAGAAAATTGGAAAAGAGCAGAAGAAGAAGTAGGTGCATTAATGGTTATATTGGGAAATTATTTAGATTATTTTAGCGATAAAGCAGAAACTGAAAATATTAAAATAAATATATTAGGGGATATAAATAGAGTTGATAAAAAATTACAAAAGAAAATATTAGATGCTGTAGAAAAAACTAAAAATAATACAGGTCTTGTATTAAATATAGCATTTAATTATGGTGGAAGAAACGAATTAGTATATGCATTGAAAAATATAGTAAAATCAATAGAAAACAAAGATATAGACATAGATGATATAGATGAAAATTTAATTTCAAAAAATTTATATACTAAAGAGCAGCCAGATCCAGACTTAGTAATAAGAACAGGAGGAGAATTAAGAATTAGTAATTTCTTACCTTGGCAATCTGTATATTCTGAATTATATTTTACAAATAAATATTGGCCAGATTTCAAAAATGATGATTTATTAGAAGCAATAGCTGAATATCAAAAAAGAAATAGGAGATTTGGTGCTAATTAAAAAGTTGGAGGGAATAGGTTGTGAATATTAAAAGATGGACTTCAGCACTTTTGGGTTTTCCTTTGATAGCTGCTGTATTAATATTTGGAAATACTATTGTAGTTGATATTGCTTTGGCTATATTTGCTTTTATTGCTTTAAATGAATATTTTAATTGTATAAAAGAAAAAGCAAAACCTATATATGAAATTGGTTATGCATCTACTATTTTAATTGCATTAGTACATGTTATAAAACCAGAAGTCTGGATAATGATTATACCAATAATATTATTTGCTTTATTCTTAAAAGTTATAGTAACAAATATGAGGGTTAATATTAGCGATGTAGCTTTTACACTTTTAGGAATAATATATATTGTTGGTTCAATGATTTTTATATCTATTGTAAATGGTTGTGAACATGGAAAACTATTAATTTGGTACATATTTTTTGCTTCTTGGGGTACTGATATATTTGCATATTTAGTAGGAAAAACAATAGGAAAACATAAATTTACTAAAATAAGTCCTAAAAAAAGTATCGAAGGTTGTATAGGTGGAATTATAGGGGCTATAATATTTATGGTTCTATATACAATTTTTATTAATAATAATTATAATATGAATATATCATATGTATATATAGTTATAGTATCTATAGTATTAAGTGTAATTGGACAAATAGGAGATTTAGCAGCATCAACAATAAAGAGGTTTGGCGGTGTAAAAGATTTTAGTAATTTAATACCAGGACATGGTGGAATATTAGATAGAATGGATAGTGTTATTTTAGTAGCACCATTTGTATATTTATTTTTAGTTATTTTAATTTAAATATGGAGGTATAATTTGTTTGAAGTATTAATAACCGCAATAAAATTTATATTTTTACTAGGTTTTTTGGTACTAATTCATGAAGGTGGACATTTTATAGTTGCTAAACTATGCAAAGTAAAAGTTCATGAGTTCGCAATAGGTTTTGGACCAAATTTAATAAAGAAAAAAATTGGAGACACTGTATATGCTTTAAGAGCTATTCCTTTAGGTGGTTTTGTTAGAATGGAAGGTGAAGAAGAGTATTCAGATAATGAAGATTCTTTTAGTAAAAAAAGTATACCTAAGAGAATAGCTATTGTTGTGGCTGGAGGAGGAGTGAATATAGTTTTTGGACTTCTTGTATATTTTATTTTAGCAACTTCATCAGGAAATTATATATCAACTGTAGTTGAAAATGTTCTTCCAGAAGCTAATAATTCTCAAATACAAGCAGGAGATAAAATTGTAAAAATAGATGATAAAACAATACATTTAAAATCTGATTTAGATGAGGCTTTAGCTAAATCAAATGGAGAGAGTGTAAATGTAGAAGTTGAAAGAAATGGAGAAATATTAAACATAGAAGTTCTACCAATAAGAGAGGATACTAAAAATACTGGAATATATTTTAGTGCTGTAGGAAGTGAATTAAATACAAAAATAGAAGCAGTTTATCCAGATAGCCCAGCAGAAAAAGCTGGAATAAAAAAAGATGATATTATAGTTAAAGTAAATGGAGAAAATGTTGAAAATGATCCATATAAAGTTGTAAGTCTAACACAAGAAGCAGATAGTAATAATATAGTTTATACTATTAGAAGAGATAATAATGATGTTGATATAACTGTTAATGCAGATATAATTTCGCAATATTATTTAGGAGTTGAGTTATTAAAAGCAGACAATAGCTTATTAACAAATATGTCATATGGATTTTGGGATACAGTAGATTTTTCTGTTTCAATAATAGATAATTTAAAAATTTTATTTACAGGTAATGTATCTGTAGACCAACTTATGGGACCTATAGGAATATCTTCACTTGTAGCAGATACAAATGGATTTTTAGATTTCATATATGTATTAGCATTAATATCATTAGCACTTGGTGTAACAAATCTATTACCTATTCCACCTCTTGATGGTTGGAAGGTAGTTGTATATTTAATAGAAGCTATAAGAAGAAAACCTATGAATGAAAGAATACAAATAAATATAGAATCTTTTGGATTTATTTTAATGATTTTATTATCATTATATGTAGCATATAATGATGTTCTAAGAATATTTTAAAATATATCTATTGTAATATTTTTGATAAAATATTATAATAGATATTGACATGCGGGTATAATTTAGTGGTAGAATGTCATGCTTCCGACCTGATAGCGTGGGTTCGATTCCCACTACCCGCTCCAAATGTGCGACTTTGACATGTCGCAGTGAAAAATGAATAGTGAATGGTTAATAGTGAATAGTTTTTAAATATGCGTAGATAGCACATTTGTACTATTCACTATTAATTTTCATTCTTCACTAATTTAATTCTAAAATGTATCATATAATAATGTCTTTATGTAATATTTTCTTAGTTTTCAGAACAGAATATAAGATTACATAAATATTCCTAAAAAAGTATATAAATGTATTGATTTATACTAAATAAATTTTCAAATATATAAGTCGTTTTAACTATATTTTATTTATTCTATAATAAATTGCTTGACAACAACAAACAAATGTTTTATAATATTGCTAATCAAATGCAATGATGTGAATCTATGGAAGAAAACAAACTATCAATTCAAAATGAAATATCTAATGAAGAAATAAAAAATTTAATATATACAATAAGAGGAAAACAAGTAATGCTAGATAGTGATGTATCAAGACTTTTTAAGTATCAAACAAAAGACCTTAATAGAAATGTAAGAAATAATATAGAAAGATTTCCAGGATACTATTGTTTTAAATTAACTAATGAAGAATATAAATATTTAAGGTGCAAAATTTTCACCTTAAACGAAAATGGACGAGGGCAACATAGAAAATATCTACCATATGTATTTACTGAATATGGGATTACAATGCTTGCAGGCTTATTAAAAAGTGAAGTTGCTGTTAATGTAAGTATAAAAATTGTTAATTCATTTATAGAAATGAGAAAGTTTTTATCTGCTAATGGACAAGTCTTTGAAAGATTAACAAATATGGAATATAAATTACTAGAACATGACAAAAAATTTGATATAATATTTAATCAACTACAACATGAAGAAAATATAAAACAAAGAATATTTTTTCAAGGACAAATATACGATGCTTATAGTCTTATTGTCGATATTATAAAAAAAGCAAGTAAGAAGATTTTGATAATAGATAATTATGTTGATGATAGTGTTTTGAAAATGTTAGCTAAAAAGAAAAATAATGTAGAAGTAGTTATTTTAACATCTAACAAAAGTAATATTCAAAATATAGATATTCAAAAATTTAATAAAGAATATCCTATTCTAAAAATTGCTAAAACAAATAAATTTCACGATAGATTTATTGTTTTAGATAATGAAGAAATGTATCATTTAGGTGCTTCTATAAAAGATTTGGGTAAAAAATGTTTTGGAATTAATAAAATAGAAGATAAAGAAATTGTAGGAAAAATTATAAAACTATACTAAAATATACAAATTTTTCAATAAAATATGATAAAAAGTTTAGTATATTATTATCAGAAAATAAGCATAATATTATAAAAGATAAAAATTATGGAGGTAATATATTTATGAAAATTCTGATTTTGTTAAAGAAAAAATAGATAATTATTTAAAATTTAAAACTAAAAAATATGCATATTTAGATTTTGACTTTTAATGAATATATACTCTAAAATCACTTTAAATAAGTAGTTTTAGAATTTTGTAGGAGTATATTTAGCAATATTTTTCTAAAAATTCAGTTGTATTCATTATTTCAGGTTTATCTATATCAATATCGTTAAAATCTTTATCACCTGTTATAAAAACATCAACATCTTCAATAATAGCTGTATGCAAAATAATATAATCATACTTATCCCTTATCTTAAATAATTTATTTTCCAATGTAGTTGGAGAATAAACTAAAATAAAAGGAAAATCTTTTAAAAATTCATCTAAATCATTTTGTGTTACTTTAAATTTTGTATCTACTAATTCTTTTAGTTCTTCAATTGTATAGGAGCAAATTACTATTTCGTGTTCTGTAGAAAGTTTGTAGATTAATTCATTCATCTTTTTACTCTTAAATATAAATGCTGAAACAAGAATGTTTGTGTCTAACATTACTTTCATACTAATCCTTCTTTCTATTTTTTCTAAATTCTTTTATCATTTTTACAACATCTTCTTCTGTTTCTAAGTTAAGTCTTTCTGCCTCGCCATCAAATGCATCTTGTATTTTTTCTAGTGCAAGCATAGCTGAATTTTTAATAACTATATCATTACCCTTTTTTATAAAAAGAATTTTACTTCCTTCCTTCAAACCTAACAATTCTCTGATTGATTTTGGAATAGTTACTTGTCCTTTTGTAGTTACTTTTGCTAATTCCATAAAATCACTTCCTTTCTCATTTCTTACTTTCCTTACTTTTATTATATGATATTTTTTTTATTTTATCAATATTTTTAATAATTTTTATTGAAATATTATTATATCAAATTCTATAAACCATAATATAGAAAAAATTAAATATAAGATGTAGGGACCGAACAGTGTTCGCCCGTTCTACAGAGCTATTTCTCAAAAAAACTGAAAATATTAATTCTGCCTCTGAATAGTTATATTTATACATATAGAAGAATTAAATCTTGTTTTTAAATTATTCATATGTTAAAATATATTTTAATTTATGGAGGAGAGTATGAATAAAAAACAGGATAATATAAGAAATTTTAGTATAATAGCACATATAGATCATGGTAAATCAACTTTAGCAGATAGAATAATAGAAATGACAGGAGCACTATCACAAAGAGAGATGGAATCACAAGTTCTTGACAATATGGAAATAGAAAGAGAAAGAGGAATTACAATTAAAGCACAAGCTGTTAGGATGAAATATAAATCAGATGATGGAAATGAATATATATTTAATTTAATAGACACACCAGGTCATGTTGATTTTAATTATGAAGTTTCAAGGAGTTTAGCTGCATGCGAAGGTGCTGTTTTAGTTGTAGATAGCAGTCAGGGAATAGAAGCACAAACACTAGCTAATGTATATTTAGCTTTAGATAATAATTTAGAAATAATTCCTGTAATAAACAAAATTGACTTACCTAATGCAAGACCTGATGAGGTAAAAAAAGAAATTGAAGATGTTATAGGTATACCAGCAGAAGATGCTCCATGTATATCTGCTAAAACAGGTCTAAATGTAAAACAAGTTTTAGAAAGAATTGTTACAGATATACCTGCACCAAATGGAAATGTAGATGCACCACTTCAATGTTTGATTTTTGATTCATTTTATGACAATTATAAAGGTGCAGTTAGTTATGTTAGAGTAAAAAATGGAAAAGTCACAGATGGCGATGAAATTCTATTTATGGCAACAGGTAAAAAATTTATTGTAACAGAAGTAGGATATTTTGGAGCTGGAAGGTACATACCAACTGATTCTTTGGAAGCGGGTGAAGTTGGATATATTGCAGCAAGTGTAAAGAATGTCTCAGATGTACATGTTGGAGATACAATCACAAAAACTGAAAATATGGCTAAAGAACCATTGCCAGGATATAAAAAAGCAAATTCAATGGTATATTGTGGTTTATATCCTTTAGATGGAAGCGAATATGACAATTTAAAATTAGCTTTAGAAAAATTAAAGTTAAATGATGCAGCACTTGAATATGAACCAGAAACATCTATTGCGTTAGGTTTTGGATTTAGATGTGGATTTTTAGGGTTACTACATTTAGAGATAGTTCAAGAAAGATTAGATAGAGAATTTAATTTAGGTTTAATTACTACAGCACCATCTGTTATATATAAGGTTCATAAAACAAATGGAGAAGTAATAGACTTATATAATCCAGCAGATTTACCAAAATCAGCTGAAATTAGCTTTATGGAAGAACCAATAGTAAAAGCAGAAATAATGTTACCAAGAGATTTTGTAGGTAATGTTATGAAAGTATGTCAAGATAGAAGAGGAATTTATATAGATATGAAATATCTTGATCAGAATAGAGTTATTTTAGAATATGAATTACCATTAAATGAAATTATATATGATTTTTTTGATACATTAAAATCAAAAACAAAAGGTTATGCATCATTTGATTATGAGTTTAAAGAGTATAGAAAATCAAATTTAGTAAAATTGGATATACATATAAATGGTCAGCCTGTAGATGCCTTATCTTTTATTGTTCACAAAGATACTGCATATGAAAGAGGCAAAAAAATGATAGAGAAATTAAAAACAGTAATACCAAGACAATTATTTGAAATTCCATTACAGGCTGTTATAGGTGGAAAAATAATTGCAAGAGAAACAATTTCTGCTATGAGAAAAGATGTACTAGCAAAATGTTATGGTGGAGATATAACAAGAAAAAAGAAATTATTAGAAAAACAGAAAAAAGGTAAGAAAAAAATGAGACAAATTGGAAGTGTAGAAATACCACAAGAAGCATTTTTGTCTGTCCTAAAATTAGATGATGATAAATAGAAAAATAAAAATAGAGCTAAATTGTTCGGAGGTATGTAATGTGAAAGAAGAATATAATGATAAAATCGAAGGAAGAAATGCTGTTATAGAATTATTAAATTCTGGAAGAGATATTAATAAGATTTTTATACAAAACGGTGAAAAACATGGTTCGATTAATAAAATAATATCAATAGCAAAAGAGAAAAAAATAATTATAAATAAAGTAGACAAAATAAAAATGGATGCTATATCTGAAACTAAAAGACATCAAGGAGTTATAGCTATTGTTGCACCATATAATTATTCTGCTGTAGATGATATTATAGAATATGCACATAGTAAAAACGAAGAACCATTTATATTAATACTAGATGGAATTGAAGATGTTCATAATTTAGGTTCAATAATTAGGACTGCAGAAACTGCAGGGGTACATGGAATTATAATTCCAAAAAGAAGAGCAGCAAGTGTTAATGCAACTGTTGCTAAGACTTCTGCTGGAGCAATTGAGTATATGAAAATTGCAAGAGTGAATAATTTAAATGATACTATAAAAAAATTAAAAGAAGAAGGATTATGGATTATTGGAACAGAAATGAATGCTAAAACAAAATATTATAACCAAGATTTAAAAGGACCTATAGCAATTGTTATAGGAAATGAAGGAACAGGAATTAGTAATTTAGTTAAAAAAAATTGCGATATATTAATAAATATTCCTATGAAAGGAAAAATAAATTCGTTAAATGCATCAGTATCAACAGGTATAATATTATATGAAACATTAAAACAAAGAGGATAAACAATCGTTTATCCTCTTTGTTAATTCTAAAGTTCAGCAACTAAAGGTTGAACTTTAGGTACAGCTAAGGTCCCATAGGCTTTTTGACCTTTTATCTCCAACATGGTAAACCATGGGAAAATTTTATAAGATATATTATTTTTATTACATATCTCTTTTAAATTTTCACTTGGAGAAAAATCCACAGTAATTCTAGCAAATCCTTTTTTTGAAACTTCTGTTGTGAGCAGATTTTGTAATTCTGATTTAAAAATCTTAATTTTTTCAGGCTTTTCCTTTTCCTGAAATAATTGATTAACAAACCAGTTAGTTCCTTTTACTATTGCCATATTTGTTGAATCTTTTGTTGTTATTGTAGCCAATGAAACCACTCCTAAGTATATAATATTTGTTTAACAAAATATATTATAATCCATTTCTTGGAAAAAGTCAACATAATATTTAAAAATGGCAAAAAATTTGAGGTATGATAATTAAAATAAATAATTACAAAATATTAATATTAATATAGGTAATAAATTGGTAGAAAATATTGATAAATAAGGAAAATTTTGATATAAATATATTATGGGGGATAATATATTTATGTTTAATTTAAATGATTTACTAATGCAATATACTAATGATAAAGAAAATTTAATTATTATTTTAAAAGAAATACAAAATATAAATGGTTATATATCACAGGATAATATAAAGGAATTAAGCAATTTTTTTAAAATAAAAGAAAATGAGATTTTAGCAATAATAAAATTTAATAAATATTTATCATTAAACAAAAAAGGAAAAATTTTAATAAAAGTTTGCAATGGACCAATGTGTACAAAAAAAGGTTCAAATTTCTTAATAAAGAAAATAGAAAAAATACTTGATATAAAAGAAGGAGAAACAACTAAAGATGGAAAATTTAGTTTAGAAACAAAAAATTGTTTTAAAAAGTGTGGTAATGCTCCTAATGTAGAAATTAATGGACATTTATATAGTAATGTTACAGAAGATGAAATTGTGAATTTATTAAAAAAATTCTAAGTGAAAGTAGGTGGTAATATGGCATATATTGAATTTAAAGATGTAGTTAAAGAATATAAAATGGGTGAAATAATAATAAAAGCTTTAAATAATACTAATTTTCAAATAGATAAGGGAGAATTAGTAATTATTGTTGGACCTAGTGGAGCAGGAAAAACTACAGCATTAAACATATTGGGAGGAATGGATAATGCAACTTCAGGAAGAGTAATTATTGACAACAAAGATATTACATATTTTAAAGAAAAAGAATTAATAAAATATAGAAGAGAAGATATAGGATTTGTATTTCAGTTTTATAATTTAGTACCTAACCTAACTGCTTTAGAAAATGTTGAACTTGCA
This sequence comes from uncultured Clostridia bacterium, assembly GCA_944386325.1. Classification (GTDB taxonomy): domain Bacteria; phylum Bacillota; class Clostridia; order TANB77; family CAG-508; genus CAMCHB01. The sequence continues at coordinate 22,514 of CALXAP010000011.1, forward strand.
ACAGAAATTTGTAAAGACTCATTAAACCCTGTTGAGATATTAAAAAAAGTAGGACTTGAAGATAGAATGAAGAATTTTCCTTCACAATTATCAGGAGGAGAGCAACAACGTGTAGCAATTGCAAGAGCAATAGCTAAAAATCCAAAGATATTGCTATGTGATGAACCAACAGGTGCACTTGATTATAATACAGGTAAACAGATATTACAATTATTACAAGATACTGCGAGAAAAGAAAAAATGACAGTTATAATAATAACACATAATGCAGCTATTGCACCAATGGCAGATAAAGTAATTCATTTTAAAAATGGAACTGTTAGTAATATACAAGTAAACGAGTACCCAAAACCGATATCAGAAATTGAATGGTAAAAATTAATTATTAAAAATCACTAAAATATTGAAAGAGAAAGGAGGTAAAATATATGAGAGCTTTAAACAAAGATAATATAAAAGAGATAAAAAATTCCTTTAAAAGATTTGTATCTATTTTAGTGATAGTATTATTGGGAGTAGGTTTTTTTGCAGGAATAAAAGCAACAAGTCCAGATATGCAAGAGACCTTAAACAAATACTATGAAGATAATAATGTATTTGATGTTGAAGTTATTTCAACTTTAGGATTAACAAATAGCGATATTGAAGAAATAAGGAAAATAGATGGAGTAGAAGAAGTTGAGGGTGCATATAGTACAGATGCAATAGTTAGTATTGGAGAAAATGAATATGTAGCAAAATTACATACTTTGCCAGAAAATATAAATAAAATAGATATTGTTCAAGGAAGATTGCCACAAAGTGAAAATGAATGTGTAGTTGAAGAAAGATTTATAGAAGGTACAGGGAAAAATATTGGAGATACAATAGAATTTAATATTGAAGATAATGAAGAAGGAGAAAATGTATTAAATATTAATAAAATGATAATAGTAGGAACAATTAAGTCTCCATTATACATATCAAACGAAAGAGGATCTAGTCAATTAGGTGCTGGAAAGATAAATTATTATGTATATTTGCCAAAAGAAGTTATAAATTCAGATATCTATACTGAATTGTACATTTGTATAAATTCAGAAAATTTATCTAGTTTTTCAAATAAATATGATGATAAAATAGAAGTATTAAAAAATAACATAGAAGAAATTGCAGATGTAAGAAAAGAAGCTAGATATAACGAATTAAAAGATGAGGCAAATGCTGAAGTAGATAAAGCACAAAAGGAACTTGATGATAAAAAAGCAGAAGCACAACAGCAGATAGATGAAGCCCAGGCTGAAATAGATAATGCAAAAAATGAATTAGAAGATGCAAGAAATAAAATAAGTGATTCAGAAAGTGAGTTAAAAACAAGTAGACAAAAAGCTAATAATGAGTTCGCATCAGCAGAAAATAAAATTGCTGAAGCAAAAAGTGAAATTGAAAGTAAAGAAAAAGCTCTAGAAAATGCAAAAGCAGAACTAAGTAATAAAACATCAGAAGCAGAGGCTGGAATAGCTAGTATCGAAGAAGGAATTAGTCAAATAGATGAAAATATAGTTATGTTAGAACAACAAAAAGAGCAATTAGAAGCAATGGGACAGGATACAACTCAAATACAAAATGCTATTCAAGAAGCTAATAATAAAAAAATAGAGTTGCAAAATCAAAAAACTAGTATACAAAATCAATTAGATGATGCAAAAGCACAAATAGAATCAGGAGAGAAACAACTAAATGATGCAAAGCAGCAGTTAGAAGAACAAGAAAATACATTAAACAGTGAAAAAAATAGTACATATAGACAACTTGCAAATGCACAAAGTGAAATAGATAAAGCAAAACAAGAATTAGTTGATGGAGAAAATGAAATAAAAGAAGGAGAAAGTGAATTAGAAACTAAGAAACAAGAGGCACAGCAAGAAATAGACGAAGCACAAGCTAAAATAGATGACGCAAGGGATAAAGTAAATGAAATAAAAAAACCAGATTGGTACATATTAGATAGAGATTCTAATACAGGATATGTCTCATATTCACAAGATACAGAAAGAATAGCAAATATAGGTAAAGTATTTCCTGTAGTATTCTTCGTTGTAGCAGCTTTAATAAGTTTAACTTCAATGACTAGAATGGTAGAGGAACAAAGAACACAAATAGGTACATTAAAAGCATTAGGATATAATAAATTGCAAATAGCAAGTAAATATATTTTATATGCATTATCAGCAACTGTAATAGGTTCAATATTAGGTATGTTTGTAGGATTTTATACAATTCCAGTAGTTATTTTTAATATGTATAGAATGATGTATGATGTGCCAGAATTTATACAAGAATTTAATTCAGTTTATGCAATTGGAGGACTAGTAATTGCACTACTTTGTACAGTAGGAGCTACAATATATTCTTGTACAAGAGAGTTAAGAAGTACACCATCAGTATTGATGAGACCAAAAGCACCAAAAGTAGGAAAAAAGGTTTTATTAGAAAGAATAAATTTCATATGGTCAAGATTAAAATTTACACAAAAAGTAACAGTTAGAAATATTTTTAGATATAAGAAAAGATTTTTAATGACTATTATAGGAATTGCAGGATGTACTGCATTGATAGTAGCTGGTTTTGGACTAAGAGGTTCTGTAGGAAGACTTATTCCATTACAATATGGAGAAATATTCAAATATGATTTATCTATTTCTTTTAATGATGATACTTCAAGAGAAGATATAGATGAAAGTTTTAAAAATATAGAAAATTTAGAAGAGATAGAAAAAGCAATAAAAATAAATCTCCAATATATAGATATATTAGATAAAAACAACAAAAATGATATACAATTGATAATTCCGGAAAATGTAAATGAATTTAATAATTATGTAATGTTGCAAAATGAGAAAACAAAAGATAACTATATATTAAATGATGAAGGAGTTATAATAACTCAGAAATTATCTGAGCTATTAGATATAAATATAGGAGATACAATTAAAATTGAAAATAGTAATGATGTAGTTGCAGATGTTAAAGTTGTAGGAATTACTAGAAACTATTTAATGCACTATATGTATATGAGTCCAGAATTTTATAATAAAATATATGGTGAAAATGTAAAATATAATACAATTTATACAATAGATAAATCTTTAAGTAGAGAGCAAGAAGATATACTGGGAAAAAAGATTTTAGAAGATAGTAATGTTTCAAATATAAGTTTTATTTCTGTTACAAAAGGATTGTTTGATGATGTTATGAAGAATATGATCTTTGTTGTTTTCATACTTATTATTTCAGCTGGTTTACTCGCTTTTGTAGTATTGTATAATTTGTCAAATGTAAATATAAGTGAAAGAATTAGAGAATTGGCAACAATTAAAGTTTTAGGTTTTTATAATAAAGAAGTTTATAAATATGTGGGAAGAGAAACAACTATACTCACAATAATAGGTATAGTAGTAGGACTGGTAGCAGGATACTTTTTAAATAGTTTTATTATAAAAACATGTGAATTAGATATTTTAATGTTTGATCCAACAATTGAATTTACATCATATTTATATTCTGTATTGCTTACAGTTATATTTACAATTATAGTTAATATTACAACATATTTTGCTTTGAAAAAAATAAATATGGTTGAGTCTTTAAAGAGTATTGAATAATCAGTTATTGATATATGTAACAAAATTAATCTTTTCAAAGCATTGACTTGATAAAAAAAATATAGTAAAATATTTCAAAATAAATATTGTGCGTTGAAAAAGAAAAAATATTTAAATTTTATTTAAAGAGAGCAAGTGATGGTGAGATACTTGTAATAAAGTAAATATTTTGGAGCTTTGGAGCAATTTATAAATTAAGGTGTTCAAGAATTTTCTTGGAAATTAGGGTGGAAACGCGGAAAAAGAACTTTCGTCCCTAGCAGTTTGCTAGATGCGAAAGTTTTTTTATTTATTTTATATTATAAGAATCAAGGGGGAATATTTATGTTGAAATCAATGGATACTTTAGTTGCATTATGTAAAAATAGAGGATACATATATGCAGGCTCAGAAATATATGGAGGTTTATCAAATACATGGGATTATGGTCCTTTAGGTGTTGAACTTAAAAATAATGTTAAAGAATTATGGAGAAAAAAATTTATACAAGAAAATAAACATAATGTTGGATTAGATGCAGCTATCTTAATGAATCCAAAAACATGGGTAGCATCAGGTCATGTTGGTGGATTTTCAGATCCATTAATTGATTGTAAAGAATGTAAAACAAGACACAGAGCAGATAAATTAATAGAAGAATGGATGGAGAAACACAATATAGATGAAGTTGCAGATGGTTGGTCAGATGAAAAAATGATAAATTATATAAAGGATAATAATATTGTTTGTCCTAATTGTGGTAAATTAAATTTCACAGAGATACGAAAGTTTAATTTAATGTTTAAAACATTTCAAGGAGTAACAGAAGATTCAAAATCTGAAATATTTTTAAGACCAGAAACTGCACAAGGAATTTTTGTTAATTTCAAAAATGTGCTAAGAACAACAAGAAGAAAATTACCAATGGGAATAGGACAAATAGGAAAAGCATTTAGAAATGAGATTACACCAGGTAATTTTACTTTTAGAACAAGAGAGTTTGAACAAATGGAATTAGAATTTTTCTGTAAGCCAGGTACAGATTTAGAATGGTTTAATTACTGGAGAGAATTTTCTAAGAAATGGTTATTAGATTTAGGAATAAAAGAAGAAAATCTTAGATTAAGAGATCACTCAAAAGAAGAGTTAATATTTTATAGCAAGGCAACTACAGATATAGAATTTGCTTTTCCATTCGGATGGGGAGAATTATGGGGAATTGCAGATAGAACAGATTATGATTTAAAAAGACATATGGAATGTTCTAATGAAGATTTTACATATTTAGACCCAGATACAGGAGAAAAATATGTGCCATATTGTATAGAACCATCATTAGGATGTGATAGAGTAACACTAGCATTTTTATGTAATGCATATGATGAAGAGGAAATAGCACCAGGAGATGTAAGAACAGTTATGCATTTACATCCTGCTCTTGCACCATATAAAGTTGCAGTACTTCCACTTTCTAAAAAATTATCTGAAAAAGCACAAGAGGTTTATGATATGCTTTCTAAGAAATTTATGTGTGATTATGATGAAGCAGGTTCTATTGGAAAAAGATATAGAAGAGAAGATGAAATAGGAACACCTTATTGTGTAACAATTGATTTTGATACATTAGAAGATAATTGTGTAACAATAAGAGATAGAGATACAATGGAACAAATAAGACTAAATATAAATGAATTAGAAAATTGGATAAGAGATAAGGTTGAGATATAAATTATATAACAAATTCTAAAAACATCTCCAATCGCATTTAAAATTTATTCAATATTTATTATATCAAAATCTATAAAATATAATATGAAAAAACATAATAGAATAGATGTAGGATCGAACGTTGTTAGTCCAACAAAGCTATTTTCGCAAAAAACTAAAAAATCTGATTGACAAGTTTATATAAATATAATACAGGATAAAGACATGAAAAAATTTTTTTCATGTCTTTATCCTGTTACTAAGGTTACATAATTTGCAAAAAAAGAAAAAATATAGTATAATTTATAAGATAATAATTAAAAAAGAAAGGATAATGCCTATGTTTAATTTTGATAGAGAAAACATGAAAAAAGTAATGATAATTGTTGCATTTGGAGTAATTTTATACTGGGGATTGCAAAATTTAGAGCTATTAGGTAATGCAATAGGTTTTATAGTAAAATTAATATTTCCATTCATCCTTGGTTTAGCAATTGCATTTATTTTAAATGTTATTGTTAATGTATTAGAAAGAAGAATTTTTAATAAACTAAAAACAAAAAATATATTTTTTAAATTTAAAAGACCAATATCTATAACATTATCAATATTATTACTTTTATTAATAATAATATTTTTAGTGTTTTTGGTTGTACCAGAGTTAGTAAGAACTGTTAGTATGTTTGCACAAAACATTCCAGCAGTTGGTGAAAATATTAAACAATGGCTTGAAAATATCACAACGAATTATCCAGATATAAGTAATCAAATAAAAAATATTAACTTAGATTGGAATGCTATAAATGATAGTATAATAGAGTATGCTCAAACAGGATTAGGAGCAATATTAAATGGCTCTATAAACTTTATAATGTCAACAATTTCAGGAATAGTTAATTTCGTTGTAGGATTTATATTTGCAATATATATTTTATTACAAAAAGAAACATTAATAAGACAAACAAAAAAATTACTATATGCATATTTACCTAATAAGATATCAAATAGAATTATACACATAGCATCAGTAACAAATAAGACATTTAATAATTTTGCAACAGGACAATTAACAGAAGCATTTATTTTAGGTTTATTGTGTTGTATAGGAATGCTAATATTAGGATTGCCATATGCGGTAACAATAGGAGTTTTAGTAGGATTTACATCATTAATTCCTCTTGTAGGAGCATTTATAGGAGCTGCAGTTGGAGTTGTTTTAATAGTAGTGTCTAGTCCGATAAAAGCTTTGATATTTGTAATATTTATTATAATATTACAGCAAATTGAAGGTAATTTAATTTATCCAAAAGTAGTTGGAGATTCAGTTGGACTATCTGGAATGTGGGTAATGGTAGCAATAACTGTTGGAGGTAGTGCATTTGGATTAATAGGGATGATTATTTGTGTGCCTATTGCATCAGTTATATACACTATAATGTCTGAAAGAATAAAAGTAAGACTTAGAAAGAAAAGATTAGTAATAAGGTAATACACATAAAAAGAGGATATAGAAATTTTCAATTTCTATATCCTCTTTTTATGTGTATTGGTGTATAACTAGCAACCACCACATCCACATCCTCTGTTACCACCACAGCAACAACAGATTAAAATAAGAACAATTATTATCCAGATGCAATCATCTCCAAAACCGAATCCGCATCCTCCGCAACCTCTATTTTCTGGCATATCAATTCCCCCCTTTCAAATAAGTACTTTAGAAATTCACAATACTCTTATGGAGAAATTAAAATTGTGAAAATGATTCTAAATACTGGATTTGTAAATCCAAAGTATGTAATATATTATTCAAAAAAAAAATATTTGTTACTTAAGATGAAAATAATATTTATGAAAAGTATTTAAAAATATAAAAAAAATGATATAATTCTATAGTAATGAGAATGTTGATAAGAAATTTGGAGGAGTAAGATGGGAAAAATAGTTTTATTAGATGACCTTACAATAAATAAAATTGCAGCAGGAGAGGTTGTTGAAAGACCAGCATCTGTTGTTAAAGAATTAATAGAAAATTCAATTGATGCAGGTGCAAACAATATAACTGTAGAAATAAAAAATGGTGGAATTTCATATATAAGAGTTACTGATGATGGAAGCGGTATACAAAAAGATGATTTGGAGATTGCTTTCGAAAGACATGCAACAAGTAAAATAAGACAAGCTGATGATTTAGAAGTTGTAAAAACTATGGGGTTTAGAGGCGAGGCTTTAGCAAGTATTGCAGCAATTGCGAATGTTGAATTAGTTTCTAAAACTAGAGAATCAAAATTTGGATATAAAGTTGTTGTTGAAGCAGGAGACATTTTGGAGAAAGAAGAAACAGGTGCTCAAAATGGTACAACAATAACAGTTAGAAATTTATTTTTTAATACACCTGTTAGATATAAGTTCTTAAAAAAAGATTATACAGAATCTGGATATATTGAAGATGTAATAATAAGAGCAGCATTAGTTAATCCCGATATTGCATTTCATTTAATAAATTCAGGTAAAACAATTGTAAAAACATCAGGTAATGGTGGAATGAAAAATTGTATTTATAGTATTTATGGAAAAGATATAGCAAATAATATAATTGATGTAGATTACATATATGAAGATATTATGGTACAAGGTGTAATAGGAAAGCCATCTATAGCTAGAAATAATAGAACTCAACAGATGTTTTTCGTTAATAATAGATATGTAAAAGATAAGACATTATCAGCTGCTATAGAACAAGCATATAAAGGAATGTTAACAATCGGAAAACATGCATTTTGTATACTAAATATAAAAATGGAGCCATCTCAAGTTGATGTAAATGTTCATCCTGCTAAATTAGAAGTTAGATTTAATGATGAGAATAAAATTTTTAAAGCTATTTATAATGCAATAAAAGAAAATTTATTAAAAACAGATTTAGTAAGAAATTCTGATGAAAAGAATAATGATGAAGAGGAAATAAAGCCAAAATTACAAGTAAAAGAAACACCTGTAAACTATAATTATGAAACACCAGTAAAAAATACAGAATTTTCAGGATTATTTAAAAGAAATATAAAAAAGGATAATCGTGGATATAATAATGAACCGATGAGTTTAGTTGAACAATTATATTATGAGAAAAATAAGAATAAATACGAACAAAACAATGTAGATAAAAATGAAAAAAATAATGAATTTAATACTATTAATAATGAGATAGAATCTAATAATATAGATACAAGTAAAAATATTATTGAGGAAATTTTAAAACAAAATGAAGAAAAATTAAAAAAAGAAAATAGTTTAGAGTTAGAAAATGAAGAAAATAAGTTAGAAAATAACAACATTATTGAAGATATTTATAAAAACAAGCAAAAACAAATAAATACAGAAAAATATAATACAGAAAATAGCAAGTATTTTATGGATATGTACAATCAAACATTTGGAAAAAAATCAGAAGAAAGTAAAAAAGATGATGAAAAAGAAAATAATGTTCCAGAAATTAAAGATATGAATTTAACAGAAGGAAAAAATATATCTGTATTTGAAAATAAGGAGTTTTTGAAAAATAAAATAAATTATAAATTTATTGGAATAGTATTTTCAACATACATAATTTTAGAAATAGAAAATGAAATGTATATATTAGACCAACATGCAGCACATGAGAGAATAATGTATGAAAAAATAAAGAAAAACTTTTATAGTGATGAAGCAAAAGATTGTCAATTAATGCTTTTACCAGATATAATTACATTAACACACAAAGAAATGGATATTGCAAGAGAAAATTATGAGATGTTTGAAAAAGCTGGGTTTGAACTTGAGGAGTTTGGCGAAAATACAATTAAACTAACAGGAGTGCCAAATATGTGTATGGATTTAGATACAAAAGAATTGTTTATGGAGATATTAGATGCCATAGATACAGTTGCAATTACGGCAATACAAGAAAAAGAAGAAAAATTTATTGCAACAATAGCTTGCAAATCTGCAGTTAAAGCAAATATGGCATTATCAAGAGAAGAAGTTGATGCTTTAATGAGTGAACTTCTAAAATTACCAAATCCATTTACATGTCCTCATGGAAGACCAACAGCTATAAGAATGAGTAAAACTGAAATTGAGAAAAAATTTAGTAGAAGATAGGTGAATTAATGAAACAAAAAGTAATAGTTATAGTTGGTCCAACAGCTTCTGGAAAAACTACATTATCAATAGAATTAGCTAAAAAAATTAAAGGAGAAATTATATCTGCTGATTCAATGCAAATATATAAGGAAATGAATATTGGAACAGCAAAACCATCTATTAAAGAAATGCAAGGTATAAGACATTATTTGATTGATTTTATTTCACCAGAGGAAAGGTTTACTGTATCAAATTATAAAGATTTAGCTGAAAAAGCGATAAAAGAGATATTGGATAAAGGAAAAACACCAATAATAGTTGGTGGAACTGGTTTATATATTAATTCATTAATTTATAATATTGAATATGGTAAAATGGATTTTGATAAAAAGTATAGAGAAGAATTAGAAAAAATTTCGATAGAAAAAGGAAATAAATATATTTATGATATTGCAAAAGAGATTGATGAAGAAGCAATTAAAAATATAAGTATTAATGATAAAAAAAGAATAATTCGAATTTTAGAAATATATAAAGCAACTGGCAAAAATAAAACACAGATGGAAATTGAATCAAGAAAAAATAAAGTTCCATTTAACTATAAAGTTTTTGGAATATATATTGAAAGAGAAAAATTATATGATAGAATAAATAAAAGAGTTGATATGATGTTAAAGGAAGGTTTAATAGAAGAAGTAGAAGAAATAAATAGAAAGTATAAAAAGTTTCCAACTGCAATGCAAGCTATAGGCTATAAAGAGGTTGTAGAATATTTAGAAAATAAATTGAGTAAAGAAGAAATGATAGAAAAAATAAAAATGGAAACAAGAAGATATGCTAAAAGACAAATAACTTGGTTTAAAAGAAATAAAGAAATAAAATGGCTAGATGGAATGGAAAGCATACAAAATAATGTAAATATTATTTTGGAGGAGTGTTGTGAAAGAAGATAAAATAAATATAAGAAAAGTAGTAAAAATAATAGTATTTGTTATTATTATTGCAATATTTATATTTTATATATCTAAAAATGTTTTAAATTTAGTAAAGCAACCAACTAACTCATTTATTTTATCTAATGGTGATTTATATTTAGAAGAAAGTGTTGAGGGATATATAATAAGAGATGAGGTAGTTGTGCAAGGTGAAAACTATAAAAATGGTATGCTAAAAATAAAAAATGAAGGCGAAAGAGTTGCAAAAGGAGAAGCTATTTTTAGATATTACAGTGAGAATGAGGAAAGTATAAAAGATAAGATACAAGAAGTAGAAAAACAAATACAAGAAAATATGCCAAGCAATGAGGAAATAATGTCTAGTGATATTATTTCTTTGGATGAGCAAATAAAGGCAGAAATAGATAATATAGCAAAAAGTAGTGAATTACAAAGAATAAAGGAATATAAATCAGAAATACAAGTTTATCTTGATAGAAAGATAAGTTTAATAGGTCAGTCTGATAATGTAAGTGATGAAGTAAAAAAATTAATAAAACAAAAACAAGAATATGAAAATGAGCTAACAAAAAATTCTGAATATATCAATGCTCCAGTAAGTGGAGAGGTTTCATATAGAGTAGATGGATTTGAAGATAAATTGAAAATAGGTGATTTTTCATATCTTAGTAAAGAATTTTTAGATAATTTGAATTTAAGAACAGGAAGTATAATACCTAATAGTGAAGAAAAAGGAAAACTAATTAACAATTTTGAATCTTACATAGCTGTGGTATCTGGTTCAGAAGAAGCAAAAAGAGCAAGAATAGGAGATGAAGTAACTCTTCAATTATCTAATTCTGAAAAAATAGAAGCAGAAATAGAGTATATAAATATAGAAAATGACGATTCTAGAGTATTAGTGTTTAAAATTACAAATAATATCGAAAAATTGAATAAATATCGAAAAATATCACTTGATATAATATGGTGGGATTATACTGGATTGAAAGTGCCAAACTCAGCAATAATAGACGAAAATGGAAGAACATATATAGTCAGAAAAAGAGCAGAAAACTTAGAGAAGATATTAGTAAAAGTTAAAAGACAAAATGAAAATTATGCTATAGTAGATAATTATGATAGTGATGAATTAAAGGAATTAGGTTATACAGAAGATGAAATTTCTGATATGAAGAAAATAAATTTACATGATGAGATAATTATTACAAACAAATAACAAAAATATTACTTTTAAATTACATATATAAAAAGTCTTGACAATAATAAGAAAAAGAGAGATACTATAGGTACTGTTTAAAAAGTACTAATGAGAAATTAGGAGGTATTAAATATGGCTGGAGCTATGATGAATAAAGTATTAGATTTTTTAGGAATAGAACAAGAAGAAAACGATGATGATAAATTAGATAATAAATATATCTATGATTATGAAGACGAAGATGAAGATGAGGAACAAGAGAGAAAATTATTTGGTAAAAAGAACAAAGTTGTAAATATGCCACAAGCACAACAAGTTAAAATGGTTGTTTTTCAAGTTACTTCTTTTGACCAAGCTGAAACTATATGTAATTTATTAAAAGAAAAGCAATCAGTAGTAGTTAGCTTTGAGTATGTAAATAAAGATGTTGCAAGACGTGTTGTGGATTTTATAAGCGGTGCAGCACATGCTTTAGATGGACATATACAAAAAGTTTCAAATGCAATATTTATATTAGCACCATATAATTATGAAATAGCAAATGAGTTAGCAAGAGAAGAAATAAAAAATAAATTATCAGTTTCATGGTTAAAGAATAATAACAATGGATTTTAAAATGGGAGGTTTAGTATATGCTTACACCACTAGACATTGAAAATAAACGTTTTTCAAAGCAAATGATGAATGGCTATAGTTGCGGTGAAGTTGATGACTTTTTAGATGAATTAACTTTAGATTATGAAAAGATATATAAAGAAAATGCAGAAATGAAAGAAAAACTAGAAGAGTCAATGAATAATTTAGAAAAATATAAATCAATTGAAAGTACTCTTCAAAGTACATTATTAATGGCACAATCTACAGCAGAAGATATAAGAAAAGTGGCTAGGCAAGAAGCTGAACAAATAAAAAAGAATGCAGAATCAGAATCAAAAGAAGCATTAAATAATTTATCACAACAAATAGCTATGAAACAACAAGAGATGGAAGAGTTAAAAAAACAATTTGATGTATATAAAGCAAAAATGGAATCTCTTTTGATATCACAATTGGAATTATTAAAAGATGTAAATGAAGAATAGAAAGGTAGGATTTATCCTACCTTTAATTAGACTATAAATTTATTACATTAGTGTTAAATGTATATTACAATTTTATTATTACTATTGACTTATATAATTAATTTTATAAAATATATAAGTAGTTATGGAGTAGAAAATGAGAGTTATAAGTGGAATTGCAAGAGGTACAAAATTATATACATTAAATGGAATAAAAACAAGACCAACATTAGATAGAATAAAAGAATCATTATTTAATATAATTACTTTAAAAGTTAAAGATTCAAATGTACTTGATCTTTTTTCAGGAAGTGGGGCTTTAGCAATAGAAGCTTTAAGTAGAGGAGCAAGTTATGCTGTACTATGTGATTTTTCAAAAGATGCAATAGAAATAATTAACAAAAATATAGAAAAGACAAGGTTAAATAAAAAATCTACTATAAAAAAAATGGATTATAAAAAGTGTCTACAAATGTTGGAAACATCAAATAGTAAATTTGATATAATTTTTTTAGATCCACCATATGATACTGATTATATATATAAAGCAACTAAGTTAATTTTAGAATATGAATTACTAAACAAAAATGGAATAATTATTGCTGAAACAGATGATTTAGATAGAATATTAAGTGAAATTAATTCTTTAGACATTAATGTAAAAGATATAAGAAAATTTGGAAGAGTGAAACTATTATTCTTAGAGGAAAGTTGATCCATTCATAGAAAGGGGCAAAAAATGGAAATTTTTACACTGCTTGAAACTTTAGAAGATATATTAGAAAGAAGTAAAACACTACCATTTACAAATAAAGGGATAATTGAAAAGGATGAATTGTTAGATATAATAAAAGAAATAAGGTTAAAATTACCAGATGAATTAAAACAAGCAAAATGGGTAAGAGAAGAAAGAGAAAGAATATTGCAAGAAGCACATAAAGAGGCTAGTGATATTGTTAAAGAAGCAGAAAATAGAATAATAGCTATGATAGATGAACACGAAATTACTAAAAAGGCATATGAACAAAAGGCTGAAATAATAGAAACTGCAAATGAGATGTCTCGTGAGATAACAAAAGGAACAAAAATGTATGCAGATAAAATATTAGAAAATCTTGAAGAAGTATTACAAAATTCATTAATTACAATGAAAGATACAATAGAACAAAATTTGAAAAATATGCAGGAAAACATTGGCGGAACTTTAGGAAATGTACAAAATAATTTTGAGAAAACTGTAGAAGATGTTGTTAAAACTGTACAAGAAAACAGGAAAGAATTAAAATAATAGGAAAGTCAAAATTGGAAGTCAAAATATATTTTGATAAGATTTCCTGTTTTGACTTTTATTACTTTATATAAATAAAAAAATTAAAAATTATACTTTAATGCAAAACAAGGAGAGAAATATGGCAAAAAGAAAAAAAAAGAAGGAAAGTATTAGCACAGAATTAGTTGTAGCAATTTTAATAATAATAAGTATATTATTAGCAGTATTAATTTTTACTAAATCTGGGTATATAGGTGAAAATCTTAGTCCAATGTTAGGTGGATTAGTAGGTTTTATGAAATATATAATACCTGTAGGAACTTTTGCTATGGCTATATCAATAGCATATAAAAATGGCGAATATATGAATAAGAAATTAATGCAATACACAGGGTTTATATTATGTATTTGTGTTATTTTTTGTATAATACAGATTTTTAATGGTAATCTAAATGAAAATAGTGAATTTTGGGATTTTGTAGGACAAGCATATGAACTAGGTGAAGATAATCATGGAGGTGGAGTAATAGGTGCAATTATTGCTTTACCATTAATTAGATTATTGGGAGAAATAGGTGCAATAATTTTAAATTCTGCAGTAGCAATAGTTTTATTAGCATTTATGCTAGGAATAAAACCAACAGAGATAGTTGTTGGAGTAAGCGAATCTTTAAAAGAAAAAGTAAAGCATAAAAATGAAAATATAAAAACAGATTTGAATAATAAAAAAGAACTAAAAAGGAATAAAGAAATAAAAAATAAGGAAGAAAAAATAGAGGATCAAATAACAATAAATATTCCAGATTATGTCGAAGAAAAAAATGAAAATATAAAAAGCAATAAAATAAAACAAGAAGAAAATAATTTATTTAAACAAGAAATAGAAAAAAAAGAAGAAAAGACAAAAGAGGTTTTAACTTTAGAACATGCTATAACAATTGAGGATGAGCATTATGAATTTCCACCAATTGATATTTTAGAAAAAGGAGAAAAGCAAGTTTTAAAAGGTGGAAAAAAATCTGTAACAGAAACAGCTAGTAGATTACAAAAAACATTATATAGTTTTGGAGTATCTGCAAAAGTTGAAAAAGTAAGTGTTGGACCAGCAATTACAAGATATGAATTAAGGCCAGCAGAGGGTGTAAGAGTTAGTAAGATAGCAAAACTTGCAGATGATATAGCATTAAATTTAGCAGCAGAAACTATAAGAATAGAAGCTCCAATACCAGGGAAACAAGCTGTTGGAATAGAAGTTCCAAATAAAGAAAATGAAATAGTACATTTAAGAGATATAATAGATTCAGATGAATTTAAAAACTCTAAATCAAAATTAACTATGGCATTAGGAAAAGATGTGGCAGGAGAGGTAGTTGTAACAGATATAGCTAAAATGCCACATGTACTAATTGCAGGTTCAACTGGTTCAGGAAAAAGTGTTTGTATAAATACTTTAATTACAAGCATAATATATAAAGCAAAACCAAGTGAAGTAAAATTAGTAATGATTGATCCAAAAGTAGTAGAACTTTCTGTTTACAATGGTATACCACATTTGTTAATACCAGTTGTTACAGATCCAAAAAAAGCAGCAGGAGCATTATCTTGGGCAGTGCAAGAAATGGTAAATAGATATAGTTTATTTGCACAAAAGGGTGTAAGAGACATAAAAGGGTATAATGCAGAACTAGAAAAAGAAGAAGGCGGAGAAAAATTACCACAAATTGTAATAATAATAGATGAGCTTGCAGATTTAATGATGGTTGCTCCAAATGATGTAGAAGATGCAATATGTAGATTGGCACAAATGGCAAGAGCTGCAGGAATGCATCTTGTTATTGCAACACAAAGACCTTCTGTTGATGTAATAACAGGAATAATAAAAGCAAATATACCTTCAAGAATTGCTTTTGCTGTGTCATCAGGAGTTGATTCTAGAACAATTTTAGATATGGTTGGTGCAGAAAAATTATTAGGAAAAGGAGATATGCTTTTTGCACCAATAGGAATGTCTAAACCAATAAGAGTGCAAGGTGCATTTGTTTCAGATAAAGAAGTTGAAGGTATAGTAGAATACATAAAAGTAAATGATAATGAAACATCATATAGAGAAGATATAATGAAGGAAATAGAAAATAACAGTAAATCAGATCAAGAATTAGAAAGTGATCCAGATGATGATACAGACCCATTATTAATGGAAGTTATAGATACAGTTGTAGATTTAGGTCAAGCCTCAACATCTTTTATACAAAGAAGATTTAAAGTAGGATATGCAAGAGCAGGAAGAATTATTGATCAAATGGAACAAAGAGGAATAATATCAGGATATGAAGGAAGTAAACCAAGACAAGTATTAATTACAAAAGAAAGATGGCAAGAATTAAAAATGGCAAAGCCTATAGATGAAAGTGCAGAAGAAAAAGATGAAACTAATTAGAGAAGGAAGGTGATTACTTGAAAAATAAATTCTTTTCAAAAATAAATTCAAAAGATTACAATAATCAATTAGAATTAATAATACAGGAAAAGAAAATATCAACAACAGGGAAAAACCTTTTACTAAGTATGTTATATAAAATAGAAACAAATTTTGAAGATTACAAAACTGTAAAAAGAATAGATATAACAAAAGATGAGTTTTTACAAGAATTGTTAATGGTAGTAAAAGAAAAATGTGATAAGATAGAACTAGTAGAACCAAATTCAACAAAAGGAAAAATTCTTTCTAAATATAAAGTAAATGCTGTAACAGATGTTAAGAAAAAAGAAATAATATCATATCCAACAGAAAAAGCACTATTATATGCTTTATCTGATTTAGCAGGAGATAATTACTATATAAATAATAAGTATTATATAATAAAAGATGCATTGAAAGAAATGCTGAGAATTGGAAATGCTATAAATTCAAAAGAAATACTTAGAGATTTTAATGGTTGGTCATGGGATTTAGATATAAAAGATATTGAAAATTATAAATATAATATTATTTTTCAAAATATACAGATATTATATGGTGCTAAAAATTTGATGCTATGGAGAAATAATACTAATTCAAAAATGGATTATTTATATGGTTTTAAAAAAAATCTATGTACAGTATATGGAAAGAATATAGGAGAAGAATTTTACAATAAATTAATTCGAATTTGTATATACATGTATATATTATCAGATAAGGAACGAAAAAAATTAATAGAAAACGAAAAAAAAGTTTTAGCAGAAGAACAGTTGCTAATAAAAGATAAAACAAAGTTTTTAGATAAAATAACAGAAATAAAAAAGAAACTAAATAAAGAAATAGAGAAGATAGATAAAATATTAAATGATAATATTAGAATGAATAAATTATTAGAAACAAAAAATGAAAAAAGAAAAAATAAGTTAACAATAAAAGAATATAAAATTCAATTAAAAAAGAAAAGAGAAGAGATTATTTTAAAAATAAAAAGATACACAGATTTGATGAACCCTAAAAAATACGAATTTAATAAAAATGAAATTGAAAATAAATTAAAAATATTAGAGAATTTAAATGAAAATATATTAAATAAAGATAATTTAGAAAATGAATTTATAGATTTACAAAATATATTTTTAGAATGTATAAAAGCTAAAATACAAGATGTTAAAGATAAAAACGATATAATGAATCTAATATATCATATAAGATATTATGAAAATTTGCCTTATAATAATAAAGAAAAAATTATAGATAATGAAGTTTTGTCAAGTAAAATTAAAATAATAGGTGAAATGCTAATTGCAAAAGCATCTAATTTGAAATGTATAAATATCATATCTAAAAATGGAATATATAATTTAGAAATTATAAAAAATATATTTAAAAGCAAAATAATAAAATTAGAAAATATAGAATTAGAAATGTTTTTTAAAGAAAATGAGTTACAAGTGAATATATATGATGATAATAATTTAGAAAATGATTTTAAATTAAAAGTAGATATATTAGCTAAAAGAATGGATATAAAAACAAATAAAAAGATAAAATTATTTAATTGATTATTATTAAAAAATATATATTAGAGCAAAATTGCTCGAATGGAGGTTTTTATGAAAATTACTTTTTTGGGGGCAACAAAGGAAGTAACAGGTTCAAATTTCTTAGTAGAAGGAGCAGGAAAAAAATTTCTGGTGGATTGTGGGTTGTTTCAAGGAAATGCCCAAACAGAACTTGAAAATGAAGAAGATTTCATGTATGATGTGCATGATATAGATTTTATGTTATTAACACATGCACATATAGATCATTCTGGCAGAATACCAAAATTATATAAAGAAGGGTATAGAAATCCAATAATAGCAACCAAAGCAACATGTGATTTGTGCTCTATAATGTTACCAGATAGTGGACATATACAAGAAATTGAAATAGAATGGAAAAATAGAAAAAGAAAAAGAGAAGGAAGAGAATCATTGCCACCTCTATATACTGCAGAAGAAGCGATAGAATCACTTGAATTATTTAAACCAGTGATGTATGATGAAATAGTAGATTTAGATGAAAATATAAAAGCTAGATTTAATGATGCTGGTCATATGCTTGGTTCTAGTATGATTGAAATATGGATTACAGAAAATGGCGAAACTAAAAAAATAGTTTTTTCAGGTGACATTGGAAATAATGATATACCACTTTTATCATCGCCTACTATGATAGAAAGTGCAGATTATCTTATAATGGAATCTACATATGGTAATAGATTACATATGCAAAATAATAATAAAGCAGAAATTTTATTAAATATAGTATCTGAAACTTTAAATAATGGTGGAAAGGTTATTGTTCCAACATTTGCTGTTGGAAGAACACAGGAAATATTATATGAAATAAATAGATCAAAGGAAAAAAATAAAGGTAATGAAGAATTTGCAGAAAAATATAGAACTTTCATGCAATCTAAAGTTTTTGTTGATAGTCCACTTGCTATATCTGCAACAGAAGTGTTTAAGAAAAACATGGATGTATTTAATGAAGATGTTAAAAAAGAAATTGAAAATGGAGATAATCCATTTGAATTTCCAGATTTAAATTTTACAAGAACAGCTGATGAATCAAAAGCATTAAATGAATTAGACGAACCATGTATAATTTTATCTGCTAGTGGAATGTGTGAAGTAGGAAGAATAAAACATCATTTAAAGCATAATTTATGGGATCCAAAAAATACAGTAGTGTTTGTTGGTTATCAAGCACAAGGAACATTAGGTCGTTCTATTGTAGATGGTGCAAAAAAAGTAAAGATTTTTGGAGAGGAAATAGCTGTAAATGCTAGAATAGAATATATAGAAGGATATTCAGGACATGCAGACCAAGAGTGGCTTTTAAATTATGTATATTCATTTATAAATAAACCAAGACATATATTTTTAGTACATGGTGAAAAAGAAGGACAAGTTGTTTTAAAAGAGAAAATACTAGAAAATACTAATATACCTGTAACTATACCTGAATTTGGAGATGTATATGAATTAAACGATAAATTAGAATTACTAGAAAGAAAAGAAGTACCAGATAAATATAGATATATACGTCTATCAATAATTGGAAGAATTGAGACATTAAAAGAAGAAATTGAAGATATGGAATCAATTGTTAAAGATACTATGCTTACAGAAGATGCAAATGATGATGAATTATTAAAACTAAATGATAAGGTTAAAGACTTGGAAAGAAAAATAGTTGATATAATTGAAAATAAATAAAAAGGAGAAATACAAATGAAAGAAAAATTTTTTAATGATGCAATAATAGGAAACAAAAATTTAATAGCAAGTTTTAGTAGATCAGGAGAATTATTAAGATTATATTATCCTCAAGTAGATTTTAAACAATATATAGATTTTATGAATATAGGAATTAAAGTAAATGATTCAGGAATTATATATTTACATTCAGATATAAATAATATATATACTCAGGAATATGTAGAAAATACTAATATATTAAAAACATATATATATAATAGTTATTTTAAATTAGAAATAAAACAAACAGATTTTGTTCCAATAAAGCAAAATGTATTAGTTAAAAAATATAGAATAAAAAATAATAATACTATAGATTTAAATATAAATTTTTTAATTCATTCAAAATTATTAACAAATGAAAATAATAAGGTAAGTGGTATATTTAAAGATAATATTTTAATGCAATATACTCATGATTCAACTTTTGGTATAATGTCAGATTTTAATGCATTGAGTTTTCAAATAAATGATACTTCTTCAAATATAATGAGTGGTATTATTGGAGGTAAAGATTATATTGGAATGTCTGATGATTCTAGTATAAGCTATGATATAAATGTATTAAAACCAGGAGAAGAAAAAGAAATTACTATATTAATGTTTGTAAACAACAATAAATCTGAAAATATTGTAGATAAGATAAATCATATAAAAAAATTAGATTTAAAAAATGAATATGAAAGTACTAAAAAATATTGGAGAAAATACTTAAAAGATCATAGTACAATGGTAATAGATGGAGAACAAAGTGATTATTTAAAAAGAGTTGATACTATTTATAAAAGAACAATATTACTATTTCCATTATTATATAATAGTGAAACAGGAGGAATATCAGCAGGATTAGAAGTAGATGAAGGATTTAAATATTGTGGTAGATATTCATATTGCTGGCCAAGAGATGCTGTATATATATGCAAGGCATTTGATATTTTAGGTATGAAAAAAGAAACAGAAAAGTTTTATAAAAACTTTTGTAAAAATACCCAAAGTTCAAATGGAATGTGGGAACAAAGATTTTATACAGATGGAAGATTGGCACCAAGTTGGGGATATCAGATAGATGAAACAGCTAGTGTAGTATATGGAGTATATGATCATTATTGCAATACTAAAGATAAGAAATTCTTAAAAGATAATTTAAAAATGTGTGAAAAAGCTATAAAATATCTAGAATTGTATATTGAAAATGTATTTAATGGAAATTTAAAGGAAACTAAGAGTTATGATATATGGGAAGAAAATGAAGGTATACATGCATATTCTTTAGCTAGCATATTTTCTGCATTTGAAAGTATGATTAAAATATACAATATATTAGAGGATGAATTTAAAGATAATAGGTTAAAAATAGAACAAGATAAAGAAAGAGTTGCAAAATTAGAAAATTATTTATTAAATGTAAAAGAATATATTATTAAAAATTTCTATGATGATAATAAAAAAAGTTTCATAAGAAATAAGGATGGAAAAATAGATATAAGTTTAGTTGGACTTGTATATCCTTTTAAATTGTTTAGCCCAAAAGAGAAAAAAATTGTAAATACTATAGAAAAAATGCATTTAACTTTAAGAACATATACAGGTGGGTATTTAAGATATGAAGGTGATAGATATAAAGGTGGAAATCCATGGGTAATTGCAAATTTATGGCTTGCGAATTATTATTTAGATTTAGGAGAAAAGAAAAAAGCAGAAGAATATTTTAAGTTTTCGGTTATTTCATCTACAGAACATGGTTTCCTACCAGAACAAGTTAACAATACAAATATGAAACCTGCGTGGGTTATAGGTTTAGCTTGGTCACATGCAATGTTTATTACAACATTAAAAAGATTATATAGTAATGAAAAAGATAATGGAGGAAAATAATGGCAAAAACAAAAAATGTTTTTGTTTGTAGCAATTGCGGATATGAATCTGCCAAATGGCTAGGAAAATGTCCAGGATGTAATGAATGGAATTCATTTTATGAGGAAAAAATTACAAAAACAACAAAATTAACTGAAAATAAAAAGATTGCAAAAGCAACTAAATTAAATGAGGTAGAAAAAAAGACCACAACTAGATTCTCAACTGGTATAAAAGAATTAGATAGGGTTTTAGGTGGTGGAATGGTTGAAGGCTCACTTATTTTATTAGGAGGTGAGCCTGGAATTGGAAAATCTACTTTAATTTTACAAATATGTAATAGTATTAAATTAGATGGAAATGTTTTGTATATTTCTGGAGAAGAATCAGCAGAACAAGTAAAACTAAGAGCTGATAGATTAAATATTAAAAATGATAATTTACTTTTTTTATCACAAACAGATATAGAATTAATAAAAAATGAAATAGAAGAAATAAAACCAAAACTTGTAATAATAGATTCTATTCAAACTATGTATTCAGATGAAATATCTTCAGCCCCAGGAAGTGTTAGCCAAGTTAGAGAAATAACATCACAAATTATGAGAATGTGCAAACAAAATGGAATAACAACTATAATTATTGGGCATGTTACAAAAGATGGTAATATAGCTGGACCTAGAGTACTAGAACATATGGTTGATACAGTACTATATTTAGAAGGTGAAAGATATTTTTCGTATAGAATATTAAGGGGAGTAAAAAATAGATTTGGATCAACAAATGAAATTGGAATGTTTCAGATGCAAGATAGTGGTATGATGGAAATAGAAAATCCATCACAAATACTAATATCTGAAAGAGATGGAAATCCTTCTGGATCAATAATTGTAGCAAGTATAGAAGGTTCAAGATGTATTTTAGTAGAATTACAAGCATTAGTAACTCCAAGTGTATTTGGATTACCAAGAAGAACAGCAAATGGAATTGATTATAATAGATTAACATTATTAATAGCTGTTTTAGAAAAAAAGGCTGGATTAATGTTAGGAAATCAAGATGTATATTTAAATATAGTTGGAGGTATTAGAATAAATGAACCAGCAACAGATTTAGGTGTTGTATTATCTGTTGCATCAAGTTTTAAAAATATTAGTATAAGTCCAGATTTAGTTGCAATAGGTGAAGTTGGACTAACTGGAGAAGTAAGAGCAGTTAATTTAATAGAAAAAAGAATTAAAGAAGCTGAAAAATTAGGTTTTAAAACATGTATCATTCCAGAAAATAACAAGAAACTATTGAAAGAAAAGTTCAAATTAGATATAATAGGTGTGAAAAATATTGTAGAAGCAATGAAATATATAGGCTTAAAATAAGGGAGTGGTAACTTTTGGATGATAACTTAAAAAAAGATAATTCACAAACAGAAATATTAAAATTAATTGCACCAGGAACTCCTTTAAGAGAAGGGCTTGAAAATATACTAAAAGCTAAGACAGGTGCATTAATTATAATAGGAGATTCAAAAGAAGTACTAGAATTGGTTGATGGCGGATTTAACATAAATGAAGAATATACACCAGCAAGATTATATGAACTTGCAAAAATGGATGGAGCAATAGTATTAAGTGAAGATTTAAAAAGAATCTTAAGAGCTAATGCACAAATTATACCATCACCAAGTATACCTACAAAAGAAACTGGAACAAGACATAGAACAGCAGAAAGAACAGCTAAACAAACAGGAAAATTGGTAATTAGCATATCACAAAGAAGAAATATAATTACAGTTTTTAAAGAAAATTTTAGATATACAATAGAAGACACATCAAAAATAATAACAAAAGCAAATCAAGCATTACAAATACTAGAAAAATATAAAAAAGTATTTGATGATAAATTGAATATATTAAATGAATATGAGTTTAATGATATTGTTACATTAGACAATGTAATTAATTGTATACAAAGAGCAGAAATGGTTATGCAAGTTGTAGATGAAGTAAAAAGAAGAATATATGAGCTTGGAGAAGATGGTAGACTTGTAAAAATGCAACTTGAAGAACTTATTGGTGGATTAGAAGAAGAAGAAATTTTAATAATAAAAGATTATATTGCAAAAAACAAGGATATAAATTCAACAGATGTATTAAAGGAAATAAGGGGTAAAAATAAAGTAGGGCTAATAGACAGTAATTTTATCGCAAAAAATTTAGGATATGATGTTTTTGAAAATTACGAAGAAATAGCAGTATATCCAAAAGGATATAGAATACTTAATAAAGTTCCAAAACTTCCTAGTAATATAGTTGAAAATTTAGTAAAATATTTTAAATCTTTTCAACATATTTTACTTGCAGATATTAATGAATTAGATAAAGTTGATGGAATAGGAGAAGTAAGAGCAAAAAGTATAAAACAATCACTAAAGAGAATGCAAGAGCAGTTTATTTTTGACAATGTATTGATATAAGAAACGGACGATAATACAAAATCTGATAGAGGAAATAACCACAACACAGCAAAATACAATATTTAACAAACAAAACATATATAAATTGTAGAAAAAATTAAAAAAAATTGTAGGGGCGAACATTAGAAGGGAGAAAAAACGATGGCTAAAAACGTTGTAACTGTAAAAAGAGAGAGCTACGCTATTAGTAAAAAAGGAGACAAAGGAATAACTCTTTTAGCATTAATAATAATGATTATAATAATCTTAATGCTAGCGGGAGTAGTAATAAATTCAGGAATGGGAGCATATAAAGAGGCAAAATTAACCCAATTTGTAGCAAGGATGAATATGGTGCAAAGTAGGGTTAATGTAGCATATGCAGATATAAAAGCAGAAAACAAAAAAGTAGAAGATTATGGAATATCAGCAGATAGTGTAAATGGAAGTATAAAGAATAAGATAAGTAATATAATTCCAGGAGGGAATATATCAGATTATAGATATTTATCAAAAATAGATTTAGAAGAAGATTTAGGATTACAGGGGTTAAATGAAGAAATAGTAGTGAATTTTGATACAAGAGAAATATATAATTTAGAAGGAATAGAATATGAAGGAGAAATGTTCTATAATCAATATCATTTACCAAATGGACAATACAATATAGATTTTGAAAACAAAACAACAGACGCGCCAGAGTTTAATTTATCAAAAAGAAATTATGGATTATATTCATATATAGATGTAGAAGATATAGTATATAAGGAAAATGCAGAAGGAGGAAAGATCTATTATGCATTAGTAACAGGAGAAAATGATGGAAATGTAGTAGTAGATTATTGGAGAGAAACAGAAGAAGAGATAAATATAGAAAAAACAGGAGAATATGTAGTAAAAGTAGTAGATAAAGCAGGAAGTGAAACAATAAAAAGAGTAAATGTAGTATTAGAAAATGCCCCAAAGCTAACAGAAGATATGACAGCAGTAGTATATGATGATAGTAAAAAACAGTGGAAGAAAGCAAATATAGAAGAAGGAAAATGGTATGATTATGCAGAAAACAAATGGGCAAACATAATGATGAATGATGGAATAGAAGTAGATAGTAATGGATATATCACATCATATGGAAGTATGTTTGTATGGATACCAAGATATGCATATAATATAAAAAGCGGATTTCATACAAGTACAGCAGGAGATATAGAAGTAAAATTTTTAAAAGGAACAACAACATTAACAACAGATGAGAGTAATATAACATATTCACAAACATCAGGAAATGATAAATGGTTAGTGCACCCAGCATTTGAAGATGGAACAAAAAATGGATATGCAAATGGAGAATGGGATAGAAAAATAGAAGGAATATGGATAGCAAAATTTGAGACAAGTATGGAGACAAATGGTGTGCATACAGAAACAAGTGATGATAGTATAGGAAATGTATTAACAAATGATAGTATAAAAGCAGTAAGCAAGCCAGGGGTGAGTAGTTGGAGATATTTCGATATGGGAAATATGTATGAAAATAGTTTAAATTACAACAAAGAAGCGAATAGTCATTTAATAAAAAATAGTGAATGGGGAGCAATGACATATTTAACATATAGTAAATATGGAAGAAACAAAGAAAATGTTATGATAAATAATAGTAGTAGTTTTATAACAGGAAACGCTGCTAATGAAATAGGTGATGCAGAGGTAGAAGGAGTAACAAATGCATATGATACAGAAAAAGGAGTTTTAGCAAGTACAACAGGAAATATATATGGTGTATATGATACTGCTGGTGGTGCATGGGATTATACATCTGCAGTAATACAAACAGGGAATAGGAGCATAATAGATTATGGAGGAAAAATAGCAAATATAAAAAGTAGTAATAAATATGTAACATTATATCCAATAGGAAACAGTACACAAGAAGAAACAGATATAAGTAGAAGTTATACATCATGGTCAAATATATATGGAGATGCAATATGGGAGACATCTAGCACAATAGGTATAGATACAGGCTGGTATGCGAATAATATTGACGAAGATGTTCAACAAAATGAACCATTTTTATTAAGAGGAGCTAGTTGTTATAATGGAAACAATAAATACCGTTATTTTACTTTATGTGATAGTGCTGGTAATGGTTGGGACAGCTATGCCGGACGAATGGTTCTAATAGTACAAGACAATACTATACAAGATTCTGATGAAGAGGTAGATGATTCTATATTTGCAACAAGTGATACTACAATAGTAGCAAAAAATGATACAAATATACAAATAGTAATACCAAAAGGATTTGCACCAGTAATATTAGAAAGTGGAAGAACAGACTCATTACCAGGGGAAAGTGGTGTGGTACAAGAGATAATGCCAAAATCTGAATGGAATAATATTACGGCAGAACAAATAAATAAGGGGATTGTTGTAGTAGATAGTGAAATAACGTATACAGATGGAGTATCAGACTTTAATGAATATGTGTGGGTACCTATATCAGGTATTAATGATAATACTTTTAATAGAGTGGCGTGGATGTCATATAATAATGCAAAACAAAATTTAGCAGATGGTGAAACATCAAATGCATATTGGGAAGAAACAGATAGCCAAATGATAAGAAGTGTGAGCATAAATAAGGGATTTTATATAAGTAGATACGAGGCAAGCCAAAAAGATGATGATTCAGCACAAAGTAAAAGAGGACAAAATCCATGGGTATATGTAACTAATGATTCAGCTAGGACTTATTCAGAAAATATGAAACCTAGTATAAATAGTCATTTAATGTTTGGTGTTGAATATGACAGTATACTTTCTTGGTTTAATGGAAATGCTATAATATCATCAGGTGGTGAGAATAAAACAATGGATATATCTGATATACAAACAAATAGTGGAAATTGGGGGAATTATGGAGGAGGATTTTCACCATCATTAACTGGAAATAGTGAATATTGGAAGGCGAATAATATATATGATCTTACAGGTAATGTGTATGAATGGACACAAGAAAGATATTCAACATCAAATTATCGTACTTATAGAGGTGGTGCTTACAATAGTACTGCAAGTTTTCAAACATCAGCTTATCGTAATCCTAATAGTTCTTCAAGTTCTGTTATACGGATTTAGAGTTGCTTTTTATATAACACCTAATAGTTAATAGGAGGACAAATTGTAAATAATTTAATTAAACCATTAATTACAAATATGTCAACAAATTTAGATTTGGTGGTATCAGTTCCTTCTATTGTGATTGCAATTTTAGTAATGGCTTTAACAATTTATATTTCTGTTATTGTACCTGCAATTAGAGCAAGTAGAATTACTCCAATAGAAGCAATTAGACAAAGCGGAGATATAAAAATTAAATCTAAAAAATTAAGAACTCCGAAGTTTATAAGGAAGATTTTTGGAGTAGAAGGAGATATAGCTCTTAAAAACTTAAAAAGAAGTAAAGGAAAGTATAGAACTACAGTTATTTCTTTAACAGTAAGTATAATTTTATTTATAACTGTATCTAATTTTGTTAATGGTATGAGCAAGCAGTTTAGTGGAGTATATTATAATAAAGATTATGATTTTTCTTTAAATCTTTATTCACGCTCAGAAAGTAACATAAATGTATCTGCTGAAAAGGAGAATATTATAAATAAAATTAAGACTCAAGAAGGAATAAAAGAATTAATAACAGTTACTCAATTCAATAATACTATTAAACTGCCAGAAGATAAAGTAAATAAAGAGCTTAGAAAACTTATAGAAAAAAATGAATATATGAAATATATATTTAATTTAGATGATATGGAAATAAATATAAAGTACATAACCTATGATAATAATACTATGCAAAAATATCTAAAAAAAGTTGGAATAAATGAATTAAATAATAATGAAGCAATATTAGTAAATTATGCAAATCAAATTGGTACAGAAATAGATGCAGAATATCATATGACAAATTTTAAAGAAAATGAGCAAATTATATTACAAAAAGATTATACAAACTCAGGAAAGGATGAAAGTTTAAGTATTTGTAAAGTAACAGATGAAATTCCACAAATTATTGATAAATATTACACAGGTCTTATATTAGTAGTAAATAATGATACATTTAATAACATAATTAGAAATGATTATATAACAAATAATATATTATTAAGTGTGAAAAAAGATAAACAAGATCAAATGAGAAATTTATTAAAGGAAATATTAAATGAAAATACGAAATTTAGTATTTCATTATCAGATATTGCAAGTGATACTAGTAGAAATAAAAATATGATGTTAATTATTCAAATATTTTTATATGGATTTATTATATTAATATCAGCAGTTGGAATATCTAATGTATTTAATACGATATCTACAAATATAGCATTAAGAAAAAGAGAATTTGCAAATCTAAAATCTGTTGGAATGACTGAAAAAGGGTTTAAAAAAATGCTAAACTTAGAGTGTATATTTTATGGAACAAAATCATTACTATATGGATTACCAATAAGTATATTTATATGTTATTTAATGAATAAATCATTTAATTACCAAAGTTATATGTTGTTTAACATACCATGGATAGGTATAATAATTTCTATAATTGCAGTTTATTTAGTAGTTTATATAACAATGATATATTCAAGAAAACAAATAAAAAAAGAGAATATAGTAGATGTATTAAGAAATGATAATATTTAATTCAAGATGAATATATATAAAAATTAAATGAGTTATGACTGCAAACTTCGGTTGCAGTCATAACTCTAACATAGCAAAATACAATATTTAATAAATAAGACAGATATAAATTGTAGAAAAAACAGCTGTAGGGGCGAACAGCGTTCGCCCGCACTACAAAGGCATTTCTTGAAAAGATGAAAACAAAATACCCCAAACATATGTACATATTTAAGATAATTAATGGGTTATAAAAAGTACATTTGATTTTTTGGCGTATAATTCTATTTTACTTTTGTATAAAAATAAAAAAAATACATATAACAAAATAAAACTACTATTATGGAGGTTTTATATGAAAAGATTTTATAAAAGTAATGTAGATGACTTAGCAGAAGATACTACTATGTTTGGCGAATTTGTTTGCTCATTTCATAAATGGGTACCTTTATCAAAACAAAAGGATGTAGCAGATGAATTAGATAAAATGACAAAGGACAAATCTAGCTTTGCTGGACCTCTTTAATATTTATTATATTAATTTAAGGTCTAGCAAGAAGAGTATAAGACTTATCGGCACAAAAAAATTGCAAAGCAATTCAAATAAAATAATAAAGAATATCCACTGGTATAACTAGTGGATATTCTTTATAGATATATGTTATTAAATGATAATACTTACAAATGTTAAAAAAAGTGTATAAAGTAATGTTTTAATGGAAACTCGAATGGTAGTTTTAGATATATTTTTAATTACAGATTGTTTGTGTTCTTTTTTTATTGTTAATGCTAAACAATTTGTAGCTGATGTATATTCATGTGTAATCAAAAAAATCAACTCCTTTTTCCATTTTTATATAAAAATTACTATATTTTTATTATAATTGCTAAATATAGAAAAGTCAAGGAAATATCTACATTTCAATAACTCATATATTTCTTCTTGAATTGTTACTATTTACAGCTAATAAAATAAGATTTTGTGTTTTATTTTTTTGAGAAATGCCTTTGTAGTGCGGGCGAACATCAAAATCGCATGCCGTGAATTGTAACACTGAATTATAACTAAAATAGTGAATTTATGCATAATTTATTGACAAAAATGTTAAAATATATTATTATTGTTAGCGTAGTCTAACAAAGAGAGGTGGATTATGCAATTAACAAATTCATTAGAAGAATATTTAAAAACAATATATATATTAAAAAATACAGAAGACCAAATAAGAGTTACAGATATTGCAAATAAATTAAATTGTACAAAGCCAAGTGTAAATAGGGCTTTAAATAATTTAAAAACAAATAATTTAATTAATTATGAAGCATATGGGAAAATTGAATTAACACGGTGAAGGTGTGAAAATTGCAAAATCAATAATGAAAAGATATGATACTTTAAAATTATTTTTAAGTGAAGTAATTGGAGTTGAAGAGAAGAAAGCACAAGAAGAAGCGGATTTAATGAAACACAATGTTTCAGAAAATACTATAAAAAAATTAGAAGATTATATTAATAAAATGCTAGATTTAAATGATTTAGATTGTTGCTATAATGAGCAAAGTACAAAATGCAAAAATTGTACTAAGGTTGTAGAAAGAATTAAAATAAAGAAGAAATTAGAGAAAGGAAAAAATAATCATGAGTAATACTTTATTAGAAATAAATAATTTATTTGCAAATGTTAGAGAAAAGGAAATATTAAAAGGATTAAATCTTAAAATAAATAAAGGTGAAGTTCATGTAATAATGGGACCAAATGGAGCTGGAAAATCTACACTTGCAAATGTTATTTTAAATAATCCATTATATGAAAAAAAAGAAGGGAATATATTATTTGAAAATGAAAATATAAATAATTTGAAAACAGATGAAATAGCAAAAAAAGGTATATTTATGTCATTTCAGTCTCCAGAAGAGATTCCAGGAATATCTGTAATGAATTTCTTAAAATATGCAAGACATAATATAACAGGAGAGCCTGTTAAAATTTTTGCATTTAAAGAAGAAATTAAAAAATATATGGAAGAGTTAAATATAAATCCAAAATATATGGATAGAAGTTTAAATGTTGGATTTTCAGGTGGAGAAAAAAAGAAAAATGAGATTTTACAAATGCTAGTTTTAAATCCAAAACTAGCAATATTAGATGAAACTGACTCTGGACTTGATGTTGATGCGATTAGAACTGTATCTAAAGGAATAGAAATGTTTAAAAATGACAATAATGCAATCTTAATAATTACACATGGAACAAAAATATTAAAAGAATTAAAAGTAGATTATGTACATGTTTTAGTAGATGGAAAGATTGTAAAAACAAGTTCAGGAGAGCTTGCACAAGAGATAGAAGAGGAAGGATATAAAAAATATAAGAAATATGATATCGGCTAGAACTAAATTAGTTCAATTGGAGGTTAATATGAGACAAAAAACATATTTAGACGAAATTAATACAAATATGTATGATATAAAAAATAAAGACAATTATGAGTATAAGGCTAAGAAAGGTTTAAATAAAGAGATAATAGAAGAAATATCAAGACAAAAAAATGAAGTACAGTGGATGAGAGAATTTAGATTAAAAGCATTAGATATGTATAATAAATTAGATTTACCAACATGGGGACCTTCTCTAGAAGAACTTGATATGAATGAGATTGCAACATATGTAAAGCCAAAGGGAAATATGTCTAATAGCTGGGAGGATGTTCCTGAAGATATAAAAAATACATTTGATGCATTAGGTATACCAGAAGCAGAAAAAAGATCATTAGCAGGCGTTGGTGCACAATATGATTCAGAAGTAGTATATCACAGTATGAAAGAAGATCTTATAAAACAGGGTGTAATATATACAGATATGGAGACTGCTTTAAGAGATTATGAAGATATTGTAAAAGAGCATTTTATGAAATGTGTTCCAATATCTGATCATAAATTTGTTGCACTACATGGTGCTGTGTGGTCTGGTGGTTCATTTGTATATGTTCCAAAAGGTGTTGATGTAAAAATACCACTACAATCATATTTTAGATTGAATTCTCCAGAATCTGGTCAATTTGAACACACATTAATTATAGTAGATGAAGGTGCAAGATTACATTTTATAGAAGGATGTTCTGCACCAAAATATAATAAGATTAATTTACATGCTGGTTGTGTTGAATTATTTGTTAAGAAAAATGCATATTTAAGATATTCAACAATAGAAAATTGGTCAAAAAATATGCTTAATTTAAATACAAAAAAAGCAATTGTAGAAGAAAATGGTCAAATAGATTGGGTTACAGGGTCATTTGGTTCTAAAATATCAATGCTATATCCTATGAGTATATTAAATGGAAAAGGAGCAAAAACAGAATTTACAGGAATTTCATTTGCTGGAAAAGGACAAAATTTAGATACAGGATTTAAGGTTGTTCATAATGCACCAAATACATCATCAGTTGTGAATTCTAAATCTATATCAAAAAATGGAGGTATTGCAACATATAGAAGTTTAGTTCGAATTATGCCAAAAGCTAAAAACTCTAAATGTTCTGTTTCTTGTGAATCATTGATGCTAGATAGTTATTCAAAATCAGACACAATACCATTTAATGATATAAGAACAGAGGAAGTGGAATTTTCACATGAGGCGAAAATAGGAAAAATTAGTGATAAAACAATATTTTATTTAATGTCAAGAGGATTATCAGAAGAAGAAGCAAAGTCCATGATTGTAAGAGGTTTTGCTTATCCTATATCAAAAGAGTTGCCTGTAGAATATGCTGTAGAAATGAATAATTTAATAAATCTTGAATTAGAAGGGAGTATAGGATAATGAGTATTATAAAGTTAAATGAAATTCCACTTAGAACATCAAGAAATTTTAATATTAATAATATAAAATTAGAAAACATAGAAATACCAAGCAAAATTGAGAAGTTTAATAATTTTAAAATTATAAATAATAATACAAATGTAAAAATAAATGAAATTAAAAAAGATATTAATATAAAATATGGTGTAGGAGATATATTAATTAATCAGATTAAAGATAATTCAAATATTAATATCGAAATAGATATAGAAGGAAAAAATAAAGAAACTATTATATTAGAATTTGAGTTAGATGATAATAATAGAAATTTAGTAGATAATATAAATATAATTGCAAAAGAAAATTCTGTTTCTAATGTGATTATAAAATATGTTTCTAAAGATAATAAATTTTATCATAATGGAATTTGCAATGTTACTGCACAAAAAAGTTCTAAGATTAGTATAACAATATTAAATTTGATAAATGATTTATCTGATAATTTTTATACAATAAGTAATATAATAAATGATGAAGCTAGTGTAAACTATAAAATAGTTGATTTTGGAGGGAAAAATAGTATTTCAAATTATTATTCTAATATTTCAGAAAATGCAGTAAATAATATAGACACGATATATTTAGGGGATAAAGAAAAAATAATAGATATAAATTATATTGCCGAGTTATATGGAAAATTTTCAAAAATAAATATGAATGTAGAGGGAGCTTTGAATGATTATGCCAAGAAGAATTTTAAAGGTACAATAGATTTTAAAAGAGGTTGCTCAAAAGCTGTTGGCTCAGAAAATGAATATTGTATATTACTTTCAGATAATGTTAGAGCAAAATCTTTACCTATGCTTTTATGTGGAGAAGAAGATGTGGAAGGAGAGCATAGTGCAGCTGCAGGAAAGGTAGATGCAAAACAATTATTCTACATAATGAGTAGAGGATTTAGCTATAATGAGGCATTAAAATTAATTATTAGAGCAAGATTTAATAAAGTTATAAAAAAATTAGATGAAGATTTAAAAAATATTATAATAGAAGAAATTGATAGGAGATTAAAATAATGGATATAAAAGAAATAAGAAAAGATTTTCCAATCTTTGATAATAATAATATTGCATATTTAGATAGTGGCGCAACTTCTCAAAGACCAAGACAAGTAATTGAAAAGGTTAATAAATTTTATGAGAAAGCAAATTCTAATCCACATAGAGGTTCATATAAATTAAGTATTGAAGCAACACAAGCATATGAAGGTTCAAGAAGAAAAGTAGCGGAGTTTATAAATGCAAAATATCCAGAAGA
The DNA here is from genome assembly GCA_944386325.1 of uncultured Clostridia bacterium. Lineage (GTDB taxonomy): Bacteria > Bacillota > Clostridia > TANB77 > CAG-508 > CAMCHB01. The sequence goes on from CALXAP010000011.1 coordinate 56,332, forward strand.
AATTATATTTACAAAAAATGCTACAGAAGCACTTAATTTAATCGCATATTCATATGGAATGGATAATATAAAAAATGGTGATGAAATTGTAATATCAATAATGGAACACCATTCAAATTTGGTGCCATGGCAAAAAGTTGTAAAAAAGAATAATGCGACATTAAAATATATGTATATTAATGATAATTTTGAACTAGATAAAAATGAGATAGAAAGTAAGATAACAAAAAATACTAAAATTGTTGGAATTACACATGTTTCAAATGTTTTGGGAACAATAAATCCAGTAAAAGATATTATAGATATTGCACATAAAAATGGTGCTGTAGTTGTTTTAGATGTTTCACAAAGTATACCACATATGAAAATAGATGTACAAAATTTAGATGCGGATTTTGTAGTATTTTCAGGTCATAAAATGTTAGCTCCTTTAGGAATAGGCGTATTATATGGAAAAAAAGATATATTAGATAATATGTCTCCATTTATTTTGGGAGGAGATATGATTGAATATGTCTATGAGCAAGATACAACTTTTGCTCCACTACCAAATAAATTTGAAGCAGGTACACAAAATGTTGGAGGAGCAGTTGGACTTGCAGCTGCTATGGATTATATAGAAAGTATTGGATATGATAATATTGAAAAAGCAGAAAGAGAAGTTGTAGAATATGCTATTTCTAAATTAAGAAGTTTAGATTTTATAAAACTATATTGTACAAATAATTTAGAAAATCACTTATCTGTTCTATCATTTAATGTAAATGGAATACACCCACATGATGTTTCTACAATATTAGATTCTGTAAATGTTGCAATAAGGTCAGGAAATCATTGCGCTCAACCACTACTTAGATTTTTAGGTATAGATTCAACTTGTAGAGCTAGTTTTAGTTTTTATAATACAAAAGAAGATGTAGATAAATTGATTTTAGGTTTAAATAAAGCAAATGAATTGTTTAATAAATATAAAAGATAGGTGATAATATGGATGATTTAACAGATGTATATAATGATATAATAATGGAACACAGCTTAGCATCATATAATAAAAGAAAATTAGAAGATGCAGATATGGTAGAAAAAGGACATAATCCTAATTGTGGTGATGAGATAGAGCTTGAATTAAAATTAGATGGAGATATTATAAAAGATTTAGCATTTACAGGACATGGTTGTGCTATTTCTCAAAGTTCTACATCTATTATGATAGATGTTTTAAAAGGAAAAACTGTAAAAGAGGCAATGGATATTATAAAAACATTTATTGGTATGATAAAAAGAGAAATTAAAGATGATGAAGAATTAAAAAAACTAGATGAGGCAATAGCTTTTAGAAATATTTCAAATATGCCTGCAAGGGTTAAATGTGCATTACTTGCATGGCATACCTTAGAAGATATGTTAAATAAAAAATAGGAAAAATTTCTTTTTCCTATTTTTTATTTAACTAAAATATATCCATTTATATGAATATTTGAAAATTCATTTGTAGTTTTATCATATGAGAAATATAAATTTGTTATCGAAAGTTTTATATTATCATTAATTATAATTGAATTATTTTGGTTAAAATAATTCTTTCTAGAATTTTTGTCTGTTTTAACAATTTTATCTAAAAAATAAGTTAAATCTGTTTTTATTGTTTTATCACCATAGATTAATTCAATATCATTTGAACTAGTATAATAATTAGAAGAAGTACTATATAAACCATTGTATCCGCTAATATCAATATATTTACTATCACTATATAAAGATATATATTCATTATTACTTGAATAATTTAAATTAGAATATGAATTTAGTTCATTAATAGTATTTTCATCTAAATAATCAGGAATATATTTTCCATAATAATCTAAAGATTTTAAATATGAATAAGAATCATATGCTATTTTTTTCTCTGTATTACTTAACTGTGAAAATTGTTTTCCTTCAGGTAATACACTTTCTAATCTATTTGTTTGATTATTTATAGATACTGTTTTAAGATTAAATGGTGTTATTGTTATAAATATTAATAATGCAGTTGCTATAAAAAATATGTAATTAATTTTTTGCCTATTTTTATATATTAGTAAAATTATAGCAAGAATTTGAAAAACAATAAAAATAATACTTAAGTATCTCATTGGAGATAATCCATAGTCTGCAATTCTCAAATAAATAGAATATATTTCTAATAAAATAAAAGGAATTAGAGAATATTTTATAATGTTTAGTATTGTTTTTAGATATTTATTATCTTCTTTTATTAGTGAATATGCAATAATACATATAGGATATGCTATTATAAATATTCCTGCTAATATTCTAAAAATAGTGTTTTTAGGTATATCTTGAGTAATTATAATTTTAAAAATATAAAAATATACAATAATTATTGCTATAATAATTAATGGAATAAAAACATATAGTGTTAAATTTTTAATAAATGTACTTTCTTTTTCATTTATAAAATATGTTGAAAATATAAGACTTGGAGCATAAAAAAGTCCAAATAAAATAATATGCATTTTTAAAAAAATTGTATAATCAATATTTTCAATAAGCAAACTATTTATTATAAAATATATAATACTAAAACCAATAGCTAATATTAAATATGAAATTCCTGTTTTAAATATGTTTGAGAAAAAGTTTAATAAATATTCACCTAAACTTTTCCCTGAATTTCGTATAGAAAAATATATAGATAATATGACTGATGAGCCAATATATGCTATTAAAAATTGCGAAATAAACTCTGTATTTATATTTTTATTTATGCAAAAAGATAAAATAAATGATATTACAAAATTTATTATAAAAGATATTATTTTTGCTGTTTTTTTATTATTAAATGTAGTTTCTGTAAATAATGTTCCAAAAAAGAAAATTATTAAAGTATTAAAAATAAAAGAAATATTATTTGAAACACTGGTATTAAATGCATAATATAATGTGAGTATAGCTACTAATATTATACTTACAGGATAATATTTTATAAATTCTTTTATGCTTATTGATATATTAGAAAAGAAATTTGATATTTTATTCATAAAACCTCCATTTTTGAGCTATTTAAGCCCTGACAAAATAACAAATCTAGATTTGCTATTTTATCATTAATCATTTTAATTTAAGGTATAGCAAGAAGTGTATAAATTTATAATTATTTAAAAATATATATTATAGAGTATATTTTGTCAATCATGAACAAGTAAGCAAATCTTCGATTTTCTTTAATTTGGTTACTATTCACGGCATACGATTTTGATATGATAATATTTCATAAATTTTTCGGCTCAATACGATATTTAAGAATTT
>CALXAP010000012.1 GCA_944386325.1 uncultured Clostridia bacterium
AAAAACATCTCCAATCACATTCAAAATTTATTCAATAATAATACATTAATTTTCCTACTTACTCTACAAAATAAATTCTTCATTCTTCATCATTCACCATTCACTATTCATTGCAAATATCAGTTGCAGTTAAATTCATTATTCATCGCAACCGAAGGTTGCAGATAAAATGTTGTTAAAAATTTGAATTTGACATATAATAAAATATGTGCTAATATTTAATTAACAATTTTAATAAGTGAATTCAAAAGAACATAAAAAGACTAGTCTCTGCATAGACTAGTCTTTTCCTAATGTTAGTCATCAAAATGTTTTAAAATTAAGTAAATAATAATTAATGCTAACAATTTTTTAAGTGACCTCAAAAGAACAACCCTCCTTTCTCCTTTTCAGAAAAAGGATTAATTTATTATATTTAAACTGTGTCAAAATGTCAATATTCATAAAAGTAAATATTTTCTAAATTTAATTTTCCTACTTACTCTACTACAAAATAAATCATTCATCATTCATTCTTCACTATTCATTATTCACCGCAAACTTTTGCTTCTAGCAAAAGTTTGCAGATAAGAATTAGTGGTCAGAATTATTGACAGATGTATTATATAAATATATACTAATTCTATATTTTATAAGGAGGTTACGTTCTTTTATGAAAGATTTAATAGAAATAAGATGGCATGGTAGAGGAGGTCAAGGAGCAAAAACTGCTTCATTATTATTGGCTGATGCTGCTTTTAATACTGGTAAATATATTCAAGGTTTTCCTGAGTATGGACCAGAAAGAATGGGAGCACCTATAACAGCCTATAATAGAATTAGTAATAATCCTATAAATATTCATAGTAATATTTATTATCCTGATTATGTAGTTGTTGTTGATGATTCTCTTTTAGATAGTGTTGATGTTACAGCAGGATTAAAAGATGATGGAGCTATAATAATAAATACAACTCTAGATACAGAGACTTTAAAAAGTAAGTTAAATAAATATAATGGTGCTATATATAAATTAGATGCTAGAAAAATTTCTATGGAGGCATTGGGAAAATATTTTCCTAATACACCTATGTTAGCAGGTATAGTAAAGATTAGTAATATTATGGCAGACGAGGAGTTTTTAAATAATATGACAGAATCTTTTAAACATAAATTTGCAAAAAAGCCAGAAGTTATAGATGGAAATATGAAAGCATTAAAAATTGCTTTAAATGAGATAGAAAAGATTTAAAGGAGGTTAACATGAAAAAGAAAATAGATAAGAATGTATCATGGCAAGATATTACTATTGGTGGTACTATTTGTGATGCAGGAAATGCAAAAGAATTTGAAACAGGTTCATGGCGTTCTATTAAACCAGTTTTTATAGAAGAAAAATGTAAACAATGTGGTTTGTGTTTTCCTGTTTGCCCAGATGATGCAATTCCAGTAAATAAAGAAGGTAAAAGGGGAGATTTTGATTATAATGCATGTAAAGGATGTGGAATTTGTGCTAAAGTATGTCCTTTTAAAGCTATAGAAATGCATTCAAATAATTATGAAGTAGGAGGTAAACATGAAAATTAGAGAACGTTTAAGTGGTAATGAAGCTGCTGCTATTGCTATGAAACAAATTAATCCAGATGTTGTGGCAGCATTTCCTATAACTCCATCAACAGAGATTCCTCAATATTTTTCAACATTTGTTAGTAATGGAGTTGTAGATACAGAATTTATAGCTGTAGAAAGTGAGCATAGCGCAATGAGTGCATGTATTGGTGCACAGGCTGCTGGGGCAAGAGCAATGACTGCAACTTCAGCAAATGGTCTTTCTTTAATGTGGGAAATGATTTATATTGCATCAAGTTTGAGACTACCTATTGTTATGTCATTAGTAAATAGAGCAGTATCTGGTCCGTTAAATATACACAATGATCATTCAGATGCTATGGGAGTTAGAGATTCTGGGTGGATCCAATTATTTTCAGAAACTAATCAAGAAGCTTATGATAATTTATTAATGGCTCATAAAATTGCTGAAAATGAAAAAGTATTATTACCTCTTATGGTATGTCAAGATGGATTTATAACATCACATGCTATAGAAAATATTGTTTTAGAAGATGATGATACTGTTAAAAAATTTGTAGGAGAGTATAAGCCAAAACATTATTTGTTAAATGATAAAGAACCTATTGCAGTAGGACCATTAGATTTACAATCATATTTATTTGAGCATAAAAGACAACAAGCAGAAGCTATGAAAAATGCAAAACAAGTAATTATAGATGTTGCAAATGAGTTTGAAAAATTAACAGGAAGAAAATATGGATTAATAGAAGAATATAAATTAGAAGATGCAGATATTGCAATTGTATGTATGAATTCAACTGCTGGAACAGCAAAACATACAGCAGATATTATGAGAAATAGAGGAATAAAGGCTGGAGTATTAAAAATTAGAGTATTTAGACCATTTCCTTCTATTGAAATTGCAAATGCATTAAAGAATATTAAAGCTGTTGCTATATTAGATAAAGCAGATAGTTTAAATGCAGTGGGAGGACCTTTATTTACAGATATAACATCTGCATTATATGTTAATAAAATAAATATTTCTGCAGTAAATTATATTTATGGTATAGGTGGAAGAGATACAACACAAGATGATATCGAGAAAGTGTATAATGATTTGCAGAAGATTGTAGAAACAGGAAATATAGAAAATCCATATAGATATCTTGGAGTGAGAGGAGATGATAAATAATGGCATATAATTTGAAAGAAGTTATGGCAAATAAACCATCAAGATTAACTGCAGGACATAGAATGTGTGCTGGTTGTGGAGCTCCACCTGCTGTTAGAATGATATTAAGAGCATTACATAAAGAAGATCATGCAGTTGTATCTGTTGCAACAGGATGTTTAGAAGTATCAACATATATATATCCATATACTGCATGGACAGATTCATATCTTCATACTGCTTTTGAGTGTACAGCAGCTGCTGAATCTGGAGTAGAGGCTGCATATAAAGTATTAAAGAAAAAAGGAAAATTACCACAAGATAAAAATACTAAATTTATTGCTTTTGGTGGTGATGGTGGAACATATGATATAGGTTTACAAAGTTTATCTGGTGCAATGGAAAGAGGTCATGACATGGTATATGTATGTTATGATAATGGAGCATATATGAATACAGGTATTCAACGTTCTTCTGCTACTCCAAAATTTGCAGATACAACAACATCACCTGCTGGCAAAAAAGTACCTGGTAAAACACAAGTAAGAAAAGATTTAACAGAAATATTTGCAAATCATCATATACCATATGCTGCTCAAACAATTTGTTTAAATAATTTTAAAGATATTTATGAAAAAGCTGAAAAAGCAATTTATACAGAAGGACCAACATTTTTAAATGTATTTGCACCTTGTCCAAGAGGATGGGGATATCCTACAGAGGATTTAATGCTTATAAATAAATTAGCTGTTGAAACTTGCTATTGGCCATTATATGAAGTTATAGATGGAAAATATGTTATAAATTATAAGCCTAAAAATAAGCTTCCTGTAGAAGAATTCTTAAAACCACAAAAGAGATTTAAGCATATGTTTAAACCAGGAAATGAGTGGATGATAGAAGAGTTCCAGAAAATTGTAGATGCAAGATGGGAAAAGTTATTAAATTTAGAGAAAATAAGTGAATAATGTTAAAATGTTTAATAGAATACATGTATGGGCGAACACTGTTCGCCCATAATTTAGAAGAATTACTTTAAATAAAATTCACATAATAAATAAATCGTACAAAAAGGATATATATAATAATTTAGAAATCAAAGGCATTTAGAAATACCCCCAGCTATCATTTTGATTATAAATTATTATATATATCCTTTTTGTGCTTTTCTATTATTAATATATTATTAAAATTATCTAGTAGAAAATTTTATGAAATATTATTATGTCAAAATCTATAAACTATAATAGGGAAAAAATTTAATATAATAAATGTAGTGGCGAACACTATTCACCCGAACTACAGAGATATTACTTAAAAATTGAGTATATAATTTTGTAACGAATAGTTACTTTTCTCTGGTAAAAAAACAATAAAATAATGGAAATTCCATAAGATATATGGTATAATTCAAAAGAATATATATATGAAAGAGGAATAATATATGGAGCAAATAAATAATCTGTTAAATATAATAAAAAGTATTTCATGGCAACAATGGTTGGACTTGTTTGTTGCTATAGTTATATTTGTTGTGTTTGTAATACTTAGTCCATTAATAACATACTTAATTTTAAAATTGTTTAATTTCAAAAAAACTAAAAAAGAAATAAAAAAGATGAAGATATATAAACCACTAAAATTATTATTAATAATAATATGGCTATATATATGCATTTTAGTTTTAAATTTACCAACAGAGGCTTTTGTAGTAGTAACCCAAATATTTAAAATTTTAGCTATAATTCTGGGAGCAAGATGTATAGCAAATTTAATAGATCCAGAATCTGAAGTTTTTATAAACTTACAAGATAAATTTAAATTTTTAGGTAGTGGAAAAGTAGGAAATTTTGTTAGTAAAATATTTAAAACTATTATATATATAATTGCTGGATTTATGATAATATCTGAATTCGGATTTAATTTAAATGGAATAATAGCTGGTTTAGGAATTGGTAGTGCAATTATTGCATTAGCTGCACAAGATGTTGCTAAAAATTTAATTGGTGGTGCTACTATTATAATGGATAGACAGTTTTTAATAGGTGATTGGATTGAAACTACACAGTATGCAGGTACTGTTGAAGATATTACATTTAGAAGTACTAGAATATTAACATTTGATAACACAGAAGTTACAATACCAAATGGACTTTTAGCAAATACATCTGTAACTAATTATGGAAAAATGGATAAAAGAAGGATTAGATCACATATCTATTTAGATCCAAAAACTTCATATGAAGATGTAATGAATTTTGTGAAAAAATTAGAAGAGAATATAAAAAGATTACCTAATATTATTCAAGATTCTGTTAATGTGTCTTTTTTTGAAATAGGCAGTAGAGGTGTAGATATATATGTATTTTTATTCACAGATATTGTAGTATATGTGGATTATTTAAAAGTGAGAAGTAATGTAAATGATTTAATTTTAGAAATTATACAACAAAGTAATATTAAGCTTTCAGAGGCAACAACAACTTTAATGCAATAAATAACCATTAATTGAAACTTAATTTACAATCAAAAACTAATGTATTTTTTATTTGTAACTCCCAGCATCGCACAGTCTGTAAAACAGACTGTAAGCTTGCTGGTCCCCACGAATTGTTACTGCATAAAAAGTACATTAGTTTTTGAAATGAATAATCAGTCTGAATTTATAGGAAGGAAAACTTCACTAAATAAACAAAAAAGGAGAATATATATGGATGGTATGTTAAAGATATTAGAAAAATATAATAAGTTTAATTCATATATAAATGACATAAAAAATGGAATAAATCCAATTATGCTTTCTGGTCTAACAAATGGTGGTAAGGTTCATTTATCATATGCAACAAGTTTTTATTGCAATAGACCACTTTGTATAATTACATATAATGAGTTACAAGCAAGAGAATTAATAAAAGATATGAAATATTATACAGATGATGTATACTATTTTCCAAAAAGAGATATAACTACATACGATTATGTAGCTAAAAGTCATGATGTAATGAATGAACGTATAGATTGTTTAAATAATATTTATAACAAAAATGCAAAAGTTATAGTTACAACAGCAGAAGCATCTATTCAGAAAATGATAACAAAAGATGAACTATATAAAGAATCATTAAGTATAAAATTAGGGGAAAGTTATAATCTAGAAAAGATAAAAGAAAAATTAATAAAATTAGGATATGAACGTTTTGATGTAGTAGAAGGTATTGGACAATTTAGCGTACGTGGTGGAATTGTAGATATATCATATAATTCTAAGTTAGGAATAAGGTTAGAATTTTGGGGAGATGAAGTTGATTCTATAAGGTATTTTAATTTATATACACAACATTCAACAGAAACAATTGATAAAATTGATATTTTCCCAGCAAATGAATTTATATTAACAAGACCTTTAGACAAAATCTGTTATGATATATCAAATAAAGATTACGATGTAGAAGATATTGAAGAAATAAGAAATGGAAATTATTTAAACAAAGTAGATAAATATTTTAATGAATTTTATGAAAAACAAGGTAGTTTAATTGATTTTTTAGATAATAATTATATTATATTATTAGACGAAGCAAATAAAATCAGACAAAGAATAAAAAATGTATTAAAAGATAATGAGTTAATAATTAAAGATTTAATAGATAAAAACAAGATTTTTCCTGAGGCTTTAGAGACAATGGAAAAATATGATGAATTAATTGAAAAGGTTAATAAAAAACAAACAATATATTTAGAAAGCCAAGATGTAGAATATATTGATGAAAACATTATGCATGCAAAAAGAAACGGATATAGGTTTAACTATAGGGAGGTTAAATTTTTTCGTTCTGGAATGGATATATTGTTTAAGGAAATATTGGAAGCAAAAAGCAAGAACAAAAAAATAATAATAATTGGAGGGTCAAAAGAAAATTGTAAAAAGATTTCTAAATTATTATTTGAAAAAGATATACAAAATAGTTATGAGCAATATTTAGACAAAGAAATAATACCAGGAAGTGTAACTGTTACTCCTGGTATTATCTCTACTGGATTTGAAAGTTATGATTTTGAATTATTAGTTATTGGACTTGAGGAAATTTTTACAACAAATAAATCTAATAAAAGAGTTAATTCTATTTTTAAAGATGCACAGCAAATTGTATTTGATGACTTGAAAAAAGGTGATTATGTAGTTCATAAAATACATGGTATTGGTCAGTTTATTGGAGTAAATACAATTAGAGCAGATAATGTTACAAAAGATTATATTAAAATAAAATATAAAAATGATGATATATTATATGTTCCAACTAATCAATTAGATAATATAAAAAAATATGTAGGTGTTGGAGATACATCAGCTCCACCAATTAATAGTTTATCTGATAAACAATGGAGCAAAACTACTAAAAAAGTAAAATCTAGTTTAAAAGAGGTTGCAAAAGCTTTAATAGAATTATATGCTAAAAGAGAAAATGCAAAAGGATTTGCTTTTTCTAAAGATACACCTTGGCAAACACAATTTGAAAATAGTTTTCCATATAAAGAAACTGATGATCAAATAAGATGTATAGAAGAAATGAAAAAAGATATGGAATCGCAAAAACCAATGGATAGATTATTATGTGGTGATGTTGGATATGGTAAAACAGAAGTAGCCATAAGAGGTGCATTTAAAGCATGTATGGATCAAAAACAAGTGGCATATCTTGTACCTACTACTATTTTGGCAAATCAACAATATGAATCATTTAAAGAAAGAATGGAAGAGTTTCCAATTAGAGTAGATGTATTAAATAGATTTAGGACAAAAAAGGAACAAACAGAAATAATAAAAAAATTAAAACTTGGAGAAATAGATATAATAATAGGAACACATAGGTTATTGAGTAAAGATATAGAGTTTAAAGATTTAGGACTACTAATTGTAGATGAGGAGCAGAGATTTGGAGTAAAAGCAAAAGAAAAAATTAAAGAATTAAAAAATAATGTAGATGTTTTAACTATGTCAGCAACTCCAATTCCAAGGACTTTACACATGTCTATAGTAGGAATAAGAGATATGTCTGTTATCTATGAACCACCTCAAAACAGAAAACCTGTTCAGACTTTTGTATTAGAGTATGATCCAGAGATTGTTAGAGAGGGAATTATAAAAGAACTTGAAAGAGGTGGTCAAGTATTTTATTTATATAATAATGTAGAAGGAATACAAGCAAAAGCAAATGAAATACGAGATTTAGTTCCTGAGGCAAATGTTGTGTATGCGCATGGACAGATGACAGGTAAGCAAATTGAAGATATTATGGAAGAGTTTATAGAAGGAAAGACAAATGTACTTGTTTGTACTACAATACTTGAGTCTGGAATAGATATACCAAATGCAAATACAATTATAGTTGAAAATGCCGATAGGCTTGGTTTAGCACAGTTATATCAGATAAGAGGAAGAGTTGGAAGATCAGATAAACAAGCATATGCATATATAACTTATAGAAGAGATAAAATGCTATCTGAAGTTGCAGATAAAAGATTAAAAGCAATAAAAGAGTTTACTGAATTTGGTTCAGGTTTTAAAGTAGCTATGAGAGATTTGGAGATAAGAGGAGCAGGTAGTATTTTAGGTGAATTACAACATGGTCATTTAGCACAAGTAGGATATGACATGTATTGTAAAATTTTAGATGAAGTTATTAAAGAAATGCAAGGTGTAGAGATAGAAGAAGATATAGATGTACAGATAGATATAAATGTATCAAGCTATATTCCAGATGAATTTATAGATAATAGTAGTCAGAAAATAGAAATTTATCAAAATATTGCATTATGCAAAAATGAAGAGGATATTCAAAATGTTTTAGATGATATTATAGATAGATATGGTAATGTACCAAAGGAAATAATTAATTTACTAGATATAACAAGAATTAAAAATTTATGTAAAAAAATAGGTGTTGTGAAAATTTCACAGAAAAAAGATAAAGTATTATTTTATATAAATGAAAAGAAATTTAATTTAAAAAATGTGACTAAAATTATTGAAAGATACAAAACAAGAGTTAAATTTTCACCAGGTAAATCTCCATATATAACATATTATCTTAAAGATATGAGCAAAATAATAGATGAAATAAATGAATTTTTAAAGGAGATATAATAATGAAAATTATAACAAGTAAAGAAAATGAATCAATAAAAGAAATAAGAAAGTTAAAAGATAAAAAATATAGAGATGTGAAGCGGAGAATACATTGTAGAAGGATTTAAATTAGTAAAAGAAGCTATACAGGAAAAAGCTATAATAAAAAAAGTTGTAATATGTGAAGAGGAAATTGAAAAAAGTAGTATGAATTTAAATTATTTATATGAAATTGCAAAATATGATTGTGTATATGTTAATAACACTGTATTTAAATATATTACAGATGTATTAAATCCACAAGGAATATTGGCAGTTGTAGAAAAAAAATCAAAGACTAATCAAATTGATTATAACCAAGATATTATTATAGTTTTAGATGGTATACAAGATCCAGGAAATATAGGAACTATTTTGAGGACAGTAGATAGTGTAGGATTAAATCAAATAGTTTTGTCAGATAAATGTGCAGATATATATAATCCTAAAGTTGTAAGGTCTACAATGGGAGCTATATTTAGAGTAAATGCTATAGAAAGTGACAATCTTGTTCATACTTTAAATGAAATAAAGAAAAATAATTTTAAAATTGTTTCTACGGATTTAAAAACTGAGCATAATATATATGATATTGATTATAAAAATATTGCAATTGTAATCGGAAATGAAGCAAATGGAGTTAGTGAAGAAATTTTAAAAATTTCTGATACAAAAATGAAAATACCTATGTTTGGAAAAACTGAGAGTTTAAATGCTTCTGTGGCAACAGGTATTATATTATATGAATATGTAAGGAGAAAATTATAAAATAATGGGAAGAAAAAATAAGAAAAATAAATTCTACAGTAATAAAAAATCAAATAAGTTAAAAAACAAAAAAATAAATAATAAAAGAAAATTAGAAGATACAGAAAATAAGAAATTAATTGTTGGTACTTTTGAAAAGAGTAGAAATTTTGGGTTTGTTGTTCCTGATGGTAAAAAAGTAGATACAGATGTATTTATATCTAAAAAATATACAATGGGTGCAAGAAATGGTCAAAAAGTATTAGTAGAAATAACTAAAGAACCTACTAAAGAGAGAAAAACTGAAGGTAGAATTATAGAGATTATCGGGAATCAAGATGATATTGGTATAGATATGTTGTGTATAATAAAGGAATTTGGTTTACCTGATAAATTTCCAAAAGAGGTAAAAAATGAAGTAAAATTTATTAATAATAAAGTAGATAAAAAAGATATTCCAAATAGAAAAGATTTTAGAGATTTAGATATTTTTACAATTGATGGTGAAGATGCTAAAGATTTAGATGATGCGATTTCTATTTCAGAAAATGAAGATGGAACCTTTACTTTAGGAGTTCATATTGCAGATGTTAGTTATTATGTAAAAGATGGTTCAAGTTTAGATAAGGAGGCAGTATATAGAGGTACAAGCGTATATATGCTAGATAGAGTTATACCAATGTTACCTTTTGAATTGTCAAATGGTATTTGTAGTTTAAATGCAGGTGAGGATAGATTTACAATATCTATAATTATGGATATTGATGATACAGGAAAAGTAATAAAATCTAAGATTTTTAAGGGTATTATTAATGTTAAAGAAAGAATGTCATATACAAATGTACAGAAAATTTTAGATGGACAAGATAAAAAAGTGCTAAATAGATATAAAAATTATATACAAGATTTTAAAAATATGAAGAAATTAGCAAAAATATTAAAAGCAAGAAGAATTGCTGATGGATATTTAAATTTAGATTTACCAGAAACACAGATAATTTTAGATGAAAATGGTAAGCCGATAGATGTAAAACCATATGAAACTAAATTTGCAAATGAAATTATTGAACAATTCATGTTAACTGCAAATGAAGAAATTGCAGAAACATTTAATAGCTATAATGCACCATTTATTTATAGAGTACATGAAGTTCCAGATTTGGAAAAAATAGAGGAACTAAATAAAACATTATATGATTTTGGTTATAGCATTAAAGTAAAAGATGATAAGGTTAGTCCAAAAGAATTTGCAAGATTATTAAAAGATATAAAAGGAAAAGATGAAGAAAAATTAATTTCAAAATTAGTTCTTAGGACACTAAGACTAGCAAAATATGAGGCAGAAAACAAGGGGCATTTTGGAATTGCAAGTAAATATTATTGTCATTTTACATCACCAATAAGAAGGTATCCAGATTTGTTTATTCATAGAATTATTTCAAGTTATTTGGATAGAAATTCTAAAGAGATTTTAACACCAAAAAGAGTTGCAAAATTTAGAAAACAAGCAGAAGAATATGCAAAAATTTCATCTGAAAGAGAAAGAAATGCTCAAAATGCAGAAAGAGAAGCTGAGAGCATGAAGATGGCAGAATATATGGAAGATAAAATAGGAGAGCAATATGATGCAATTGTTAGTAGCATAACTTCTTTTGGTATGTTTGTTGAATTAGAAAACACAATAGAAGGTTTGATTAGATTTGAAAATATGGATGATGATTATTATATTTATGATGAAGAACATAATAAATTAATTGGAGAAAAAAAGAAAAAAGAGTATAAAATTGGAGATAAAGTTAAAGTAGAAGTTGTAGAAGCAAGTAAAATGCTTAGAAGAGTTTCTTTTAAAATGGTACTATAATTATACAAGATTCATATATTGTATAAGAAAATAGGAGGGTGATATTATGAAAAAAAATATGGAGGCTATGCCTATACTTTCTCCTGTACCTGTTGTAATGGTTTCATGTTCAGATGGTGAAATGGATAATATAACAACAGTTGCATGGACTGGTATTATAAATTCAGAACCTTTAATGGTATATATTTCTTTAAGACCAGAAAGAAAGTCATATCCTATAATAAATAAAAGTAAAGAGTTTGTTATTAATATACCTAATAGTAATTTAGTATTTGAAGCAGATTATTGTGGCACAAAATCAGGAAGAAATGAAAATAAGTTTGAGTCATTAGGTTTAACAAAGGAAAAATGCAGTAAAGTAAATGCACCAGCTATAGCTGAATGCCCAATAAATTTAGAGTGTAAAGTGGAAGAAATAAAAGAATTAGGTAGTCATAATATGATTGTTGCACGTGTTTTATGTGTTAATGTTGATGAAAAATATGTTAATGAAAATAACAAAATAGATTTTCTAAGTGCAAATCTTTTGACATATTTAGGAACAGATTACATTGTAGCAAATAATAAAGTAGGTGAAAGAGGAATTTGTATAAAGAAAAACAACCTATAACATATAAGTTCCAAAAAATCAATTTCAAATTGATTTTTTGGAACTTATATGTTATAATAATTATAATTTATGGATATATGATTTTGATATAATAATACTTTATAAATTTTTCGCTCAATACGATATTTAAAAATTTGTAGTATAATTTAATGGAATAGCTGTAGGGGAAAGCAGTGTTCGCCCGCCAAACAAGGATATTCCTTAAAAAATTAAACATATAATTTAAATAAGATTAATGGAGGAATTTGTGGAAAGAGAAATTATAAAAGATTTAATAAAATGGAAAAATTCAAAAAATAGAAAACCTCTTATTGTTCATGGTGCTAGGCAGGTAGGAAAAACATTTATAATAAAGAAATTTGGAAAAGAATATTATGATAATTTGATATATGTTAATTTTGAAACAAATAAAGAATTTAGTTTGCAAATTAAAGATAATATAGATTCAAAATATATAATAAATAAATTAGAATTATTTTATGGAGAAAAAATTATTCCAGAAAAAACATTAATTTTTTTTGATGAAATACAA
The DNA here is from genome assembly GCA_944386325.1 of uncultured Clostridia bacterium. Taxonomy (GTDB): domain Bacteria; phylum Bacillota; class Clostridia; order TANB77; family CAG-508; genus CAMCHB01. The sequence continues at coordinate 12,642 of CALXAP010000012.1, forward strand.
GCAAATGAAAGAGCGCTTACATCACTAAAATATTTTTGTGAAGATGCTAATGAATATCATATAATTGCAGCAGGTTCATTACTTGGAATAGCAATTAATAGAGAAAATTATTCATTCCCAGTTGGAAAAGTTCAAATGATTAATATGTATCCAATGTCATTTAAAGAATTTTTAATTTCTATGGGAAGAGAAAATCTGATAAATGAAATAAGAAAACACTTTGATAATAATGAGAAAATGGACAGAGATATTCATGAGTTATGCTTAAAATTATATAGGACATATTTAGTTGTTGGAGGAATGCCTGAGGTAGTTCAAACATATTTAGAAGAAAAAAAGATAATTTCAACAATAGATATACAATCTGAAATATTAGAGTCTTATGAAAGAGATATGACTAAATATGCAGATAATAGTTTATCAAACAAAATAATATCTGCTTTTGATTCAATACCAGTTCAACTTGCAAAAGATAATAAAAAATTTCAATATAAAGTTATTTCAAGAGGTGGAACATCGAGCATATTTGGAGAAGCAATTTTATGGCTTAAAAATAGTGGAATAGTGAATCAAGTATATAAAGTAGTTCCAGAATTACCACTGGAAATGCATAAAGATTTATCTTCATTTAAATTATATATGAGTGATATAGGTTTATTTGTGAATAAAGCAAGATATCCATTGTATCAAATAGATTTAGATATTCAACCAACAATGATTTCTATGGGACCACTTACTGAACATTATGTAGCTAATGAATTAAAAATAAATGGATATATATCATATTATTGGGAATCAGAGGGAAAAGCTGAAATAGATTTTATAATCCAGAAAGATATGGATATTATACCAATTGAAGTAAAAACAAGTATACATACAAAAGCTAGAAGTTTAGATTTATATATGAAAAGATATGCTCCTAAATATGCAATTAGAATTTCAGAAAAGAATTTTGGATTTGAAAACAATATAAAATCTGTGCCTTTATATGCAGTATTTTGTATATGAAATTTTCTTGAAAATTTATATAATTATATTCCATATATGTAATAAAAATGATATAATAATCATGTATATATTTTTGGAAAGGAGCAATGTATGGGTAAGAAAAGGTCTGTTAATCAAATTCTTATAACAGATAAAGTATTTATAACACCAGAATTTAAGCGAAAAAAGAAAGCATATAAATTTGAATTTATTGTATCGATTTTTCTAATATGTTGTCTTTTCTCATACTATATATATGCAGAATATGATAGAACAAAAAGTGAAGAAGTTTCAAAAGAAGTATTAGCTAAGATAAATACAGAATTAGGTAATGTAACAGAAGATAATCAGGCAATGAAAACTTCTGATAATGTTATAGTTGTTGCAATAGATGGAGAGCAAAATGCAAATCAAAATAATAAACCTACACAAAGTATAAATGTAGATGATATAACATCAAGAGAAGAGATAGATTCAACAGTATATCAAGCAAGTGATGGAACATTATATAGGTACATAGCAATTATAGATATTCCAAAAATTAATGTTAAATATCCTATAATAGAGCCAATAACGGCAGATATAAAAAATTTAGATTATACAGCAATATTAAAGCTTTCTCCATGTAAGTTTTATGGTTGTGAGCCAAATGAAATTGGAAACTTTAGTGTAGCAGGACATAATTATAGAAATGAGAAATTTTTTAGTAAAGTTATAGATTTAGAAAATGGTGATGATATATATATAACAGATTCAACATCAAGAGTGGTTCAATATAAGGTATTTAAAAAATATGAAGTTATACCAGAAAATACAGAGTGTTTAGATCCAGATACAATAGGTAAAAGAGAAGTTACTTTAATTACGTGTACAGATGATAGTAAAGATAGGGTTATTGTAAAAGCTGTTGAAGTATAAATAATCAAAAAAGATATATGATTTTAAAAAAATCATATATCTTTTTTGATTATTTATAACTTTGTTTAAAAGTGAAATTTTAAGTTTAATATGAATTATAAGGCTTCCCGATTTGTTCTTGATATAAAATCATAAAAATTACTAAATGTATAACCTTGAGATTTTAAGTAATCGATAGAATCTTTTAATACTTCATAACTTTTATTTACATCAGTAGTATCATGCATCAGAATAATTAAAGTGCCTTTATTTTTGATACTTTTTTTTAAATTATTTAATAATTCATAATTAGAATATTTTTTTTCAGAATCTTTATTTAAACAATTCCAGTCAACATATAAATAATTAAGTTCTTTTAATATATTTAATGCTTTTTTCTTTTGATTTAAGTACATATTTGCCATATATCCATTAGGAAATCTAAATATATGTGAAGAATAATTTTCTATACCAAGTGCTTTTGATATCTCAATATCTGTAGAAAGAATTTCATTTTTAAAACTTTCCATATTTTTATATAATATTTCATTATTGTGGCTATAACCATGATTTGCGATATAATGTCCTTCTTGATAAGCTCTTTTAACTAAATCTGGATTTTCTTTAACATGTTTCCCTAAAACGAAAAATGTAGCTTTAACATTTTCAGATTTTAATATATCCAAAACTTTACTAGTTGCAGTCGTAGTAGGTCCATCATCAAAAGTTAAATATGCAATTTTTTTATTTGATTTAGTAATGTCATTTAATGATATATCATCATTTATATTTACAGGAATGATATTTCTGTATGATTTAAAAAATAAGAAATATAAAAATAAAATAATTAATAAAAAAATAATCAAAGTAGATATTAAAAATTGCTTTTTTAAAAGAAATATTTTCATATGATAAATCCTCCATTTATAAATATATATGAATTAAAGAATTTAAAAATAATTATTAAAAATAGCAAAAATTAAAAAACTTCATATAATTTTATATGGAGGTTTTTTATGGCAAAAATAATTGTTTATAATAACGATACAAATAGGATGGAAGTATATTACAGAGGAGAAAATGAGAATATGCCATATAATACTGGAACAATGAAAGTAAAAGAGTTTAGAGGAAGTAGTAGAGCAAATACACTGTGGACAGATAAAAGAACAATGCAAGCATGGAATTCATTTAGATATTTGTATGGAAGACCAGTATATATTGGTTTTGCATTTAAAAGAACATATGAAGGTGGTCATGGCTTACAAAGTCAACATTATGCTGGAACTGCTTTTGATGTAGGGCAAACTGCAACAAATGCTGAAAGAGCAAGAATAAGAAGTACTGCAGTAAATTCAGGTGTATGGTCATATGTAGAACCAGCTTCATTAACACCAACTTGGGTACATTTTGATAGAAGATTTGGAACACCTGCTTGTGCTACAGGAGGATATCCTTTAATAAGAAGAGGTAGCAGAGGAAATTATGTTTTAATAGCTCAAGATGGATTAAACACTTTAGGATATAAAACTGGTGGATTAGATGGAATTTTTGGGGAACAAACATATAATGCAACAAGACAGTACCAAAGAAAAGTGCGGACTTGCAGAAGATGGTATTATTGGTTGCAATACATGGAGATCATTGCAAGAATTTGTAATAGGTACTGGAAAAACAGATACAACAATAGACTAGAAAACTTGAAAATAGATAATAATTATTCACCGCAACTAGAAGTTGTAGACGCTATATTACAGCAAACAAAAGAAGATTAGGAATATAAAAGACCTAATCTTCTCTATCTAAATTTAAAAATAATGGATCACTAAAAAATTCATGCATAGTAATACCTAATCCATCACATATTCTAACTATTGTTAAAAGTTTCGGATTCTTACTATTACCATTAACAATATTATCAATCGTAGATTGGGTTATTCCACAAATATTAGATAATTTATTAATGGTTATATCTCTTTCATCACATATTTTTAAAATTTTCTTAACTACAGCTTCTGAAACAGTCAAAAGATCAACCTCCATCGTTATTTATGATACCCAATATTAAAAAAAGTATAACAAATAAAATCTTAAAACTACTAACCATATAAAGTTAAGATAAGTTTTAATTGTAAATAGTAACTAAAAAAATAAAAAAATTTTGCAAAAAGTATTGCAAAAATTTTTTTTATGTATTAAAATTTTAAATGAAGTGGAGAGAAGTGGAACAAAGTGGTGAATTGTGAGGTGAAAAGATTTGCTTATAGGTGAATATGAACACTCAATAGACGTTAAAGGTAGATTAATAATGCCAGCTAAATTAAGAGACGACATGGGAGAAAAGTTTATAATTACTAAAGGTTTAGATGGTTGTTTATTTGGGTTTTCACAAAATGAATGGGCAAATTTTGAAGAAAAATTAAAAACACTTCCACTTACAAATAAAAATGCTAGAGATTTTGTTAGATTCTTTTTATCTGGTGCAACAGAATGTGAAATAGATAAACAAGGTAGATTTTTAATTGCAGGAAATTTAAGACAATATGCACAAATGGATAAAGAGGTAGTTATAATAGGTGTAGGAACTAGAATAGAAATATGGAATAGAGAAGAATGGAAAAAATATAATAGTAGTGAAAATATCTCAGCAGATTCAATAGCAGAAAATATGACTATATTAGGTATATAACTTTTTTAAGTTTATATAAATTCATACCAAAGATTTTTTAAATTACAAAAGATAAATTAATTATAAACAAAAGATAAGTACATAAAAAACAAAAGAGTTAAAAAGTTACAAAAGATAAATATCTATAAGTTTACAAAAGACAAGTTCTCAAATTGAGAGTGTACATATGAATATTTATAATAAAATACAAAAGTATATTAAATAGATACATAAGAAGACTTTATTATTAAAGTTAACAAAAGATAATAGATTAAGCTAGAACAGTTGGTATGTATTTACCAACTGTTTACAATAATATTTAAGTATTTTTAAATAAAGATAAGGGTTAATTCTTTTAAAACCATTGTTTATGATTAGAAAAGGAATGAGATAAAATGGAAAAAAAGTTTGAACATATTCCAGTTTTGCTAAAAGAATGTATTGAAGGTTTAAATATAAAAGAAAATGGAATATATGTAGATGGAACTTTAGGTGGAGCAGGACATAGTTTAGAAATACTTAAAAAATTGGATAATAAAGGACTTCTTATAGGGATAGATAGAGATGAAGACGCATTAAATGTAGCAAAAGAAAGATTAAAACAATATAAAAATGTTATTTTTGTAAAAGATAATCATGATAATATTGATGAAATATTAAATAATTTAAATATAGAAAAAGTTGATGGTATTTTATTAGACTTGGGTGTTTCATCATATCAGATAGATGAAAAGACTAGAGGATTTAGCTATATTGGAGATGCTATTTTAGATATGAGAATGGATAAAGAGCAAAAACTTTCGGCAAAAGATGTTGTAAATGAATATTCTAATGAAAGATTAGCTAATATAATTTATGAATATGGAGAAGAAAAATATGCAAGGCAAATAGCTAAAAATATATGTGAGTATAGAAAAAATAAAAATATAGAAACAACAAATGAACTTGTAAATATAATAGAGAAATCTATACCAGCACATGTTAGATATAAAGATGGACATCCAGCAAAAAGAACTTTTCAAGCGATAAGAATAGAGGTTAATAATGAGTTAAAACCTCTGTATAATACTGTCATAACATGTATTAATAAATTAAATATTGGTGGAAGGTTATGTATAATAACTTTTCACTCATTAGAAGATAGAATTGTAAAACAAGCATATAACAATTGTTTAGGTAAATGTACTTGTCCAAGCGATTTACCATATTGTGTATGTAATAAAAAGAAATTAGGAAAATTAATAAATAAAAAGCCTATATTACCAAAAGATGAAGAAACAAAATATAATACTAGAAGTAAAAGTGCAAAATTAAGAATTTTTGAAAGAAACTAAAGAAAGGAGGATTGTATAATGGCTTATAAAAATAATTATATGTATGAAACTAGTCCAAGAAAATTAAAGCCAGAGTATAGTCCGCCTAAAAAAAGAGTAAAGAAAGTAAAAAAAGTAGAAACACAAATAAAACAAAATAAAAATAAGCCAAAAGCAGAAAATAGGGTAAGAAAGAATAAATTAAAATGTGTTTTTGGACTTTTAGTAATATTTTCAGTATTATTTGCAGTTTCATATAGAAATGCTCAAATAAGTGAAAATTATACAATATTAAAAAATCAAGAAAAAGAATTAAGTACTATACAAAAAGAAAATGGACAATTAAAAGTTGCGATTGAAAATAGTTTGAATTTGAGTGAAATAGAACAAAAAGCAAAAGAAGAACTAGGAATGCAAAAAGCTACAACAAAACAAACAAAATATGTAAATTTACCAAAAAGAGATTATATAGAAGTAGCTTCAGAACAGATAGATATGAGTACAAATGAAAATTTATTAGAAAGAATATATAATTATTTTACAAAAAGCAAAGAGTAGTAGTTACAATTTACAGTATACGATTTTGAAATAATAATATTTCATAAATTTTTCGGCTCAATACGATATTTAAGAATTTGTAAAATAATTTAATGAGCCTCTTTCATTCAGGCTCAAAATCAAAGATTTTGCCCATGAACATTCCTCATTAAATTATATAACAAATTCTATAAACATCTTCAATCGCATTCAAAATTTATTCAATATTATTATATCAAAATCTATATAAAGATCTAATAGAATAGTTGTAGGGGCGAACAGTGTTCGCCCGAAATAAAAATATGAATATATAAATTTTATATGAATATCTAAATTTTAGATGTGAATAATAATTAATAGAAAAAAAGCCAGAATTATTAAACAAACTTATTTAATAATTCTGGCTTTTTTTCTATCTATATTTATCCTTTATGTATTGTTTTAATAAATAAGTAATATAAATTAATAATAAAGGAGGAAAATATGGATTGTGTTAATATAAAACAAAGAAGAAGACTAAGAAGAATGTTATTAATTATATTAATAGTTTTTCTATTTTTTGTAATAAGAGTAGGTTTTATTCAATTTGTTCAAGGGGAAAAGTTACAAGAAGGTGCATATGAGCAACAGACTTTAGACAGAGCAATAAATGCAAAAAGAGGAACTATATATGATGCGACAGGTAAAAATATACTTGCTATAAGTGCATCTGTTGAAACAGTAACAGTTAATCCTACTAATATACCGAAAGATAAAAAAGAACCTTTAGCAAAATTTCTATCTGAAACTTATGATTTAGATTATGAAAATACTTTAAAAAAGATAAATAAAAAAAGTTCTATTGAAACAATCGTAAGAAAAATAGAAAAAGAAGATGCTGATAAATTAAGAGTGTGGCTTGATGAAAATGATGTAACTACAGGTGTAAATATAGATGAAGATACAAAAAGATATTATCCTAATAACGAACTTGCAAGCCAAATTATAGGATTTTGTGGAAGTGATAATCAAGGATTAAATGGAATCGAAGCAAAATTTGATAAGCTATTGGTTGGAGAAAAAGGTAAAATATCAAGAGCTACAGATGCAAAAGGGGCAGAAATAGAAGGAACATCAGAAAAATATACTGCTTCTAAAAATGGAAAAGATTTAATATTATCAATTGATTGGTCGATTCAATCAATTGTAGAAAAATATTTAAAACAAGCATGTGTAGATAATGTGTGTACAGATGGTGGAAATATTATTGTAATGAACCCTAAAACTGGAGATATTTTAGCTATGGCTACATATCCAAATTATAATTTAAATAGTCCATATGAACCAAATACTGATGAATTAAAAAGTGTATGGGATAGTTTATCAAAAGATGAAAAAAATAATTCATTACAAAAAATGTGGAGAAATAAAGCAATAGCAGATAGCTATGAACCAGGTTCTACATTTAAATTAATAACTGCATCAGCTGCTTTGGAAGAAGGAATAACAACAACAGATAAAGAGGGAGAATTTAATTGTACTGGTTCAATAGAAGTTGGAGGTGTTAGAATAAAATGTTGGAGATATTATAGACCACATGGTGCTGAAAGTTTAAGAGAAGGTCTTATGAATTCTTGTAATCCTGTATTTATAGGATTAGGGCAGAAATTAGGCAAGGATAAATACTATGAATATTTAGAAAAATTCGGATTATTATCTAAAACAGGAGTTGATTTACCAGGAGAAGCAAATAGTATATTTTTAGATAAAGCAAAAGTAGGTCCTGTTGAACTTGGTACTATTTCATTTGGTCAGAGATTTGAGATAACACCTATACAATTGATAACAGCTGTTAGTGCAATTGCAAACAAGGGTGTAATGAATGAACCAAGAATCGTGAAAAAAAGTATAGATACAGAAACAGGAGAGGTAGAAGAATACCCAGTAGTAGAAAAAGGAAGAGTAATATCAGAAAAAACTGCAAACGACGTTCTTAGTATGATGGAATCTGTTGTAGCACAAGGAACAGGTAAAAATGCTCAAGTAAAAGGTTATACAGTAGGAGGAAAAACTGGAACATCAGAAGATGGTGTTAATACAAATAAATATGTAACTTCTTTTATTGGTGTAACACCTGTAAGCGATCCAGAACTTGTTATACTAATAACATTATATAATCCAACAGGAGAAGGAGGACACCAAGGAGGTGGTGTAGCAGCACCAATAGCATCACAAGTATTAACAGATATTTTAGCATACATGGAAGTAGAAAAAGATAATGAAGAAGAAGTAATAGAAAATGTAGAAATACCAGAAGTTAGGGATTTGACATTAGATGAAGCAATAAAATTATTAAAAGAAAACGATCTTGAATATAAGTTAAATGTAGAAGAAAAAGATATAGATAAAAAAGAGGTAATTATAGAAAATCAATTTCCATTACCAGGAATAAAAGTAATAAAAGGGAGTACAATTGAGTTAGAAATCAAGTAGAAATTCTTATGCTGTGAATTGTAAAAAATTATGATATAAATTAAAAAATATTATGTTAATTATTGAAATTTTGATAAAAAAATAGTAAAATAAAAAAGTAATTTTGCAAAATAGCATTTTAGGGGGAATTAAAATGATATCACAGTTGATATTATTATTATTACTAATAATCTTAATTTCAATAATATTATTTGCACTTCGGATAATTTTAGAGATATATCAATATAAGAAAATATATTTTGTAATTATAAAATTACAAAATATGATTGAATTCTTAATTGATATAAAATTTGAATCAAAAGAAGAAATTGCATTAGCATGTAATGGATATACCATAACGTTTAAAAACTATAAAGAATTATTGAAAAAATATGAGTTTTTAATAGTAAATATGCTAAATTATTATGAAGATTATGAGGAAATTTTGAGATTTCACGAAGGAATACCAATTTATCATCAGCAAATATTAAATATTTATAACGAAATAAGAGTTTTAAAATGGAGTTTGAAAAATGACTAAGGTTTATTACTTTAGTCATTTTCCCCTAATTATTAATTTTTCTAATTATAATAAGATGTAATATAATTAATTTAAAAACTTTAAAGGGAGGCTTATGTATGGAAATGTTTTTAGCAATATTTGTGATAACATTTGTATTATTAATTCTTATTGCATTAATATGGGATGGATATGAGAAATATAAAATGTGGCGGAAGTTTAATGAAAATTACGAAATAATAATTAAAACTTTACCATTTATTGAAGAAATTGCAACAATAAAAAATGACATACAAAGAGGTGAAATTGTTTTTAATAATTTATATTATAATTATAAAAATAAAGAAGAATTAATTTTAAACTATAAAAGATATATTTCTTCGACATTAGATTTATATAATGAAATAAATGAGAATCCATTAATTTCAGCAAATTTAGAAATGAAAAAAGATGAATTAGAAGAAATCAATAAAAGATTAATGATTATAATTTGGAAAAATAAATAAGTTTTAAGAAAAAATAAGGTTGAATAATTTTCAACCTTATTTTTTTAAATAATATATATATTGATTTTTACATATAATTAATTTATAATACAAAATATGTATAAAAAATACAGTTAGATTGGAGGGCAAAATGGTTGATAAATTAATTATAGTGGAATCACCAGCCAAAGCAAATACAATAAAAAGATTTTTAGGAGGCAATGTTAAGGTTATTGCTTCAATGGGACATATTAGAGATTTACCTAAATCAAAAATGGGTATAGATATAGAAAATAATTTTGAGCCACAGTATATAAATATAAGGGGAAAAGCAAGTTTAATAAAAGAATTAAAAAAGGAAGCAAAAAATGCGAAAAAAGTATATTTAGCAACTGACCCTGATCGCGAAGGAGAAGCTATAGCGTGGCATTTATCATATATATTGGGTATACCAGAAGATGCAGAATGTAGAATAACTTTTAATGAAATAACAAAAGAGGCTGTAAAAAATGCTGTAAAAAATCCTAGAAAAATAGATAAAAATTTAATCGATGCACAGCAGGCAAGACGTATATTAGATAGAATAGTAGGTTATAAAATAAGTCCTGTGTTATGGAAAAAAGTAAGAAAAGGATTATCAGCAGGAAGAGTACAATCTGTAGCTGTTAGACTAATTTGTGAAAGAGAAGAAGAAATAGAAAAATTTAAACCAGAAGAATATTGGAATATATATGCTATATTAAACAAGAAAGCTTCAAATAAAAAAAATAAATTTGAAGCTCATTTTGTTGGAATAGATAATAAAAAAGAAGAACTAAGAAATGAAGAGCAAGTAAATAAGATATTAGAAGACTTAAAGAAAAGTGAATTTAAAGTATGTAATATAAAAGAATCAGACAAAAAGAAAAATCCAGCACCACCTTTTACAACAAGTACAATGCAACAAGAAGCTTCTAGAAAATTAGGGTTTACTTTAAAGAAAACAATGTCAATTGCACAAATGTTATATGAAGGTGTAAAAATACCAGGAAAAGGCAGTGTTGGTTTAATTACATACATGAGAACTGATTCAACTAGAATATCTGAAGAAGCAAGAAGTGCAAGCAAAATTCAAATAGAAAAACAATATGGAAAAGAATATTATGAGAATAGATATTATAAAACAAAGGCAGATTCTCAAGATGCACATGAAGCTATAAGACCAACTTATATAGATATTGAACCAGATACTATAAAAGAATCTTTAACTAATGACCAATATAAATTGTATAAATTAATATATAATAGGTTTTTAGCAAGTCAAATGGCGTGTGCAATATATGATACCATTTCAGTTGATATAAATGCAGATAAATATAATTTTAAAGCAAATGGTCAGAAGATAAAGTTTAAGGGGTTTATGGTTTTATATGTTGAAGGAATAGAAAGTAAAAAAGATGATAAGGAAAATAATATACCAGATTTAGATATAAATGAAGTGTTGAAAAAAGAAGAAATAATTCCAAAGCAAAGTTTTACACAACCACCAGCAAGATATACGGAGGCAAGTTTAGTTAAAGCACTAGAAGAAAAAGGAATAGGTAGACCAAGTACATATTCTCCAACAATAACAACAATAATAGAAAGACATTATATAGAAAAAGAACAAAGACAATTATATCCAACAGAACTTGGAAAAGTAGTAAATAAATTATTAATAGAAAACTTTACAGATGTTATAAATGTAGAATTTACAGCAAAAATGGAAAATGAATTTGATGAAATAGCTGAAGGAAAAGAAATGTGGAAGGAAGTTATAAAAGAGTTTTATGGCCCTTTTGAGACTGAAGTAGAAAAAGTAGAAAAAGAATTAGAACATGTAAAATTAGAAGATGAAGTATCTAATATTCCTTGTGATAAATGTGGCAGAATGATGGTAATAAAATATGGTAGATATGGTAAATTTTTAGCATGTCCACGGTTATCCAGAATGTAAAAATGCAAAACCTTTTGTACAGAAAATAGATGAGCCATGTCCAAAATGTGGAGGAGCTGTTTTAATAAAGAAATCTAAAAAGAAAAGAAATTATTATATATGTGAAAATAATCCAAAAAGTTGTGATTATATTTCTTGGACTAAACCAAAAAAGGGTGAAGCAATAGATGATAATAAGCCAGAAAAGAAAACAAGGAAGAAAAGAACAAGTAAAAAATCAAAATAAAGGTGATAAATGAGTGGAAAATAGTGTAATAATAATAGGTGGAGGTTTAGCTGGATGTGAGGCAGCATATCAAATAGCAAAAAGAGGAATAAGTGTTGATTTATATGAAATGAAACCAACTAAATTTTCACCTGCACATAGTAATACTAATTTAGCAGAAATTGTTTGTAGCAATTCATTTAAATCGAATTTAATAACAAATGCATGTGGATTACTAAAACAAGAACTTAGAATACTAGATTCATTATTAATAAAAATAGCAGATGAAACATCAGTACCTGCAGGGCAAGCTTTAGCTGTGGACAGAGAAGAATTTTCAAAAATAGTTACCCAAAAATTAAATGAGAATAAAAATATAAATATTATTAGAGAAGAAATAACAAAAATACCTGAAAATGCAAATGTAATAATAGCTACAGGTCCATTAACTAGTGAAAAATTAGCAGAAGAAATATTAAAAATCACAGGTGAAGATAAATTATACTTTTATGATGCAGCAGCACCTATTATAGAAAAAGAGAGTATCAATATGGATATAGCATTTTGGGGAGATAGATATGGAAAAGGTGATGCAAATTATATTAATTTACCTATGAATAAACAAGAATATGAAAAATTTTATAATGAGTTAGTTAATGCAGAAGTTGTTAATTTACATGATTTTGAGAAGAGAGAAATTTTTGAAGGTTGTATGCCAATAGAAGTAATGGCTAAAAGAGGAATAGATACATTAAGATTTGGACCATTAAAACCTGTTGGATTTATAGATAAAAGAACAAATGAAAGACCATATGCAATAGTACAACTAAGACAAGATAATAAAGATGGAACAATATTTAATATGGTAGGATTTCAAACAAATTTAAAATTTGGAGAACAAAAAAGAGTATTTTCTTTAATTCCAGGTTTAGAAAATGCAGAATTTGTAAAATATGGAGTAATGCACAGAAATACATATATTAATTCTACAATATTATTAGATAATACTTTCAATTTGAAGAAAAACACAAATATATATTTTGCAGGACAAATAACAGGAGTAGAAGGATATGTAGAGTCAATAGCTTCTGGCATGGTAGCGGGAATAAATATTGCAAATAAGATACTAAATAAGGATAAAATAGTATTTCCAAATTTCACAATGATAGGGAGTTTAGCAGATTATATAAGTACAGAAAATAAAAAATTTCAACCAATGAATGCTAATTTTGGAATTTTACCAAAATTAGATATAAAAATAAAAGACAAAAAAGCAAAATATGAAATGTATGCAAAGAGGTCTATAGAATATATGAATGGTTTGAATTTTTAAGTTAAAAATGTTATCTATTGACAATTAGGATTAAAGAATATATAATATATAGCATTGACGGGATATCAGTACATAGAAATAATTCCCTAAAATATAGTCCCACAGTTTGAGTTAAACTTTGGAAGGAGGGAAAATAATTGTCAGAGGTTAAAGTTAATAATGGAAATATAGATGATGCTCTTAAAAGATTTAAAAGACAATGTGCAAAAAACGGAGTTTTACAAGAAGTAAGAAAAAGAGAGCATTATGAAAAGCCAAGTGTTAAAAGAAAGAAAAAATCAGAGGCTGCAAGAAAAAGAAAGTTTTAGTTATATTAAGAGGTGAAGTAATTTTTTGAAATTTTTCACCTCTTTTATGTTAATAAATATAAATAATATTAAATTTAATTAGAGCATTTAATTGCTCAAATGGAGGTTTTTATGTTAAAAGATAAGTTGTTAGAAGATTTAAAAAATTCAATGAAAGAAAAAAATGTTGTAAGAAAAAATGTAATTCAAATGGTAAGAGCTGCTATATTACAAGTAGAAAAGGACAAAAAAATTGAGTTATCAGATGAAGAGATTATTAATATTATGGCAAAAGAAGCTAAAAAAAGAAAAGATTCATTAGAAGATTATAAAAAAGGAAATAGACCAGATTTAGTAGAACAAATAGAGCAAGAAATAAATATAATAGATGAATATTTACCAAAACAATTAACTAAAGAAGAAATAGCTCAAATTGTAAAAGAAGTTATTTCAGAAGTGGGTGCAACTTCTATAAAAGATATGGGAAAAGTTATGAAATTAGCTAAAGAAAAAATTGGTGCTGCATCAGATGGTAAAACTATTAATGAAGTTGTAAGAGAAATGCTAAAATAAGTATAAAAATAGATAAAAAATATATAATATTTATAGCTGAGGACAAACAGGAAAGTATGACTTTCCTACTGCATAAATACAGTTATAAAAAGGAGGAGTTATGCAAGAGAAAATTATTGAAATAAAAAAGGGTATAAAATTGCATTTAATAAAAAATGATAAATTTAAAACAAATTTAATTTCAGTATTTATTACAAGACCATTAAATAGAGAGGAAGTTACAAAAAATGCATTGATACCTGCAGTATTAAGAAGAGGAACAGAAAATTTAAAAACTCAAGAAGATATAAACAAGCAATTAGAAAATATGTATGGTTCAAATTTTAATTGTGGAATCGAAAAAACAGGAGATAATCATGTAATAAAATTTTATTTAGAATCATTAAATGATAATTTTATTTCAGATACAGAAAGCTTAGTTCAAAATAGTATAAATACATTGTTTGATATAGTTTTTAATCCTTTACTTATCGAAAATAAGTTTAATACAGAATATATAGATGGCGAAAAAAACAATTTAAAACAAATTATAGATGCAAAAATAGATAATAAAAATTTATATTCTTTAATTAGATGTACAGAAGAAATGTATAAAGATAAGCCATACAGTTTATATAAATATGGTTATAGTGAAGATTTAGAAAAAATAGATGCTAAAAATTTATATGAATATTATACAAAAGTAATAAATGAATCCAAGATAGATATATTTATTTCTGGAGATTTAGATAGCAATCAAATTGAGAATATTGTAAGAGAAAATATGAATATTAAAAAATTAAATGATAGAGAAGGAAAATTTATTGTTAATATTCAAGATAGTGAAAATATAAATAATGATAAAGTAAATGAAGTAGAAGAAAAGATGGATGTAACACAAGGAAAATTAGTAATTGGATTGAATATAAATAATGTAAGGAAAGATGATAAAAATACAATGTTTAGAGTAATATTATATAACACAATCTTAGGAGATAGTGCAAATTCAAAATTATTTCAAAATGTTAGAGAAAAGGCTCATTTAGCATATACAACAAGATCAACATATATTAGACCAAAAAATATAATATTTGTAAGAGCAGGAATAGAAATAGATAATTATCAAAAAGCATTAGATATTATAAAAGAGCAATTAGAAGATATGAAAAATGGTAATTTCACTGATGATGAAATAAATAATGCAAAAAATTATTTATATTCTTCAATAAATTCTATAGAAGAAGAGCAAGACACAGAAATCACATATTATTTTGGACAAGAATTATCACAAGCATTTTATTCACCAGAGGAATATAAGAAAAATATTGAATTAGTAAATAAAGAGCAAATAATAAATATTGCTAATAATATTTCTATAAATACAATATATTTCTTAAAAAAATAATGTAAATAGGAGGCAAATATGCAAATAATAGAAAATACGAAGGTAAAAGAAAAATTATATATAGATAAATTGGAAAATGGATTAACTGTAATGATAATTCCTAAAAAGGGAATTAGAAAAAAGTATGCAATATGGGGTACACATTATGGTTCTAATAATAGTAAATTCATGGCTTCTGGTGAAAAGGAAATAACTATTGTACCAGATGGGGTGGCACATTTCTTAGAGCATAAAATGTTTGAGCAAGAAGGTGGAACAAATAGTCTAGATGTTTTATCTGCTTTAGGTGTAAATGCTAATGCATATACAACAAATGATCATACAGCATATTTATTTGAGTCAACAGAAAATTTTGAGCCTGCATTTGATGAACTTGCAAATTATATACAACATCCATATTTTACAGACGAGAATGTGGAAAAGGAAAAGGGAATAATAGGTCAAGAAATAATGATGTATGATGATGAACCTAATTGGGTAGTGTATATAAATGCAGTAAAAGCTATGTACTCAAAAAATCCTGTAAGATTAGATATTGCAGGAACAATAGAGTCTATAAGTAAAATAGATAAAGATATTTTATATAAATGTTATAATACATTTTATAATCCAAGTAATATGGTTTTAGTATTATGTGGCGATTTTGAACCAGAAAAAACTATAGAATATGTAAAACAAAAGCAAGTAAATAAAGAAAAAGTTGGAAAAATAGATAGAATATATGAAGAAGAACCTGAAGAAATTAATCAAAAAGAAATAATAAAAAAGATGGAAGTTAGTATACCTTCTTTTATAATAGGATATAAAGATAAAGTTGTAACAAACGATATTGTAAAAAGACATATAGCAGTAGAAATAATATTAAATTTGATAATAGGAAAGAGTTCAAATTTATATAAAGAATTATATAATAGTGGATTGATGCTACAAGAAGCGGAGCTAGCTTATGAGTTTACAGATAATTATGCATATATTATGATAGGTGGACAATCTAAAAAGCCAAAAGAAGTTCAAGAATATTTAAATAAAGAAATAGAAAATATGAAAAAATCTGGATTAAATGAAGAAGATTTCAAAAGAATAAAAAGAATGATATATGGTGATTATGTAAAAGAATTCAATGAAGTAGGAGATATCTCAAGAATGTTTTTAGCAGATTACTTTAAAGGTATAAATAGTTTTGACTATATAGAAGAGATTGAGAAAATAGATATAGAATATGTTATGAGTGTATTTAAAGAAGTATTTAATGAAGATAAACAAGTAATAAGCATTGTTGAGCCATTAAATTAAAAAAATTGCAATATTTAAACAAGCAAGATTATTTATAATAGTAGAGTAATGTAGGGGAAAGCAGTGTTCGCCCGATTGCTTCAAAGTAATCACTTAAAAATAAAAAAGAATTTTTAAAATAATATTATGGCTATTTCACATCTGAAAGAGTTATTTTATTAAGAGAGGAAATTATGGTTACTTTTCCTAGCTTAGGTTTAGAATTTAATATAAATAGAGTTGCATTTAGTATTTTTGAAATAGATATATATTGGTATGCAATATTAATTGTAAGTGCAATACTAATTGCCTTTTTAATATTAAAAATAAATGATAAAAAATGTAATATAGACTATAAAGATATATTAGATTTAAGTATTTTTTTAATACCTATTTCGATTATTTGTGCTAGATTATATTATGTAGTTTTTGACTTGGATTATTTTTTAAAAAATCCAAGTCAAATATTTAATATAAGAGATGGTGGTCTTGCAATATATGGTGGAATTATAGGTGGTGTAATTACATGTTATATATTTTGTAAGAAGAAAAATATAAAATTTTTAGATTTATTAGATTACTTAGTTCCATGTTTAGCTTTAGGACAAGCAATAGGTAGATGGGGAAATTTTGTTAATGTAGAAGCATATGGAACTAAAACAGATAATTTTTTTAGGATGGGTATTTTAGAAAATGGTAAATATATAGAAGTACACCCAACTTTTTTATATGAATCTATATCTACATTTATAATTTTTATAATATTAATGTTTATGACAAAAAGGAGAAAATTTGCAGGAGAATTGACATATATATATTTAATATTATATTCTTTTGAGAGATTTTTTGTTGAAGGGCTTAGAACAGATAGTTTGATGCTATTTAATTTTAGAATTTCTCAAGTGCTATCTTTGGTGATTTTTGTATTTAGCTGTATTATGCTAATTATAAATATTATAAAAATAAGAAATATGTCGAAAAATGCAGAAAAAAATAATACGAAATTATTGCAAAAGAAATAAAAATCTTGATTTTTAATGTAAATTTATGGTATTATATATGTACATTAAATAATACATATGAAAAGAGCTATATATTATATATGGTATAAATGCAATTAAATAAAAATCTAATTAAAAAAAGATGGGAGAGTGATATATATGATAGATGATAAAATTTGTGAATTAAGAGATAAATTAAATAAAAGCATTATAGATGGAGTAGATTATGGAATCATATATAAAATAAGTGTTGAATTAGATGACCTAATTGCAGAATACTATAGAGAAGAAAAAGATATGCAAGATGATAATAAAAAAGCTCTGACAGCAGTATAAAATTTGTTGTGCAAAAAATTGCACAGCATTTTTTTACATAAAAAAACAAGCAACTCATTTGAGTTGCTTGTTTTAGGGTTAAACCAAAAGATTCGGATCAAATGCTATTTGAAAACATTTGCTTCCCAAATATTTTTTAACAATTCGGTATGGACTTCCTGGCGTGTTACAGAGAAGCTCAATAATCTTTCTGTCAGTGCTATAGTCAAAAACTATATCATGATAACTAATACCACCAGAGAGACCAGAATTAGCTCGTTCAGCAAGAATCTGATTTTTAATTCTTTCTCCCCACTGGGAAATAGCAGGATTCGCATATTGAACATATTGTCCGTTATAGGACAATGCTCCATGTTGCATTACTTTATAGTAACGCATGTCAGTTTCCCAGTCATTTCTTTCCCACATATTGTGGGATAAAATATCATACCGAGTATCTCTTAATTGTCTAACACCTTTAAACTCATTTTGTATGAGTCGTTGAAATTCTTTCCTAAAGAAAGAATGCCAAATATCTCTCTCACTTCTAGCTTCGCAGGTTTGTATAAATGCTACCTGCATATGGCTAGGTAAGTGAGCATTGAAGATGCTGGACAATACTGTTGCCAGCAGTAACAGTATTGTAATCAGAGAAATTTTTTTGACCCGTGCAGATTGAATATATAATGTTTTTGTCATGATAAACCCTCCCTAATAAGTATACATAAAAAAAGCTAACTTTATTATACAATATTTTGTAGAAAAAATCAATTATTTAATAAGTGTATCATGGAAATTTTATCAAATAATAGATTTACAATTCACAGCATACGAATTTGATATAATAATATCTTATAAATTTTTCTACTTACTCTGCAAAATAAATTATTCATTATTAATTATTCACTATTCATTGCAACCTTTGGTTGCAGATTAGTGTTCGCCCGCGCTACAGAGATATTTTTCAAAAAATTTTATATATTATTTTATTAATTGTTAATAGTATCAGAATAGATATCATGTGAGTTTTAAATAAAATATTGATTTTTATATAAAAATGTTTTATAATGTTATTATACGTAGTGTAAAAAATTTAGAAAAATAAAAAGGAGGCCAATTATTATGGATAATAAAATAGTGAAGTATATTACTCCTATTATATTACTTATGGCAGTGCTTACAGCATTTATGACTACATCAGTATTTGCTGAAGTTGATGTAACAGATTTCGAAGGTAATACTAATGGAAATGCAGCAGCAAAAGTTACTGATATTTCCCAAAACATAATTGGAATTGTGCAAGTTGTTGGTACAGCAGCTGCAGTAGTTATGTTAGTTGTATTAGGTATAAAATACGTTGTTGCGTCTGCTAGTGAAAAAGCTGAAATTAAAAAATCAGCTCCTATATATGTAGTTGCAGCAGTATTTATATTCGCAGCTGTTAATATCTTAGCAATTATTCAAGATTTTGCAAAAGATGTAACAGATGTATCAATTTAGTAAGTACATATAAAATAAAATATCCTTCTGGAACTATTCCAAAAGGATATTTTATAATCAGTACATAAATCCTTAAAAAGGAGGTTTTAGTTATGAAAAAAAGTATGATAAAGATAATTTCTGTGTTGTTAATATTTTTCTCAATATTTACAATAAATATTGTATCAAATGCTGATGTTTCTAGTATGATAAGTAGTTTTACTCCAAATACAGATACACAAGCAGCTTCTAAAGTAAATACAGTAGGACAAAACATTGTAGGTATTATTCAAGTAGTAGGAATAGCTGTTTCAGTTGGTATGCTATTATTTTTAGGAATGAAATATGTAAAGGCAGCTCCAGATGAAAAAGCTAATATAAAACAAGCTTCTGTAATATACATAGTTGGTGCTGTTGTACTATTTGCAGCAGTTAATATTGTAAAATTAATATATACAATGGCAACAGAAGTTGTACCAGCAGGGTAGGTGATAAATATGAAAAATAAAATTTTAAGTATAATTATGATTTTATTTTTAGTATTTATGATTGCTACACCAGTTTTTGCAGATGATCCACCTGGATATTCTCAAATGCAAAAAGTAACAGATGTAGGTGGAACAACTAAATTAGTAAGTGCTGGAAATAAAATATTAGGTGTAATATATGCTGTTGGCATAGTTGCATCAATAGGAATATTATGTGTGATAGGAATAAGATATATGATGGCAAGTCCATCTGAAAAAGCAGATTTAAAATCAAGAGCAATGCCATTTGTTATAGGTGCTGTAATAATGTTTTGTGCAGTAAATATATTGCAAATTGTGGCAAAGATGGCAGAATGGTTACAATAAAAATAGTGAAAATATATTGCTTTTATATATTTTCACTATTTTTATCACATTTATAAATTTACATAATAGTATTATTAAAAACCAAAATTAATCTTGTAATAAAAAAATAATATAAATATAGTTATAATTATATTAATTAAAATATGAGAGATTATTTGATAATCCCTAAGTGTTTAGATTTTATGTAATATAGTTGTAATATTACAATAACATAACATTTTGTATAAATGACTGTATTGTTGTTTACAAATGTTGAAAAATAGGTAAAAATGAGGTATAATTAATGTGATTATAAGTATGTTTTTAATTGAGGTGAGGTAATGAAAATAAAATTAATATTATTACCAATTATAATAATTTTTTCTATAATATTTTTTAATCCAACTGAGTCTTTAGCATTTCCAACTTTTGATGAAATGGTTTCACAAGCAGAAAGTTGGGTTGATAGTGGAAAAAATGGAAACATTGTTTCAGAACAAAAAGTATCAGAAATATTGCTACCAATAGGTCAATTTCTAATGGGAGTAGCTATTTTAGTGCTTATAATTGTTACTATTATATTAGGAATAAAATATATGTCTGCAGATCCTAGTACACAGGCAAAATTAAAACAGCAGATGATTGGTTTAGTTGTTGCTGCTGTTGTTATTTTTGGTGCTGTTGCAATTTGGAGATTAGTATATAGTTTTATGAATGATTTAATTTAATAAATACAAAGGAGGAGAAGTATTTATGGGTACATATTATATTCCACGTAATCTAAGAGGAGAAACAAGAATTTTATATGTTTTTAGTGTTAAATCTTTAATTTCGACAGTTGTAGGTGGATTAGTAGGTTTAATATTTTATGCAATATTTGCAGTTTTAAACATTCAATTTGCAGGTGTTGTAACAGTAGCAATTTTTGCACTTATAGGATTTTTAGTAGGAACTGTAAAAATACCAACATTAACTGGAGTGCCATTTACTAAAAAAATAGGTGGGGAACCTTTAAGTGAGATAATAAGAAGATATATAAATTTTAGAATGAATAGAAAAATTTATGTTTATACAAAGGAGGAGAAGAAATAAATGAGTCCAGTTAATATTTTAAATATAATACTAGTAATATTAGTTTTTGTAATTGCAGGTTTAGTACTATTATATTTTTATATAGGTTATAGAAATAAAAATAAGACAAAAGAAGAAATTAAACTTGCAGAAAAGAAAGGAAAATCATCTGAATATACATCTTCTGTACAAGCTAATTTGCCAAGAGAATCAATATTAAAATTTATGGAGTTTGATGAAATAAAAGATAATATGATTGTAAGAAAAAATAGAACACAATATGTAATGGTTGTACAATGTCAAGGTGTAAATTATGATTTGCTTTCTGAAAAAGAAAAAATAGCTGTAGAAGAAGGATTTGTCCAATTTTTAAATACTCTTAGATTCCAAATACAGTTATATGTTCAAACAAGAAGTTTAAATTTAAAAGATATTATAGAAGGATATAGAGATAGAGTAAAAGAAATACAAAAAGATGTTGAACAAATAAGAGCAAAAATTAGAGAAGTTTCAGATAGTGGAAATTTGCAATTACTAGAAAAATTAAGATTTGAAGAAAGAAGAAAAGTAAATATATTAGAATATGGTGCAGATGTATCTGAATATATTGCTAGAATGAGCTTAAATAAAAATGTTTTGCAACAAAAAACTTATGTTATTATTTCATATTATTCTTCAGAATTAGGAAATGTTTCTAATTATTCTAAAGAAGAAATAGATAATATGTGTTTTTCAGAATTATATACAAGAACTCAATCTATAATAAAATCATTAGCTTCATGTGAGGTATCTGGTAGAATATTAAATTCAGAAGAATTAGCTGAATTATTATATGTTGCATATAATAGAGACGATTCAGAATTATTACAAATATCAAAAGCACTAGATGCACAATATGATGCTTTATATAGTACATCTAAAGATGTATTAGAAAAGAAAAAAGCAATGCTAGATAAGGAAATGGAAGAAAAAGCAGTAGAGATTGCTACAAAGAGTCTTGTTACAGCTGATGAGAAATTAGAACAAGAAAAAAAGATGAAAGAAAAAAGAAAAAAACAGTTAGAGAAAAAGGCTATAGAATTAATTGATGAATATAAAGATGATATGAGTAAAGAGCTATATGATACAACAATTGAAGAAGTGAAAAAAGAAGTAAATAAAGATGAAAATATTCCAGATGAAAAGGTTGAAGAACCTAAAAAAAGAAGGGGAAGAAAGAAAAATTCTGAAAAATAATGTACTATATAGTACTTAAGATTAATTTGAGAGGTGAATTTGGTTATGTTTAAAAAGAAAAAAAAGGAACAAATAGAACCAATAAAACAAACTAAAAAAGAAGATTTTTTAAGTGCAAATGCATCTAATTTAAAAGATCTAATAGCACCAGCAGGAATTAATGCTGGTAATGTAAATCATTTAGAAATAGTTTCTAGTTCTACAAGATATGCAAGAACTATGTTAGTTAGTACAATACCAAGGATGTGTACATTCCCTGAATTTTTGAGAAGTATGTATACATTTGGTGATGTTAATGTATCTGTTTTTATAAATCCAGTAAGTGAAAGTACTTCACAAACTGAATTAAATAGAACTATAAATGAATTGGAATCAGAAAGAATTGTTGCTTTAGATAGAGGAGATATAAATAGAGAGAGAATATTAGCTCAAAAAAGAGCAGAAGCTGAAGAGCTAAGAGATGAGATTGCAAGTGGATTTAATAAATTGTTTGAATCTTCTATATTATGTACATTATTTGCATACAGTTTAGATGATTTAGATAAATATACAGAATTACTAGCATCTGAAATGTCAAAAACATTAATAGGTGTAAAACCTGCATGGGCACTTCAAGATGAAGCATTTAGAAGTAATATGCCATATGGTGAAAATAAAATAAATAAAAAACATACATTTGATAGAAGATCAATGTCAACTGTTTTCCCATTTTTTACATCAGAAGTTGGACATGATAAGGGAATACCACTAGCATTTAATAGACAAACAGGTTTACCAATATTATTTGATAATTTTAGTCCAACACTTACAAATTATAATATGGTTATATTTGGTAAGTCTGGTGCTGGTAAAGGTGTTACTATTAAAACATTAACAGCCAGATCTTCTGTGCTTATGGGTATAGAAAGTTTAGCACTAGATGCAGAAGGTGAGTATGGTGTTGTTGCAGAAGCTTTGGGTGGTGTAAATGTAACAATAAGCCCAAATTCAAAAACAATAATTAATTTATTTGATTTAGAGCCAGAAACAGTTAAAGATGAAATAACAGGAAAAGAAAGAGTTGTTTTAAATATTGAAAATAAAGTTGAGGACGTAACACAAGCATTATTAACTATGGCAAGAGGAAGTACAAGAAGTACAGAAGTAAATGAGCTTACAAAACAAATAATATCTGAGTCTGTATATGAAGAATATAAAAGTAGAGGTATTACAAACGATATTAATAGTTTATATGTTAATGATGGACCAATTATAAATAGAACATTTTTAGGAAGACCAAAAAAAGAGATGCCTACAATTGGTTCATGGTATAAAAGAATTTTGATAAATGCAGAAAAAAATACTAATCAAGATTATAGATTCCATTATAGTTATTTAATAAAAGTTATGAAACAATATGTTAGAGAGTATAATGGTCAGATGGCTTATTTTGATGGACAATCTACATTTGATTTATTAGATGGAATACCTTTTATAAATTTGGATATTTCAAATTTGGAAGAGAGATTTGCAAGACCACTTGCACAACAGATATTGCTTTCATGGATTTGGGAGAAATATGTTAAGAAAAATAGTGAAGATAGAACAAAAGCAGTACAAAAAAGAGTGCTAGTTGATGAGGCATGGATGTTATTACCATACCCAGAAGCTGTTGATTTCTTGAATACAATGGCAAGACGTGCTAGAAAAAGAAATGTTTCTCTAGCAGTTGTATCACAAAAATTCCAAGATTTTTATGAGAAACCTGAAGTTCAAGCTGTTTTAACATCTTCAGATACGAAATTATTTTTAGCACAGGATAAATCAGAAATAGATTATATAAAAGAAGTTTTTAAATTAAGTGAGGGGGAAGCATACTTTTTAACTACTTGTAGTAGAGGTGAAGGATTGCTTAAAGTAGGCGAAGATACAGCTATTATTGCTATTAAACCTACAAGAAAAGAATTTGAATTTGTTGAAACAAACCTAAATGTAATAAGAAAAAGGGAAAAAAAGGATAAAAAGTAAAAAATAATTTATAAATGGAAGGTGTGTGTATGAAGAAAATTATAAGTATATTTTTAATAATTATAATATTAATAAATGCACTACTTCCATATAAAAGTTATGCAATAGATACAAGTATATTAACAAATACTCAAAGTAGTACAACAAATAGTAGTAGTAATAATAATACAACACAGCAAAACCAGTCATCTAATGCGGAAGAAACAGATAGTACAGGAATTCCAGATGAAAGCTTTTCAGATGTTGAAGGTGCTGGTATAAAAGATATAAATTCTATTACAGAAGGACAAGCTACCGTTAACGGAAAGTTACAACCAATTGAAGAAACTGGTAGTATTTTTACAACTATAACAAGTATTGTTTGTGGACTAATAACTATGATACCAAAAACTGTTGATTTTCTTATGACTTTAGTAGTAAGACCATATCAAGATACATCATATGATGGAGGATATGAAGGGGATTTATCAGAATATGAAAAGGAAACATCTGAGTTTAAATGGTTTACAATTCAAGATTTAGTACTTGGAAATATTAGTTTATTTAATGCTAATTTTTTTGATTTGACAGTAGGTAGTAATGTAAAAAATAATCCAAATATATTAATGAAAGAAAATGTAAGAACATGGTATTATAGTGTTAATCAAATAGCAATTATAGCAAATTTGCTTGTTTTAATATATGTAGGAATACGAATGGCTATTTCTACTGTTGCAGAAGAACAAGCGAAATATAAAACTATGTTGTTTGAGTGGCTTGCTAGTTTAGTAATTTTATTTGCTCTGCCATATATATTAACATTTATTTTTGCAATTGCAGATACATTATTAAAATTATTACCACAAGTTACAGGAAAAGAAAATTTTGAAGCATTATTAACAACAAAATTATATGATCAAATAATTGGGGATAAAGCAGATGGTGTAATTTCAATAATTACTTCAACAATAACATTAGTTTTATTAACGATTTACCAAGTAAAATTTTTCTTTAAATATTTTATAAGGTTTATAAAAATAGGTTTTTTAGTAGTAATTTCACCAATTATAACAATTACATATTCAATAGATAAAAAATCAGCATATAAAATATGGCTTAAAGAATTAATAGGTGCAATATTTATGCAATTAGTACATGCAATAATGTATATTATATTTGTATTTTCAGCATCGGAGATTGCAGCAAAGGCACCATTAATAACTGTAGCATTTTTCATGGCACTTTCAAAAGGAGAAAAAATATTTTATGCGTTGTTTAAGATAAAAGAAAATTAAAAATAAAAAGATATTGAGGTCTGGTGATAAGATGAAATACTTTAAAATAAAGGTAATATCTTCGATATTATTGTTTGTTATGATTTTTAATTTAATAGGTAAAGATTATTGCATGGCAATGTCTAATATAGCAAATCTTGGAGAAATAACGCAGCAAACTACTACTCAAATTCAGAACCAGGAATTAAGTGCTGATGATGAAAAGACTGATGCATATCTTAATTCTCATCCAGAGGCTAAAGAAGAAACTGATAGAGCAGATGATCTTTCAGAAAATTTATCAAATTTAGGTTCTGCTGCAGAATCTCTTGGTGGTACTGTTGTTGATGGTGTTATAGGTATTTTTACACTTGGAATGAGAGTAATGGTTGTAGTTATAGGAACAGCATTACAATTATTAGTTACAGTTACAGGAAATAGTGCAGGTACTTTAGAGGGTGACAGTAAAGTTGTAAATATTGTTACACCAGATCAAATTCTATTTAATAGATTAGCTATAACAGATATTAACTTCTTCCAAAAAGATACTTTTGGAACAGGAAGTAATCAAAAAGCATTATCTGGAGATAATAATCCAGTAAAATTATTAAGACAAAGTATTTCAAATTGGTATTATGCATTAAGAATGATTGCAATTATAATGCTTCTTTGTATATTAATATATGTAGGCATAAGAATGGCAACATCAACACTTGCAGATGATAAAGCAAAATATAAATCTATGCTTTGGAATTGGCTTGTTAGTATGGCAATAGTGTTTGTATTGCATTATATAATTGTTATAGTAATAAATGTAAATAATAGTTTAGTAGATGTATTATATAGTATGAGACGGCGCCGCATTACAAGATAATGGACAAGCATTTGATAATTATATTACACATCTTATAATGCAAGCAACGTTTGGAAATTGGAGTTCTGGTATAGCAGGATGGGCTGCAGCCCTGGTTTATATGGGAATTATAATTTTAACATTTATATTCCTAATAATGTATATAAAACGTATGATAACAATTGCATTTTTAATATTAATTTCGCCAATTATAACAATTACATATTCTGTAGATAAAATAAGTGATGGAAAATCTCAAGCACTAGATACTTGGGTTAAAGAATTTTTACAAAATGTGCTTATACAACCATTCCATTGTATAATTTACTTAGTATTTATAAGTGTTGGAATTAATATAGTAAATAACAGTGGAACACTTGCAGCAGGTATTATTGTGATACTTACAATGTTCTTTATATTTGAAGCAGAAAAAATAATAAAAAATATATTTGGAATAAATTCAGAGACAACAGGTAGTGGTATGAAGACGGCTTTAACGATAGTTGGTACAATGACTGCATTGAAAAAATTCTCTGAAAAATCACTTAAAGCTAGCAAGCCATCACAACCGACTGGAAGTGCAAATAATATTAATACACCATCAGGTGGGGATTCTTTAAATACAAAGGTTAATCAATCTAATGTTGCCACAAATAATCTTAATGCAGTAAATAATGTGTCAAAAAATAATAAAGATGAAAATTCTAATTTAAATGTTTCGAATTTAGCTCAAGCACAAAGTCAAGATTATGCATATTTAATGGACGAAGATGATTATGAAGAAAATAATAATAAAAATGAAAAAAAATCAAATGTATCACAATCACAAATGGAATTAATTGCAAAAAAGATGGGGCTATCTGGCAATGTTTATAATACAGGAATAAACGAAGACAATACAAAGCCAATATCAAATGAAAATCCAAAAGATATAAGTTCAGAGAATTTATCATCTAAACCAAATATACATACAAATGATGATTCTACAGATGATTCTACAGTTGAAATAGCAAAAAATGACAGTTCATTTATTAAAAAAGTTGGAAATTCTAAGATAATTAAAGGAGTTTCAAAAGCTGCAAAATATACATATAAGGGTATTAAATTTACTGCAAAACATCAGGTTGGTGGATTTAATTCTGCATTGGCATTTACAGCAATGACAGCTCAAGGAGTTTCAGGAGATGCATCACCTGCATCACTTGGTGCTGCTGGAGTTGCAGGATATCAAGTAGGAAAATATACAGAAGAGAAAGCTAAACAAGCATATAATGTCGTAAAGCAACCTTTTAAACAACAATATATGAAGTATAAAGAGAGAGATTTAACTAGTGCGTATAATAATTACAAAAATGCAAATAAATTATCAGATGCTCAAATGGATAAAGAAACTCAAAAATTTATGAATATGGATCAAAGTAATATTAAAGATATAAAAAATAAAGATGCTCAAGTTTATGCAAAAGCATTAAAATCAATGCCACAAATTTATGCAGATAATGGATATGATGATCCAAACCAGGAATTACAAAATACTTTAAATAGAATAAAAAATGAAAATAAGAGAAGACAGCAGAAGAATATGGAAAATAATGCAGAAGCTCAGAGAAGAAATGCAAATGTAGAAAGAGCAAATATAAATAATATTAATGATATAAATAGACAACAAGAAGAAATGGAAAAAGAAAAAAAGAAAGAAGAAGAGGAAGAAGATAAAGATTAAATTAACATAAAGAGGGGGATTAATATTTAATATTATAATAAAAAATATTAATCCCTTTGTTAAAGGTGGTGAGAATATATATGGCACAAACTCAAGATAATAGAGATCCAGATGCTGAGAAAATTGAACAAGAGATGTATAATGATGCTAGAAAAAATACATACATGAACGATGAAACTGCATTAGATCAAATAAGAAAGGCTAAGACTGATCAAGAATTAAAAAGGCAAGTTGGAAAAGTTGTTACAGTTGGAGCTAGATTAATTGGATTTAAAGTTATGATAATAATTATAGCTATTGTAGCTATTATAGCATTTTTAATTGGTATTATTTCGTTTTTCTTAACTATGCCTGATATGGTAAGAGGAAGAGTAATAGAGCTTGCAGATGATATTTGGTCAACAGTATGGGGAACTGTTGTAGGAGAAGCAAAGACAAAAGTAAATGACGAAGATGTATTAAATGTAGCAAAATATTTAGAAAATATGGGATATAGTATAAAGGGATATGGCTTTGGTGAACCGAAAAGAGATGAGAATGGTAAATTAACAGATATTGATGGTGAAAGAAATTATATTTTTGCATATTTGGCTGCTGAGAATAAAACATATCTTATTGCAAATGATACTTGGAACCTTGCTGATTTTGTGAAAGATGTTTTAGATGGGTTTGATGATAAAGATTTGAATGCTTCTTGGGGAGATGGAATGATTGTACTAAATGAAAAGTTAGTAGATGCAGATTCTGTTAGTATTGACAGAAAAAAGAGGCTTATGGAGGTACATATTCAAACAGAGAGAAATGAAGAAGATGCAGTAGATATATATCAATATAATCTTGATGGATGGATGGGTAGATATGGAAAGCCTATAGAGTTTTTACTAGCACTACATACTGGAACTATGGCACCAGATTTTGCATATGAGGTTGCAGTTGGAGATGAGTTTGATACAAAAGTATATGTAAAATTTAAAAAAGTTAGTACAACTGTTAGATTAAAATATAATGGACTTTATGTTACAAAAGCAGATGGTGATCCAGACGGAATGCAATATGCTAAAGATTTCGTTGAAGAACAAACAGAAGCAATGCAAGATTGGATTGATTCACTACCACCAGAACAGCAAAATCAAGATGCAGATACTTTAGTTAAACAGCGTTATGGAATTAATATGGCAGATATAAATAGAGCTATAAAATATCAAGAAGATAATACAAAAATTACATATGTACCATATATAAGAGCAGTTGGTGACCATTGGTTTAGAGATTTAGATTTTAAAGATTGTTATATACAAACTGAAAAAGAGATTACAGATAAAGGTAAATATGAAATGTTTGACATTGAAGAAATTAAGGATGGAATGATACATCAAATAAAAGAGCCAAAAATAGTTGGTGATGGAAATGCTGCATATTCAGAAGGTGAAGAAGATGATGATGGCTTTTTTAATTTTTCTTCAGATTCATCAGATGAGGAAGAGTCATCTGATGATACAAATGCAACAACACCTTCAGGAAGTAATTATGAAGGAAAGAAAATGGACGACCTTTTGAAAGATAAATATAAAATTGCAGATGGTTTAACTGGTGTGTCTGATGAAGAATATAGCATAGACTGGAAAATGATGAGATATTCTATAACAATGCTTGAGACTGTACATAGT
Organism: uncultured Clostridia bacterium; assembly: GCA_944386325.1. Taxonomy (GTDB): domain Bacteria; phylum Bacillota; class Clostridia; order TANB77; family CAG-508; genus CAMCHB01. The sequence goes on from CALXAP010000012.1 coordinate 42,967, forward strand.
GAAGATGCACAATTAATTTTAAGGGATTTAAAGAGATATTTAAATAAACGTAATTTTGTTAAATTTACAGATGAGTATGTTATAACAGATCCAGACAAAATTAAGCAATATAATGATGATAGAAATTTGGAATATGGTGGACAAGAGTATCACTATACAGGTAGTGGTAGTTCATACAAAAAGCCTCCATTAGATAATATGTTTAAAGATGATGTTGGAGGAGTAGAAGTTAGTGAAGATAGAATGCAAATTATACTTCATCATAAAGATGCAGAGGCACAAGATGGATTTGAAACTGGTGCAGATGTATTTTCACCTGCATCTGGAAAAGTTGTAGCAGTAGATGCAAATACTATAAAAATTCAAATTTCTACTTCAGGAGCAGAAGGAAAAACAATTACTATCACAGGTTTTAGTGTAGATTCATCAATAAAAACAGGTGATAGAATAAGTAAGGGTAAAAAAATGGGTGTTACAACTGAAAGTGACATAGTAATTACTATGACAGATGAACAAGGTAAGCCAATAAGCCCTGTAGGATATATTCCTGTAATATCAGCTTCAGATTCAGAAGTTGATGAATTAGCAAGGTTAATGCAAGCCGAAGATGGCTCTTCTCAAGAAGGAATGATTGCTGTAGGTTATGTTGTGTTAAACAGATTGAATGATCCAAGATATCCAAAAACTTTGCATGATGTAATATGGGAGTCAGGTCAATTTCAACCTACTTGGAATACAAGTAGTGCATTTTATCAACCAGCAACTCCAGAAGCACTTAATCTTGCAAGACTTGTATTATCTGGACAAGTGCCAGATCCAGTAGCTGCAACAGGAAAATTAGATGGACCAAGCTTATTTTTCTTATCAAGAAAATCATATAAAGTTCCTGATGAATATATTAATACTCATCCAGTAGCTTATGTAGGAAATCATGTATTTTCACATAGTAATGAATATCATGAGGAAATGCAAAAATATAAATAAAAATATGAGGAGTATAATTATGAAAAAATTACAAATTTCTTTAATTATATTAATAATTATGAATGTAATAGCATTGATATATTTATTAGTAGTTCCAAAAATTGAAACATTGACTTATGATCAATATGTATCAGACCATTGGCAGGAAGATAGAGTTAAAGTTTTGGGTGAAGAAAAGATTGCAGAAGAAGAAAAAGAACAGCAGGAATTACAAGATTTATATCAAGTAAAAATAGAAAATGAAACAGAATTATTAAGTAATTATACAGGTGAACTTTTAACTTCTACTGCCACAAATAAAATTAGAGAGCTAGTTAAGTCTGGTTTTGAGAAATTTTATACAGATACAAAAGGTATGAATGTATTACAAATTGAACAATACTTTAATAATAATAAAGATGATATTGCTATGCAAACTGGACTTACTACAGTAGATGATTTTGAAAATTTTATAAATAAAATACAAATATACAAGAATAACATTGAATATACAAAAGTAGAAATTGAAGAAAATTCATTTGTATATGAAGAGGAGTATTCACATTTTAAGATTAAAATAACATATAATAATGGAAGTATTTTAGAATTTACAGTATATATGGGAAATAAAGATTTTATGGATACACCGCTTGTAATTATTAGATAGGAGGTAATAAATATGAAAGATAAAACTACTATATTATTAACTATTGCTATGTTGACATTATTAGTATGTAATATTGCATTGTATGCTAATAAAATATTATCTCCTAGTATTCATAACAAAAGTATTGAACAACAATACCAAGATTATTTAGAACAAAGGATCGCACAGGAGCAAGAACAAGAAGATGTTGTTGTTTCAGATGAAGAAATGGCAGATGAGCAATTAAAAGATTTAAAAAGTATGGGCGAAGAAGATAGAATGTATACATATATTCACACTTTCCTAAGCTATATTGAAAGTAGTGATTATAAATCTGCATATGATTTATTATATCCAGATTTTAAAGAACAATATTTTAAAACACAAGCAGATTTTGAAGAATATGTTAAAAATAAATATCCTCAATTTATGAGATTGGAGTATAAAAGTATTGAAAGACAAGGTGAGTATTATATTGTTAGTGTATTAATTAGTAGTGAAATTGCAACAAATAAACCATCTTTACAGCAAAGATTTGTATTACATGAAAACGATTTTAACGATTTTGAAATATCTTTCCAAGTTTAATAAAGGAGTATGTGTATGACTATAACTGATTTTAGATTAAAGATTAGAGATTTTTTTAGAAGAAATAAAATTAAATTAATAGTTATAATTGTTGCATGGATTGGTATTATTATTGTAAATAAATATTTAGAAAATACAAGTGAGCCAGAGATTCCAAAAACTACATATAGTCCACATACTGCAGTAATGGATGATTCAGTTGTGCCAACTAAGCTTCAGAGTCCAATAGAACAATTAATTGAAAAATATGTGGATTTCTGTAATGCAAAAGACTATGAAAATGCATATAATTTGTTAACAGATGAATGTAAAAAAAATGTATTTTCTGATAATATTGATAATTTTAAAGAATATATAGATTCTGTTTTTGATACTAAGAAAATATATAATATTCAAAATTTTTCGAATAAAGATGGAACTTATATTTATACTGTTACTATTTTAAATGATATTATGGCATCTGGTTTAACTAATGAAGTACTAGAAACATATGAGGAAACTGTGGTTATTATAGATAATGGAACAGATGATTTAAAATTATCTATAAAAGGATATATTAAAAATGAAAATATGGATAGGATGTATGAAGATGAATATATAAAGATAAATGTTACAGATTTAAAAGTTGAATATGAGTATTTAACATATAAATTAACTATAAGAAATAAAACTGAAAATATAGTGGTTTTAGAAGATTTTTCTACTACAGATGAAATTTATTTAGATACAGATTATGGCAAAAGAAAAAGGACAGACTTTTTATTAGAACCAATTGTTATTTATCCAGGTGAAACTAAATATTATGATTTTAATTTTACTAAATTTTATGATGAAAAGGCTGTTATTAATGGATTAGTTTTTGCAAATGTAAGAATATTAAAATCATATTCTGGAAGTGAAGATACAAGACAAAGTGAGCTAGACAACGCAGTTAGTAGATATTCAATTACTTTAGATGTGTGAGGCTAAAAAATCTATAGAAATCTTTGATTTCTATAGATTTTTTGGTGAATAGTGAATGATGTAGGGGCGAACATTGTTCGCCCGCACTACAGAGGCGTTTCTCAAAAAAATGAATATATAAATTTTAGCTGTAAATAGTAGTTACAGTTCACGGTATACGATTTTGATATAATAATATTTCATAAATTTTTCGGCTCAATACGATATTTAAGAATTTGTAAAATAATTTAATGAGCCTCTTTCATTCAGGCTCAAAATCAAAGATTTTGCCCATGAACATTCCTCATTAAATTATATAACAAATTCTATAAACATCTCCAATCGCATTCAAAATTTATTCAATATTATTATATCAAATTCTTATGCCGTAAATTGTAACAAATAGTAATATTTAGGAATAAAAACTAATAAAAATTTAATTGACATATAGTAAAATATGCTATACAATAAATATAGCATATACAATAAAGTCATTTAATATGTAAACAAATAAAAATACCAGATATCACACATCTGGTATTTTTTGCTTTTACTTTAAATTTTTTATAATTAAATACAAGGGGCGAACAGTGTTCGCCCGATGCTCAAAAGGATTACTAAAAAAAATAAAAATTTTTTCTAAATTTTATGTATAAAATAAAAAAAACTGGGAATAATTAACATATTAATTATTAGGAGGTTTTTATAATGTTAGAAAAAATTGTTCAAAAGAAAAAGAAAATTATTTTAAGTATTACTATTTTAATTTTAGGATTGTGGAGTTATTTTAGTACATCATTTGGTATGAAAAATTATGAAGAAGTAGAATTTGCAACAGGGATTGTTACAGCTAATGTTCTAAATGTAAGGCAAGGACCTGGTATGACATATAAAATTATTTCAAAAGTACATAAAGACGAATATATAAGAATTTTTGCTAAAATAGACGATTGGTATGTTGTACAAACTGATAAAGATATTATAGGTACTGTGCATGTAGACTATATCAAACCTATTTATCCAAACAATGCTGTAAATGCAGAAGTTGATAATACAGTAAATAGTGAAGAAGTAAATAATGAGGAAAATGTTCAAGGAGAACAAATAAATGATGAAAATACTATAGATGTTAATTCTGAAGAAGAAAATGCAAATATTGTTGTAAGTGATAAAAATATTACTTCAGAACTTACACAAGATGAAGAAGAAGTATTTAATTTAATAAATAAAAGCCGTGAAGAAGCTGGACTAGCTAAACTTGAAATTGATGATAATTTACAAAATATTTGTAGGATAAAAGCAAATGAGATGGTAGAAAAAGATTATTTTTCTCATATTTCTCCAACATATGGATCACCTTTTGATATGTTAAAAAGTAATAATATAGAGTATAAAGTCGCAGGAGAAAATATTGCAGGTAATTCTTCGAATGAAAAAGCTGTTGAGGCATGGTTAGGTTCAGAAAATCATAAGAAAAATATAATAAATAATAGTTATAATTATACAGGTGTAGCGGTTGTAAATAGTGAAAAATATGGAAAAATATATGTTCAAATGTTTTTAGGAAGATAAAGGGGAGGGGGCGATTCAAAATCGTATGCCGTGAATTGTAATATTTCATTTGAAAATTTATACTTTTTTTTGGAAATTATATTGCACTGATTTACATAATATGATAAAATATATATGTTAAAAAATTTATTTAAGGAGGAATAATCAAATGATTACTTCAACAAGACGGTCAATAACTCGGGAACATTCTATCTACACTTTGCATTTAGGTATAGTTGCATTAGCGATAATTTTAATTGCAACGTGGTGTATAGGAGTAACTCCATATTTTGGGAATTTTATTGCAGGTCTAATGGTTATGTTTGCCACCTTATTCATTGGTATAAAATATGCTGATGAATTGATGGATCCAGTATTTAATGTATTGGGATTATTTCTAATTGTGGGGGTGGCATTGGTACTAAATTACTTAATGACAGTATTTAAAATTGATTATGTAACTGTTCTAATAATGGTGAATCTAATGCTTTTATATGTTTATTTTTGGAATACCAAAAATAAACATGAAATTTTTGAAAGCAGGGTAATGGAGATTTCATACTGTTTATTTGGAGGTGTATTAATACTTTATGATATTGTATGCTATTTATTTCTTAATGAAATAAATATTATGCAGATAATAAGTGATGTAATAATTTACTTATTACTCATAAGACTCATCGACAAAACTCTAATTTATGCAGAAGAATTCAGGAATTCTGCAGGAAATGTTTTTCTAGCAATGGAAAAATATTTTACGAAATAAAATGAAAAATATCATTATTAAACTTTTGTTTAATAATGATATTTTTTATGTAGATTTATGTTGAAAAAAGACATAATTATGGTATAATATATTATGTTGAGTAATATTATTAAAGATTTCTTATTACAGCAAGGAGGAAACATTATGAGAATTAAAGAGGTCTATAAATTAAAATCAAAAGCTGGGGTTATTTTGCCAAGTTGGATAGATGAACTCTATACTAAAAAAGACTCTCCATATTTCTTTACGAAGATATATGGCAGAGACGAATTTATGCTAGTTGATTTGTCTGATTTAACTTTAATGGATATTCCACAAAGGTTTAAAAGATTTTTAGAAAAAGAAATTTTGAAAAGAAAAATGCTTCCAAATGACATGAAAGGATTAAATCGGAAACCTTACTTCTTTATTTCATCTAAAGAAGCTTCTCTTTTAGATGCTAATAATTTACAATTTATAGATGGGGCTGAGCCCCCATACAATTTAACATTTGAAACCTGGGAAAAATTATCAGGTGAGTATATGAAAGGAGTAAGTGAGCTGGCTGATATCTCAGATTATTTTCTTTTGTTATTAAGATTGCTAAAAGATAAGGTTATTTATCCAGAAGAAATTGATATAAATTCATCTCGATTAGGTCATTATAGAGATGGAAAAGAACCGAAAAATAAAATGGAAAAAACAGGGGCCAGAGAATTTTTTGGATTATCCATTTTTGGAAATACGTCCAAAACTGTGAAAAACAGTTATAGTCATCGTTTCAAATACGCTCAAATGGGAGGGGATGCATTTTCATATGGTAAATCGCGTCCTTTAGGCTACGCAACTAATTTCTATTTGGGTTGGATACCATCTATTCTATCAAATGGACTTGTGGTATTAAGACCATAAAAAACAAAAAAGAATAAAGTTTCATATTTGAAGCTTTATTCTTTTTTGTATGTATAGATAAAAGTAAAATAGAATAGAATTAAAGAGTGATATAAGTAGAAAGGATTGAAAATGAAAATGATAAATAATCTGAAAAAAATACTAATATTAACTCTTATTGTATTTTTATCTATATGTGGGTATGTAAAAGCAGATGAAGAAGATTCAGAGAATATAGATTTTAGTGAAATATGGAATGAATATATTACAAGCAGTACTGAAAGTTCAAATGAGCCAATACTAAATTCTAGAGCTGCTATAGTATTAGATAGAAAAACAGGTGCTGTGTTATTTGAAAAAAATGCATTTAGCAAAAGAGCAATGGCTTCAACAACTAAAATAATGACAGCTATTTTAACTATAGAAAGTGGTAAGTTAAATGATACTGTAGAAGTATCAAAAAAAGCTGCATCTATTGGTGGCTCAGTATTAGGTTTAAAAACAGGTGATAAATTAAGTTTAAATGATTTATTATATGGTTTGATGTTGCGTTCAGGTAATGATGCTGCTGTGCAAATAGCTGAATATTTAGGTGGCAGTGTTGAGGGTTTTGCTAGTATGATGAATGAAAAAGCAAAGGAACTAAATTTAGTTAATACACATTTTGTTACACCACATGGGCTTGATAATCCTGAACACTATACAACAGCATATGAATTAGCACTACTTACAAATTATGCTATGAATAATAAAACATTTTCTAAAATAGTAAATACTAAGCAATGTAGTATTAATATTAATGGTATTCCAAAAAGTATAAATAATACTAATGAATTATTGGGAGTATTAAATGGTGTAAATGGTGTAAAAACTGGTTTTACTAATAATGCAGGTAGATGCTTGGTAACATCTATTACAAGAAATGATTTTTCAGTTATTTGCGTTGTTCTAGGTGCAGATACTAAAAAATTTAGAACAAAAGATAGTATTAGTTTAATTGAATATACATATAAAAATTTTGAAAGATATAATTTAGAAGATGTTATATATAAGAATTTCGAGAATTGGAAAAATGAGCATATAGTTAATGTAGAAAGAGGTAAAGAAGATTTTTTAGAAATAAAATTAAGTGATATAAAATATGATGTATATCCTATAAAAAAAGAAAAGGTAAAAGATTTAAAAATAGAAATTAATTGTATAGATAAAATAAAAGCACCAGTAAAACAAGATGAAAAAATAGGAGAATTAATTGTTAGTATAGATAATGATGAAATTGAAAAAGTAGATATTTTATGTAGTAGAAATGTTGATAAGAAAGATATATTTTATTATTATAAAGATATTTTATTTAATATGAGTAGATATATGGAAGAGTACATTCACTATTAGTTATTCACTGCGACTGAAAGTCGCACATTTGGAGTATTATTTATTTTTTTTGAGGTATTCAAATTTGACAAGTATTAAAAAAAATGTTATTATATGAATACATTAAACAATGTACTCTAGTTCAGGGTGTGTATATTGTTTGCGTATGTGTACCTCAATGCACATACTTTTTTTATTTTTCTTTTTCTGCTAACAATTGTTCAACCAATTTTAGAATAAGCTCAGGGTGTGTCATATTATTTGCCTCTTTCCGTTCTTATGCAAGAACTGCCTTTATGACAAGAAAGGTTGCTATTATATTATAACATTTTTTGGTATAAAACAAGCAAATATGTAAAATTTTATTTATAAATAGTTGCTCATATATTCTAAAATAAATTATCTATTTTTTCTATAATTTTCATATCTTCTATTTTATTAATTCCAAAACATTTTTTACCCAAATCTTTTATAGAAGCACCTAAATGATACATTTGTTTATTATCTATTATAATAAATCTATCATGGAATTTGTTTGTTTTAGCAACTTTTAATAATGGATATTCTTTATTAAACTTTTTAATGTCTAAAACATTAATATTGCTTTTATCAGATGTTAAAATAACTACTTCTACATTATTTTTCTTTTTAGCTAACATTTTCAAAACACTGTCATCAATATAATTATCTATAATTAAAATTTTTTTATTTGCTTTTTTTATAATATCTATTATTAAACTATATGCGTCATATATTTGACCTTCGAAAAATACTCTTTGTTTGATATTTTCTTTAAGTTGTAATTGGTCGAATATTTTATCAAATTTTTTATCATGTTCAATAAATTTCTTATCCATCTTATTTTCAATAGAAATTACTTTTTCAAATAAATTCTTATTTATACTTATAAATTTTCTCATTTCTACAAAAGCATCCATAATTTTAATACTAACTTGTACAGCAACTTCACTTTTCAATATTCCTGATAACATAGCTATCCCTTGCTCTGTAAAAACATAAGGTAAATATTTTTTGCTCCTGTATTTATTATCTTCTAATTTTGAGGTGGTCACAATTTGTGACCACATAATTTCTAATTCTTCTTCTGTTAACTGAAAGCAAAATCTTTCTGGAAATCTATCTATATTTCTTTTAACTGCCTGATTTACTTTTTTAGTTTCATAATTATACAACATTGCTACATCGCTATCTAGCATTACTTGTTTTCCTCTTATAGTATATATTAAATGTGTTATTTCTTCATTAGATATTTCATTTTGAATTGATAATTTGTTTTCTTCCATAAATTCACATCCTTGTATTAGATTAATAGCATTATAAAACATTTGTTTGCAGTTGTCAAGTGATTTATTTGTATTTATACATTTTTTCTATTTGATAGGCAATACTATTAAATAAGAATAATGCTACTTTATTTTGTTCTTCTGAATACATCTACATAATTTTTAACATTACGAACATTATCAGAGGATAATTTGTTTTTGATAAACTAAAAGTGGTTCTTACGCAAATTACTTAATTAATATTGTAGAAGAACCATTTTTCACTTGACAAATACATTAAATTCAAGCATTAAAAATATCCTCTTTTCCAGAAAGAGAACATTTTTAGTTTATATATAAAAAAACAACCTACAAACTTTATAGTTCATAAGTTGTTTTCATTTGGAGGCGCCACTCAGAATCGAACTGAGGATAAGAGTTTTGCAGACTCGTGCCTTACCACTTGGCCATGGCGCCACATAAATTATATATAATATAATATTCATATATATAATTTTTGTTACAAAAAATGGAGCGAAAGACGAGGCTCGAACTCGCGACATCAACCTTGGCAAGGTTGCACTCTACCAACTGAGCTACTTTCGCACAAATTATTTACAACAATTATAATAGCAAATTAATTATTAATTGTCAATGAATTTTATATATATTTTTCAGGAAAATTTTATTATATGTTACAATTCACTGCATGCGATTTAGATATAATAATATTTAATAAATTTTTCGGCTCAATACGATATTTAAGAATTTGTAAAATAATTTAATGAGCCTCTTTCATTCAGGCTCAAAATCAAAGATTTTGCCCATGAACATTCCTCATTAAATTATATAACAAATTCTATAAACATCTCCAATCGCATTCAAAATTTATGAAATATTATTATATCTAAATCTTTATCTTATTTTTGCATAAAAATTGTTTCAATCTAATGTATGCAAAAAAATTTGTGAAAAGCCAAAATTAAATTTAATATAAATAATAAGGCTTTTATATAAAATAACATAAATCTTACGGAAATACAGATTTTAAACAAGAATTTACATAAAATATTGAAAAAATAATGAAAATGTAATATAATTGTAAATGTATGATGTTATTACAAATAATATTTGTTTCCGTATGTGTTAGAATAATATGTAAATTATAATGGATATTATTTGTATTGACTAACTATACTTAAATATATAAAATATATATATTAATGTAGTATTTTAAGAGAGAGGAAAGAGTATAATATGAGTAAAGTAAAAGGTTTTCTAGTTGTATTAATTATTTTTATAATAACTATGTTTTTCCAAAATTCAATATTTGCTGCAGTAACTCATGAACTTGGAATAGTTCAATTAAGAGAAGATGGATATTCTTATAAAATTAAAGTTGGACAAACTGGTAGTGAAAGATTACTAGACATTTTTAAAATTGTTGAATATATTAACGATTCAAAGAGTTTTGAAAATGATATCTATTGTATAAAAGGTGGACCTGGTTTTGGTGGAACAATTACTGATCCATTACAACGTAGAACATATGATATTTCATACAATTTAAAAAATGTTGGTGATATTCCAGATAATTATAAAAATGTATTGCCTTCTGATACTGATATAACAAAAGAAATTGAGGTAGATGGAGAAACTAAAGAAGTAACATATACTAACTATAATGCAGTTTTATGGTTGTTAGATAATATTTATTTGACTAAATATGAGGACGAAACTGCAAGACAAGAGATGAGAGATAATCTTTTAAAAGCAGTTTTTAAAGATAAATTAGAAGATGAAGAATTACAGCCACCATTTGAAATAAGTCAAGTGAATTTAACAGATTCAGATATAGAAGTAGTACAACAATTAGCTTTATGGCATTTTACAAATGCGGGTGATAATGAGTATGATGTTGGAGAAACATTACCTGCTATACAAATAAGCCAAAAAGATAGTACAACTAATTATGATGGATATGATATGGATTCATATAGACAAGAAGATGCTCAAGCATTATATACATATCTAATTAATCAAGCAATGTTAAATGCATCATCTTATGGAAAAGGTGATGATAGACATTTAACTAAACCAGTACAATTAGCAAATAATACTTTAACAACTCAATATATAGATAATAATTTTGTAGTAGGACCATTTAGAATAGATAAGTTATCAGATTTACCTTATTCATTAGAAGCAAATGTGGTTAATGAAAATGATGAAAATGTATCTGATTATACTTTATATGTTAAAGATTCAAATGGAGATTTAGTTACTGCAGAAGATGGGAGAAATATAACAGATGTTATTGGACAAGATTTTTATATAGCAGTTGGACAGGACTCAGGTGTAACAGAAATTAAATTGAAACTAAAAGTATCATATTACGAGTCAGAGGCAGTTTTCTGGACAGTAAGTAGTTCGCCTAATTCAGAACAACCAGTTGTAATCATTGAGAAAAAACCTCAAGAAGTTGAACAAGTAGCTGGAATAAATTATAATTTTGATTTAGCATTAAGAAAATTTATAACAGGTGTAAATGATAATCAAGTAACAGATAGAGTGCCTCAGGTTACAATAGATAGTCAAACTGGAAAAATAACATATAATCATAAGAAAACACCAATTGAAGTTGAGTCAGGAGATATTGTTACTTATACTTTAAGAATATATAATGAAGGAAAAGTTGCAGGATATGCAAATGAAATAAAAGATGATATTCCTGAAGGTCTTGAATTTTTACCAGATAATGAAACAAATATAGAATATGGTTGGAGATTATCAGAAGATGGTAAGTCTATAGTAACAAATTATTTACAAAAAGATGATAATAAAACAAATTTATTAAAACCATTTGATAGTGAGACTATGGAATCACCAGATTATAGAGATGTTAAAGTAGCTTTTAAAGTTATTGAGCCAAATTCTTCTGATAGAACACTTATAAATACAGCAGAAATAAATGATGATTCAGATGAAAATGGAAATCCAATAGAAGATATAGATTCAACACCTGGTAATGGAGTAGATGGAGAAGATGATATTGATAAGGAATATTTGGTGTTAAAACCTTTTGATTTAGCATTAAGAAAGTTTATAACAGGTGTAAATGATAAAGATATAACAAATAGAGTACCTCAAGTTACTGTTGATAGTACAGGTAAGATAACATATACTCATACAAAAACACCTGTATCTGTTCAAAATGGAGATATAGTTATATATACAATAAGAGTATATAATGAAGGACCAACATCAGGATATGCAAATGAAATAAAAGATGATATTCCAGCAGGAACTAAATTTTTAATAGATAATGAAATAAATGTGGAGTATAGATGGAAATTATCAGAAGATGAAAGTTATGTTACAACAGATTACTTATCTTATGAAAGAGATGAAAATAATATAATAGAAGCTTTTGATAAAGATACAATGAATACCCCAGCATATAAAGATGTTAAAATAGCACTTCAAATAATAGAACCAAATACATCAACTAATATATTGAAAAATACTGCTGAGATAAGTGAGGATGCAGATAAAAATGGAAATCCAACAGAAGATATAGATTCAACACCTAATAATGGAGTAGATGGAGAAGATGATATTGATTATGAATATGTAAAACTAAAATATTTTGATTTAGCATTAAGAAAATTTATAACAGCTGTAAATGATGAGCAAGTAACAGATAGAGTACCTCAAGTTGTAATAGATGATGAAGGAAACATTACATATGAACATAAAAAAGATCCTGTAGCTGTTTCAAATGGAGATTTAGTAGAGTATACATTAAGAGTATATAATGAAGGTTCAATAAGTGGTTTTGCTTCTGAAGTAACAGATGATGTACCAGCAGGATTAGAGTTTGTGGGAGATAATGAAACAAATATTCAATATAGATGGAAATTATCAGAAGATGGCACAAAAATAACAACAGATTATTTATCAAGGGAAAATGGTTCAAATAATTTAATACCAGCTTTTGATAATACAACTATGGAAGAACCAGCATATAGAGATTTAAAAATAGTATTTAGAGTAATAGAACCAAATACTTCAGAAAATGTTTTGGTTAATATAGCTGAAATAAGTGATGATACAGATGAAAATGGAAATCCAACAGAAGATATAGATTCAACACCTGGTAATGGAGTAGACGGAGAAGATGATATTGATAAAGAATATGTTAAACTAGTATCATTTGACTTAGCATTAAGAAAATTTATAACTGCGGTAAATGACCAAGAAATAACAAATAGAGTACCACAAATTACAATAGATGATCAAGGCAAAATAATATATAATCATACAAAAGAGCCTGTATTAGTAGCAAATTCAGATATTGTTGTTTATACAATAAGAATATTTAACGAGGGTAGTGCAGATGGTTATGCAGAAAGTATAAGAGATGATGTACCACAAGGCTTAGAATTCTTACCAGATAATGAAATAAATAAACAATATGGCTGGGTATTATCAGAAGATGGAATGACAATAACAACAGATTATTTATCAGAGGATAGAGCAGTAGATAATATAATACCAGGCTTTGATAGAGATACAATGGAAGAGCCAGCATATAAAGATGTAAAAGTAGCATTTAGAGTAACAGAGGAAATGCTACCATCAGATAGAATATTAATAAATACAGCAGAAATAAATGATGATAGCAACGAATATGATACACCAGATATAGAT